>CAMKQB010000013.1 GCA_946414825.1 uncultured Lachnospiraceae bacterium
TACAGGGTGAGGTTGCCAGACCACAGCACGTTATATGCAAGGCTCTTGATAGAGATATGAAGGAGATAACTGTAGAGGGTGAAGATCTACTCGCCAGAGCTATCTGCCATGAGCTGGATCACCTGGATGGAATACTCTATAAGGATCTGGCAATTGATGGTTTGTACAAAGTAGAACCAGTGTCGGAAGATTAGGAAGACATTGAGTGAATGATAATAAAGTCTTAAAAAATTGGAATAATGTCATTCTGAGAGCAAAGCTCGAAGAAGCGCATCATCTTTGACAGTAAGAGGAATAATATGAGAGTAGTATACATGGGCACCCCTGACTTCGCGGTGCTACCACTTAAAAAAATAAATGAGGCAGGCCATGAAATAGTTGGCGTATATACACAGCCAGATAAACCAAAGGGAAGAAGTAAGAAGCTAGTACCACCAGATGTTAAGTTGGCAGCAATGGAATTAGGACTAGATATATATCAGCCAGAAAAACTTAGAGAGGCTACAGTTGTTGAAGAACTCCGTGACCTTAATCCTGATATAATAGTAGTAGCTGCTTATGGACAGATTCTCTCAGAGGATGTTCTGAACATTCCTAAGTACGGCTGTATCAATATTCATGCATCGCTACTTCCTAAATACCGCGGTGCATCACCTATCGAAGCTTGTATAATAAATGGTGATGAGACCACCGGCGTAACTATTATGTATATGGCTAAAGGACTGGATACAGGAGATATTATTAGTCAGGCTGAATGTCCTGTTGGTTTACATAACACAGAAACACTTACAGCTGAATTATCAAAGCTGGGAGCTGATCTTGTTGTTAAAACTATGGCTGATATTGAAGCAGGTACAGCAGATAGAATTCCTCAAAAGGAGGAGGATAGCTGCTACTCAGGTAAGCTGGATAAAACTATGGGAATAATCGACTGGAATAAGCCTGCAGTAGAGATAGAAAGACTTGTAAGAGGACTATATCCATGGCCATGTGCATTTATGACACTTGGAGATAAGAACCTCAAGCTTATAGAATCCGAGGTTGTTGATGTGCTGGATGACACGGTTTCTGTAGGTAAGGTATGCGAAGTAACAAAGAAGTATTTCGTTATTAAATGCGGTGAGAAGGGACTCAAGATAAAGAAGCTTCAGCCAGAGGGCAAGAAGCCTATGGACACAGTCGCATTTTTAAATGGTTATAAAGTGGTTGTAGGACAGTAAACAAATGGATACAAGAAAATTCTCTTTTGATATATTAAAGAAAATAGAATCTGAAGATGTATTTGTAGGCGAAGTGCTGGATATGGCGCTTCGCCATTTGCAGTTTAATGATAAAAGAGATAGAGCCTTTATAACCAGACTTGTAGAAGGAACTGTTGAGCGTAAAATATCGCTGGATTTCCTTATTGAAAAGTTTTCGAAAAATGCTCCTGATGTGAATACCAGGATAATACTTCGAATGGGAATCTATCAGATTAAATATATGGAATCGGTCCCTGATAGAGCTGCAATAGATGAATCCGTGAAACTTGTAAAAACCATTGGACTAAGCGGAAGAGAAGGATATGTAAATGCCGTGCTTCGTAAGGTTGCAGCGCTGAAGGATGAAAAGAAACTAGATAGCCTGCTCGTTAGTAGAATGGATGTTAGATATTCCACTCCACAGTTGCTATGTGATCTGGTTGTAAAAGTATATGGAAAGGATAATGCTAAGTTAATCCTTGAAGATCAATTTGCTGAGCATGATACAGTCATTAGGATAAATTCCTTAAAGACAAATAAACAAGAATTAAAGAAGCTGTTCGAAAATAAGGGGATAACTGTTAAGGACGGTATCCTTTCTGATAGATGTCTTCGTATCAGTGGCTATGATTCAATCAGACGACTTCCGGGATATAAAGAGGGACTATTTGTGGTTCAGGATGAAACCTCGGTATATACCGTTGAACATGCTGGTATTAAGCCAGGTGACAAGATACTTGATATTTGCGCCGCCCCAGGTGGAAAGTCCATGCTGGCATATGAACTGGCGACGGATGGAAATGTGGCTGGAATAGTTGTCAGCCACGACATATCAAAGAGGAAGTTAGAGATAATAAAGGAAAATGCAGAGAGACTTGGTATTCCATGTCATTCTGAGCGAAGCGAAGAAGCTTATATATATCAGCCAGGGATAACAGTAGAGTGGGGCGATGCAACCGAAGCTAACGAGTATTATGTTAACTTAGCTGAAGAGGATAAATTCGATGTAGTAATATCGGATGTCCCATGTTCAGGGCTTGGAATCATTGGACGAAAGAACGACATTAAGTATCACATGACACCTGAAATTATGTCTGAACTTGCAAAACAGGGGCTTGTGATTCTTGGTAATGCCTCTAAATATGTGAAAACTGGAGGAAGAATATGCTACTCCACCTGCACCATTAATACAGAGGAGAATGGAGAGGTAGTAAGGGCTTTTCTGAAGGAGTATGCTGAGTATAAAATCCTTGAGGAAAGAACCTTTATTCAGGGGATAGACGGAAGCGATGGATTTTATTTTTGTATATTAGCAAGGGAGTAACCAAGAGGTAAATATGGATATTCGCTCAATGTATATGGATGAACTAACTGAATATGTAGTCGAGAGAGGTTATCCTAAGTTTCGTGCAAAGCAAATCTATGAGTGGCTCCATAAAAGGCACGTATCTGATGTGGATGAAATGACTAATATCTCCAAGGAAATGAGGGAGTCGCTTCGTAAAGACCTGACACCGGTTAAGTACGTGACACATCAGACTGATAATGAGGATGGAACACGTAAGTTCCTCTTTGAGATGGAAGATGGCCAGATGATAGAGACGGTCTTCATGAAGTATAAGCATGGTAATTCTATATGTATATCCTCTCAAGCAGGCTGTGCTATGGGATGTAAGTTCTGTGCCTCAACTATTGGAGGATGTATAAGAAATCTTACAGCGGGAGAAATGCTGGGACAGATATATATGGCAATCAATAAGGTTAGAGAAGAAGAGATAGAGCTTGGAATAGCTACCGAAGCTGACAGTAGTGATAAGCTCGTATCTAACGTCGTAGTTATGGGAACAGGCGAACCTTTCCAGAATTATGATAATCTACTCAGATTCATTCGGATCATAACAAGTGAAGAGGGCTACAATCTCAGTATCAGGAATATTACAGTCTCCTCCTGTGGTATAGTTCCTAACATAAAGAGACTTGCAGATGAAGGGCTGGGAGTGACATTTGCGCTTTCCCTGCATGCACCTACTGACGAGCTACGTAAAACGATAATGCCTATCGCTAATCAGTATACGATAGAAGAGACCCTTGCAGCGACAGACTACTACTTTGATAAAACGGGAAGACGTATAACCATTGAATATAGCTTGATGAATGGGGTGAATGATACAGCTGAGTGTGCTGAAAAGCTTGGAAAGCTTCTGAAGGAGCATAATTCAAGGGGAGAACAGCATGGAATATACCATGTTAATCTGATTCCAGTAAATCCCGTAGATGAGCGAGATTACAAGGCTTCTGGGACCACGGAGGTCGAAGGATTTAAGAAAATACTTGAAAAATATCGAATTAATGTTACTATTAGGAGAGGTATGGGCAGAAATATAGATGCTGCCTGTGGACAGTTAAGAAGGAAGTATGGTTTATGAGACTAGTTTCCACTGGTAGGACAGACAAGGGAAGAAAACGAAATAATAACCAGGACAGTATATTTGTGAGCGATAAGCCGGTAGGACCACTTCCTAATCTGTATCTTGTTGCAGATGGAATGGGCGGTCACGCTGCTGGAGACTTTGCGTCTAGATATGCCATCAGTATCGTGATTGACTTTGTTTCGAAGTCGACAGTTGCAAATCCTATCTCCTTACTTAGAAGGGCTCTGGTATATGCCAGCAATGAGCTGTACAAGGAGTCTGAGAAGGATAAGGACAAGATGGGCATGGGCACCACAATGGTGGCAGCTGTAATTATAAACGATAAACTGTATGTCGCAAATATAGGCGACAGTAGATTATATATAATAAATGATGATATAAAACAGGTGACTATGGATCACTCCCTTGTTGAGGAACTTATAAGGAGCGGACAGCTGGAGAGAAATAAGGGACGAAATCATCCTGAGAAGAATATCATCACCAGAGCTATGGGCTCTAGGGATGAGGCTATGCCTGACTTCTTTGAACTGGATATTAAAGAAGGTGATAAGATACTCATGTGTTCGGACGGCCTTTCAAATATGGTCGAGGACGATGAGATAAAGGATATAGTTCAGGAGAATCAGGTTTTAGATCAGGCTGTTTCTTCATTAATAAGCAGAGCCAATTATTATGGTGGAAATGATAACATTTCCGTAATAATAATTTCGATATAGAGAGGTAAGTTATGTTAAAACCCGGAACAATACTAGATGATAGATATGAAATAATAGATGTTGTGGGAACAGGTGGAATGTCCACTGTTTACAGAGCAAAGGATGAGCGACTTAAAAGATTTGTGGCAATTAAGGTGCTGAAGTCTGATTATAGTTCAGATCAAAACTTTGTTTCTAAGTTCCGTGCAGAGGCACAATCATCTGCAGGACTTACACATCCAAATATTGTAAGCGTTTACGATGTATGTGAAGATGATGGAAGATATTTCATAGTAATGGAGCTGGTAGAAGGCATTACTCTGAAGGAGTATATTAATCTAAATGGCCGTCTGTCTATGAGTCAGGCTATAGATTTTTCTATTCAGATAGCTTCTGGTCTGGAGGCTGCTCACGAGCATCATGTGATTCATAGAGATATTAAACCACAGAACATTATCGTTTCTAAGAGTGGTAACATTAAGGTTACAGACTTTGGTATTGCGAAGGCTGCAACCTCCACTACAATGTCTACTACTGGTATCGGATCGGTGCATTACATATCCCCTGAGCAGGCGCGTGGTGGATATAGTGACGAGAGAAGTGATATCTATTCACTTGGTATTACTATGTATGAGATGGTTACAGGAAGAGTTCCTTTTGAGGGAGACACAAATGTAGCTATAGCGCTCATGCACATTCAGAATGAAATGATTCCGCCTAGACAGCTATACCCGGATATATACCCAAGTTTTGAGAAGATTATACTTAAAGCTTCCCAGAAGAAGCCTGAGAGAAGATATCTGACTGCAGCTGCACTTATCGCGGATCTGAATAGAGTTAAGGATAACCCAAGCATCGATATAATCGTTGCTCCAGCTACAGTTACTGGAGCGCCTACACAGCAGTTTACCAACGAGGATATGGAGAAGATCAAGAATGGTAGCGCTAATAAGGCTTATGATGAGGAAATGGAAGCAGCAGGTAAGGCTGCTGAGAGTTCTGAGGTCAGACCTGATAGAAGTCGTATAGAGGCTCTTCTCAATCAGGAGGATGAGGACTTCTATGATGAGCGTCCTGCCAGAAAGGGTAGTCTCAAGAAAATCGATGACGAAGATGATGGATATGCTATGGATGATGACTATGATGAAGATGACGAGTCAGATGTAGATCCAAAGCTTGAGAAGGCTGTAATGATAGGTGGTATCGCTGCAGCAGTTATAGTCGCAGTTATTATATTCGTAGTAGTTGGTAACATGATGGGCTGGTTCAGCTTCGGCAGCAAGGAAAAGAAGACTACAGAGGCAACCACAGAGGCTTCTACAGAAGAGGCTAAGATCAAAATGGTTGATGTAGTTGGTCTGAGTGAAAAGGCTGCAGAGAAGGATATGAAGGAAGCGGGCTTCACAAATTACCAGTTTGTTCAGGAAAACTCTACAGATGTTAAGGAAGGCTATGTTATCAGTCAGAATGTAGAAGCTGGAACAGATATTGCAAAGGATGCACAGATAATAATTACAGTCAGCGCCGGAGCCGCAGAGCTGGATGTCGCTGATGTCAAGGGAATGGATGAAGATGCCGCTTATGAAACACTTGAGAAGCAGGGCTTCAAGCCAACCAGATCCTATAAGTTTGATGATGAGATAGAAGAAGGCAAGGCTATATCAACAGACCCTGCCGCGGGTAAAAAGGCAAAGGCTGGAGATACAATAGTTATCTACATCAGCCAGGGTAAGGAAGAGAAGACAGTTAAGGTGCCTAACCTTTCAGGTCTTACAGAGTCTGCCGCAAAGGGAGCTCTTGAATCCAATACACTTACAGCAGGAAATGTATCCTATGAGTTCAATTCAGAGGTTGCATCCGGTCTTGTTATCAGACAGAGCGTACCGGCTGATACAGAGGTTAAAGAGAAGACTACAGTTGATTTTGTAATCAGTAATGGTGCAGAGAAGAAGTCTTATAAGGGTACAGTAACAGGAAGTATCTCAACAGCTGATGAGACACTTGCAGCTAGTACAGTTACAGTAAATGTATATATCAACGATGAAGGTGGATATCACTTGGCATATACAACAACACAGTCAGGAGCTACGATTGATGTTAATGGTGCTGCCGGTGGACTGGGCTACAACAATGGTACAGTGTCATTTACAGTAGTTGACGCAAATGGTGCTGACGTATCAGCAAGCTATAACAAGTCACTGACACTTTCTTATCAGAATGAGTAGATATGATATTAAGAGGACGAATAATTAAAGGAATCGGCGGCTTCTACTATGTAGATGCCGCTGGTGTTATTTATGAGACAAGAGCCAGAGGTGTTTTCAGGAAACAAGGAATAACACCGCTGGTTGGTGATAATGCAGAAATCGATGTTATAAGCGAGCAGGAGCATACGGCATTTCTGGTTGATATAGTAGATAGACAAAATGAACTGATCAGACCAGCTGTAGCAAATGTAGATCTGGCACTGGTTATCTTCGCAGTTGCGCATCCTGTTCCGAATACCGGTCTTCTCGACAGGTTTCTCATCAATATGGAGAAGCAGGAGATGGAGACCTGTATAGTTCTGAGCAAGGTTGATCTCTTAAAGGATAATCCGGAAGAATTGGATAGACTAAGGGGCATTTACAGTAACGCAGGATATAAGGTAGTAGAGCTATCAAATATCAATGGCAGGGGCCATGATGAGATAAGAGAACTCCTCAATGGCAAGATAACAGTTTTGTCAGGTCCTTCGGGAGTTGGCAAATCCTCTCTTATCAATAGCCTGGTTCCGGACTACAATGGAGAGACTGGGGATATCAGCAAGAAGCTGGGTAAGGGTAAGAATACAACTCGTCACACGGAGATAATACCTGTCCCGGGTTTCACAGATACATTTATTATTGATACGCCGGGATACAGCTCGATAGAGCTTATGGTCAGCGACGAGAATGATATAAGATATTATATCAGAGAGTTTGAAGGACTGAATGAGAGCTGTAAATATACTGGATGCGTGCATATAGCGGAGCCTTCCTGTGCTGTGAAGGAGCGGCTTGAAAGTGGCGTTATATCGCAGGAAAGATATGCAAGCTACGTTGATATATATAACGACGTTAAGAGTAGGAGGAAATGGTAATGAACATACTTGCTCCATCGATACTATCTATTGACTTCGGTCATATGGAGGATGAACTTAAGAAAGTGGTAAATGCAGGAGCAGATATCATTCATGTGGATGTTATGGATGGCCTGTTTGTTCCAAATATATCCTTTGGACCTCCGGTTATTAAATATGTGAAAAAGGCTATTCCTGATACGAAGCTTGACCTTCATATGATGGTCAAGGATCCGATCCGATACCTAAATACTTACGTGAGTCTGGGAATGAGTGACATCACTATTCATGCTGAGGCAACAAAGCATTTGAGAGAGGACCTGCTTCAGATAAAGGAGTCAGGCCTTGGAGTAGGCGTTGCTGTTAGCCCTGATACTCCTCTTAGTGCAGTGGAGAATGTACTCGATCTCATAGATATTCTTCTTATTATGACTGTTTATCCTGGGTTTGGTGGACAGAGCTTCAGAGAAGAGTCTTATGACAAGATCAGAGAAGCCGTACAGATGAGAGAGACCAGAGGACTTAGCTTTGATATTGAGGTGGACGGCGGTGTTAATGCTGAGAACATAGACAAGATACTTGCAGCCGGCGCGAATATGATAGTTGCAGGTTCAGCTGTATTTAATGGTGATACAGAAGCAAATACAAAAAGATTATTAGAGATGATGAAATGAAGATTCTTTTAGTTGCAGGTGGAGAACTGGATATAGATATTCTGAGAGAGACCTATAGAAGTCTGGAGAATCCTTATGTTATAGGGATAGATAGAGGTGCTATATTCCTTATGGAAAATGGTATCAAGATAGATAAGGCGATAGGAGACTTCGATTCGGTAAGTGACGAGGAGAGAGAGAATATCTTATCTGGCATTGTGTCAGAGAAGCTTAATCCTGTGAAGGATGATACAGATACAGAACATGCGCTGAAATATGCCATTTCCCTTGCTCCGGAAGAGATAGTAATGCTGGGCTGTACCGGAAGAAGAATGGATCATTGCCTCGCATGTGTTGGAATGCTTCGGCTTGCCTATGATGCAGGAATAGAGGCATATATAATTGATAGATATAACCGTATTCGCGTAACGCGCGGCAATGTACAAATGTCTGCAGCTGACTCTTACGGTAAATATATATCAGTTCTTCCTTATGGCGATGTAGCCAGGGGAATAACTATAAGTGGTTTTAAGTATAATGCTGAAGGGCTTGATCTAACCGCGGCGGAAGCCAGAGGAGTCAGCAATGAGCTGGCAGGTGAAATCGGAAGCATTTCTTGTGACGATTATATGATAATAATGGAGACCCGAGACTAATGTATATTCGTAAGTTTGCCCTGGGGGACGCTTCACCAATTGAAATAGGACTCACATCAACTGTTTTTCTGACAGGTTTTATTGGTGCAGTTATTTTGCCATTTTATTTATATCTATTTGGTGCAGGTATATTCTGGGAGTTTCTTGGGGTATCCATCTGCATTCTTATCGTATGGAATTTTGAATCCTATAGACTAATGAGATATTCTAAGAAGAGCCTGAGAATTGTGACACTCCCAGGCTATTTTGAGTATAGATTTTGTTCGAAGGGATATTTTGTCCGCTTACTAACAGCTGTAGAAATAATAGTAATACCTATAGTTATATCGGCGCTTGTTTTAAAAGAGGCGGCCATAGTTTTGTATAAGGTTCTGGGGCTTCCTCAGGAGTTTATAATCACTGCAATGTCCCTTGGAATCGCACTGATGGTAGGAATATTCGGACTAGACCTTTTCACAAAAACAGTTAGAATCAAGGCAATCATAATGCTGCTGGGAGTTATTCTACTGGTTGTATTCCTGCTTTACGATATTGGACTAAATAAGCTAATCAGAAATATGATGGAAATGGATATACTGGGAAGCGTAAGCGACTATATGAACATTCTATTCCATGATGGCAAGCCGCTTATGCCTTCTGATTATGTGTCGCTTATTTCAATGGGACTGCTGGCTTCTGGTATGCCATTTATGCTGGGGCTATTCTTTGCAGAGAAGGATGGTGCAGCTATTAATATTGGCAAGATAATTACTGTAATATATATATTCATATTCTTCTCGAGTCTCGCGTGTCTGGGAACAATTTCGAGAGGAGTGCTGTATCCGCATAAAATAACAAATTCTGTATCGGACTATATCAGCCTTATGTATCTCCAGATAAGCAATATAAGTCAGATAGGCAAAATGACTGCGTTCATTTATATGATAATTATCGTCCTTGGATTCATAACTGCTATCGAAGGGGCTTTTCATTCGATCATAACTTCGCTTTATGAAGACATCATATGCTGCGGAAGAGTTGTCAGAGTGGACCATAGAAAGGATAAGAGAAATGTTATTATCGCCGCTTTTTTTGTGGGGATAGCGACAGCAATGATAGCTATGGGAATCAAGAATTTGTCTATAGGTCTGGTGCTTGTATTCCTTGGTGCGCTAGGTTGCTCTATATCACCAACTCTTTTCATGTCACTGATTTGGAAGAGGATGAATAAGTTTGGATGTATAGCAGGCCTGATAGTTGGACTTGGCAGCGTTCCGCTATTTAAATATGCTGCGATATTTGACGGGGATGGAGTGAAGGAAACTCTGTGCGACATTATAGGAATCAATTCAGTTATTCCATCGATGCTGTTTACTGTATTTATGATAATGGTAGTAAGCCTGCTGTCGCCAGAGCCTGATGAGAAGCAGGTGGAAGAATTCCTGGAAGTTAAGCATAGAATTATGGAGTAAGATAGAATGACAGTACAAAGAAAAAGCACCTCGTCTTCACGAGGTGCTTTTGTATACACTATTTCATAGGGTGAGAGAGTTATGAAAAATCTATGGTTTAAATATAAACTATAAATATGAACAAGTTATTAACAAACTTTAAAATATATGTAAAAGTGATGTGAAATATTATAAATTGTGGTACAATAGGTATCGATTTGTGAAGCAAATCGATGCTACGAACGAAACTTTGAAAGAGGGATAATCTATGGGTTCAAAAAAGAAGTATCGCAAGAGCTTTGCGGAGGCTGTAAAAAGTATAGATACAAATTCACAGGAAGAAGAAATAGAAGTATCCGGTGAAGTATCTGCGGATGCCCTCAAGAAGCAGGTTGATAAAGATATAGAAGAAGAAATACAGGAACTTGAGTCTGAGGAGGCTTCTGAATCTGAAGCTTCTGAATCTGAAAACTCTGAAACTGAAACATCTGAATCTAGTGAAGAATCAGATGTTATTGATGAAAACATCAAATCTTCTGCAGACAAAACAGAGTCAAAAGATATTGAGAAGAAGACTGAGAAGAAAGTAACTAGCAAGACTGCTAAGGAGGTCCAAATGAGCAGCTTAGAACATGAGATAAGAGGAGATGAGGAACTCACAGGACTTAGTGAGAATACAACATATATCACTAAAGGCACCGGAATCAGTGGTGATATCGACGTAGACGGCGATATCGAAATGCTTGGAAGAGTCGACGGAAATATCAAGTGTACAGGCAAGCTGGTTGTTGGTGGAAGAGTAAATGGCGACATTGACTCTGGCGATCTCTATACAGAGAATGCTCATATAGAAGGTGAGATTACATTATCAGGACATCTAAGAGTAAGTGCCGGATCAGTTCTGATTGGTAATATAAAAGCTGAGTCAGCTGTTATCTCTGGGGCAATCAAGGGAGATATAGATATAACAGGTGATGTAGAGATTGGTTCTACAGCAGTAATAGTTGGTAACATTAAGTCTAAGTCAGTACAGATCAGTAGCGGTGCTGTTGTGGAAGGTATGTGCCAGCAGGTATATGCAAGCGTAGACATTAATCAGTACTTCGAAGAGGGTATTCAAAACCTAGATGGTTAAATTTGTTCTGAGAAGCAGAATCAGAACTTCTTTGAAGACCTGTATGCATAGTATGAATGATACAAAAAAATCTATAAAAAGGAGACAACATGGAATTTAACAGAATACTACTTAAACTAAGTGGCGAAGCCCTAGCAGGAGAAGCACATCACGGATTCTCAGAGCAGGAAGTAATGAGAGTTGCTAAGGAAGTTAAGAAAATCGTAGATAAGGGAATACAGGTATGTATTGTAATAGGTGGCGGTAACTTCTGGAGAGGTAGAAGCTCTGAAGGAATGGATAGAGTTAAGGCTGACCAGATAGGAATGCTCGCTACCGTTATGAATTGCATATATACAGCAGATGCATTTCGCAGAGAAGGGATGAAGTGCAGAGTTACTTCTCCATATGCGATAGGAGATGTAACAGAAGGTTTTGTTAGGGCAAATGCCATAGAAGCCATGGAAGCAGGCGAGGTTGTATTCTTCGCTGGCGGAACAGGACATCCTTACTTCTCAACAGATATGGCTGCAGTACTTAGAGCAATAGAGGTTGAGTGCGACGCTATACTTTCAGCTAAGGCAATAGATGGAGTATATGACAGCGATCCTAAGCTCAATCCTAATGCTAAGAAATATGACACAATGAAGATGTCCGACATCGTCGATCAGAAGCTTGGAGTTATAGACCTTGCATCAGCGGTTCTCGCTATGGAGAACAAGATGCCAATGCTCCTCTTTGGTCTCAACGAGGAAGACTCAATAGTAAAGGCAGTTAATGGAGAGAAGATAGGTACTCTTGTAACTGTATAAAAAAGTTAGATAAAGTGAAATAAATGTCATTCTGAGCGTAGCGAGGAATATTTAATAACAAATATAATTATCGGAGGATACAACAATGACACCATATGAAGAGAAAATGCAGAAGGCAATTGATAACCTGGTAGCAGATTACGCTACAATAAGAGCTGGACGTGCCAATCCACACATACTTGATAAGCTTACAGTAGAGTACTACGGTACACCAACAAATCTTCAGAGCGTAGCTAACGTTACTGTACCTGAAGCTAGAACTCTTATGATCACACCATGGGAGGCTTCTATGGTTAAGGAGATAGAGAAGGCTATTCAGATATCAGACCTTGGTGTAACACCAAATAATGACGGAAAGAGCGTTATTATTAACTTCCCTGAGCTTACAGAGGAGAGACGTAAGGAACTCGCTAAGGATATCAAGAAGAAGGGCGAGGACACAAAGGTTGTAGTTCGTAACGCCAGACGTGATGCAAACGATGCTGTTAAGAAGCAGAACAAAGCAGGAGAGCTTTCTGATGACGAGCTCGCTGGAGAGGAAGAAGATATCCAGAAGGCTACAGACAAGTTTATCGCAGAAATCGATAAGCTTGTAGATGCTAAGACTAAGGAAATCCTTACAGTATAGTTAAATGTCATCCTGAACAATAATAATTAAAATGTCATCCTGAACGAAGTGAAGGATCTTATAAAGGGAAAATATGAACGACGATTATAAAATCCCACAACACGTTGCCATCATCCTGGATGGTAACGGAAGATGGGCTAAGAGTAAGCATATGCCTAGAAACTATGGCCATAAGGTCGGGGCAGACAATCTAGAGAGAGTCATCGAAGATGCATGGGACCTTGGAATCAAGTATCTCACGGTTTATGCATTTTCTACTGAAAACTGGAAACGCTCTGTAGAAGAGGTTACGGGTATAATGACCATCCTCAGAGATTTCCTTAAGAAGTCAATTGATAAAGCTGAGAAGAACAACATGCGTGTTCGTGTAATCGGTGAGAGATCCAGACTTGATAAGGATATAATAGAGGCTATGAATAGACTCGAAGAAGCCACGAAGGATAATACTGGTATACAGTTTAATGTGGCTATTAATTATGGCGGTCGAGATGAGATAACCAGAGCGGTTCGTAAGATAGCTGACGAGGTGAAGGCAGGCGCTATCAGTAGCGAGGATATAACAGAGGAGTATATATCTTCCAAGCTTGATACTGCAGGGATACCTGATCCGGATCTTCTGATCAGAACCAGTGGTGAGATCAGAATATCTAACTTCCTTCCTTGGCAGATATCATATTCTGAATTCTATTTCTGCGATACATTGTGGCCAGACTTTGATAAAGAGGCGCTTCGCAAGGCTATAGATTACTATAATGTCAGAGACAGAAGATTTGGTGGGGTATAGTATGTTTTGGACTAGATTATTTAGCGGAATAGCATTAATTATAATAGCATTTGCCGTACTTTGGGTAGGTGGACCACTAACAGGAGTTGTGACGATGGCTCTTTCTCTTGTGGGTGTTTTCGAGCTATGCAGGGTCTACGGAATAGAAAGAAGATCTCCAGGTATATTCGCATATATCTGGACGGTTTTATATTATGCGGTTCTTATTCTAGGTGGAATCATAGTAAATGGCTTCAGTCTGGTAGGACTGGCTATGCCTGTTATGATCACATATCTGCTTGCAATACTGGCGGTATATGTTATCAGATTCCCTAAGTATCATGATAGAGAGATAATGGCTGCATTTATGTCCTTTTTCTATGTAAGCGTAATGCTGTCATATGTATTTAGAATAAGGGAAATGAAGAACGGTGGATATTTCGTCGTTCTGATATTTCTTTGCTCATGGGGAAATGACACACTTGCTTATTGTGTGGGAGTTCTATTCGGTAAGCACAAGATGTCGCCAAAACTTAGCCCTAAGAAGAGCATAGAAGGACTGATAGGAGGAATACTGGGTGCTGGAGCGCTTGGGGCACTTTATGCATTCTTGCTGAAGGCTCAGATTCCAGAACTCACACATCCTCATCTTGTACTCTTTGCAGTATGCGCGCTTGGCGCGATACCTGCTGTTATCGGAGACCTTGCTGCATCAGCAATCAAACGAAATAACGATATAAAGGACTATGGCAAACTGATACCAGGCCACGGCGGCGTGCTGGATAGATTCGATAGTATGATATTTACAGCACCGATTATTTATTATCTGGTGAGGTTTGTGATTGGTTAAATAATCTGTGTGAGCCAATATAGCAGGAGTATAAGATATGAAGCGACTACTTATATCTGGAGGAACAGGAACAATAGGAAGCAGTCTGGTCAGGATAGCATCTGAAAAAGGATTCTTTGTGACAGTTCTTGTTAGAAAAGAATCACCTAGAATAGATAACATTCCTAAGGCTGATAATGTAGAAATAATAGAGTGTAATTTAGCTGATTATCAGAATCTGAGCCTAGATAAAGAATATGATAGCTTCATACATCTTGCATGGGATAAAACCTTCGGTGCCTCAAGAGATAATACTGATATTCAGATGCTTAATATTCAGTACACACTAGACGCAGTAAGGCTTGCTTCTAGATGTGGCTGTAAGAAGTTTGTTGGACTTGGGTCACAAGCAGAATATGGTGTAAGTGAAAAGGCTTTATCGGTAGATTCGCTTGTCAATCCTGAAAGTGGATATGGAATAGCAAAGTTTGCAGCTGGAAAGATGTCTGAACTACTTTGTAAACAATTAGGTCTTCAGTTTAACTGGATAAGAGTTCTGAGTGTATACGGCCCCAATGATGCAGAGTATACACTTATCTCGTATGTGATAAATAGTTTAAAGTCTGGCAAGTCACCAGAGCTTACTAAGTGTGAACAGATATGGGACTACATTTATTCTGATGATGCTAGTGAAGCAATCCTATCAATCGAAGAAAAAGGTGTTGACGGTAGGTATTATCCACTTGGATGTGGTGAGGGAAGACCATTAAAAGACTATATAGAAGAAATTAGAGATGTGTTAGAATCGGATGTTCCACTTCTCTTTGGGGCAAAAGAATATTATCCTCATCAACCTATGTATCTTGTTTCTGATAATGAGTGTTTAAATAAAGATACTGGATGGAAACCGAGATATAGTTTTAAAGATGGAATAAGTAAGTTAATTTAGATTATAGATTTATTAACAAATTGTAATATGAATGGAGAGATGAAATGCACGTAGTTAAGTATATGTTTCAACCTCATGGAGATGAAAGAGGACAATTAATAGCTCTTGAGGAGTTTAATGATATTCCTTTTAGAATTAAGAGAGTTTATTATATGTATGACACTGCTCCAGGGGTGATTAGAGGATATCATGCTCATAAGAATCTAGAGCAGATTTTAGTGTGTATTCATGGTAGTTGTAAAGTCAAGTTAGATAATGGTAAAGAGAAAAAAATTGTTCCTTTGGAAAAACCATATGAGGGCTTGTATGTTCCTAATAATATGTGGAGAGAAATGTTTGATTTTTCTCCTGATGCCGTGTTATTGGTTTTTGCTTCTGAAATATACGAGGAAGCAGATTATATTAGAAATTATGATGAGTTTCTAGAGTTTATAAAGCAAAGTGATAATAATGATTCTGCTAAATGAGAAGGTGTGAAATGAAGATACCATTTGTATCATTTCGTCCTATGGAAAATGAACTTAATGATGAATTACATGATGCCTTTGAGCGGGTACTAACGTCATCTTGGTATATTGGTGGCAAGGAAGATGCGGCGTTTGAAGATGCTTTTGCAAGGTTTTGTAATGTGAAATATTGTGTTGGCACTGGAAACGGGCTTGATGCCCTAATGCTGATTCTTAAAGCCTTAAATATTGGTGAAGGTGATGAGGTAATTGTTCCATCCAATACTTATATTGCAACTGCTTTAGCTGTAACATATGTCGGAGCTACTCCTATTTTTGTAGAACCTGATATTAATACCTTTAATATTGATCCTAATAGAATAGATGAAGCTGTAACACCTAGAACTAAGGCTATTATACCAGTTCATCTTTATGGTCAAGCTTGCGATATGGATTCAATTATGAAAAAGGCTCGACATTACAATTTAAAGGTTGTAGAAGATTGTGCTCAAGCTCATGGAGCAACTTATAAAGGAACTAAGATAGGTACTTTTGGTGATGCAGCAGCATTTTCTTTTTATCCAGGTAAAAATCTAGGTGCATTAGGTGATGCAGGGGCTGTTGTAACAAATAATGAGGAAATTGCTAAAAAGGTTCGTGCATTAGGTAATTATGGTTCGGATTACAAATATCACCATATTTATAAGGGTAATAACAGCAGATTGGATGAGTTGCAAGCTGCATTGTTGAGCGCTAAATTACCTCATCTTGAAAGAATGAATGTTGAGAGAAGACGTATAGCAGATAGATATTTAACTGAAATAAATAATGTAAAGATTATACTCCCAACGGTTTTTATAGATTCGGTTCCAGTATGGCATGTTTTTGGAATAAGATGTAATGATAGGGATGCTCTTGAAAAGGAATTGAATGATAAAGGAATATCAACAAATAAGCATTATCCTATTCCGATACATCTTCAAGAATGTTATAAAGACCTAGGTTTTAAAGAGGGAGATTACCCAATCAGTGAAGAGATAAGTAGGACAGAGCTTAGTATACCGCTATACTATGGTATGACTGAAGAGGAGATAAGTTATATTATTGCCTCGATAAATTCATTCTGAAAAACTAGTTATAAACTATGAGGATAATATAGAAATATGAAAAAAATATCAATTATAGGTTCCACCGGCTCGATAGGAACTCAGGCTCTTGATATAGTCAGAGCAAATGATGACCTGAAGGTTGTGGCACTTGCATGTGGAAGTAATATAGAACTACTTGAGAAACAGGCTAGGGAATTTAGTCCCGAGCTTGTTTCTGTTATGTCTGAGGAAGCTGCGGAAACACTCAGAGTAAAACTTGCTGATACAGGTATTAAGGTTGTTTCAGGAATGAAGGGACTCTGCGAGGTTAGTGCAATAGATTCAGCGGACATGACGCTTACGGCTGTAGTAGGAATGATAGGAGTAGAACCAACTCTTGCCGCGATAGAGGCAGGAAAGGATATAGCGCTTGCTAATAAGGAGACTCTAGTTACTGCGGGACATCTTGTTATGAAAGCAGCAGCAGAAAAGGGTGTAAGGATACTTCCTGTAGATAGTGAGCATAGTGCTATATTCCAGAGTCTTCAGGGAAATCAAAATAATAAAATATCAAGAATTCTTCTAACAGCATCTGGTGGACCATTCAGAGGACGCACTAGAGATGAACTGGCGGATGTAACTATAGAACAGGCGCTTAATCATCCTAACTGGTCCATGGGACCAAAAATTACCATCGATAGTGCTAGTATGGTTAATAAGGGGCTGGAAGTAATAGAAGCGCACTGGTTATTTGATACCGATATAGAGGATATAGAGGTTTTGATTCAGCCTCAGAGTATTATTCATTCGGCGGTTGAATATGAGGATGGAGCGGTGATAGCACAGCTTGGAACTCCAGATATGAAGCTTCCTATTCAGTATGCTTTCTATTATCCTGAGAGAAGATATCTGGCAGGTGAGAGACTAGACTTCACTAAAATTAGTGGAATCATAATAGATAAGCCTGATTATGAGGCGTTCCTCGGTATACCACTTGCAAAAAAAGCGAGTCAGATAGGTGGTTCTATGCCAACAGTTATGAATGAAGCAAACGAGCATGCAGTTGCGGCATTCCTTGCTGGCAAGATCAAGTTCCTGGAAATATATGACATGATTGAGTACGCTATGTCACAGCACAAGGTTATTCCGGATGTTGACCTGAAGGGAATACTTGAAACAAGAGACGAGACAGACGCGCTATTACGTGCAAAATATGGGGTATAATACATATACTTACTTAGAATGACGGGATATAAAGAATGGATCAACTGATTAATATAATTGCAATAATATTTACCTTCGGAATAATAGTTTTCGTGCATGAGTTCGGGCATTTTATATTTGCAAAGATGAACCACATCAAGGTTAATGAATTCGCTGTAGGTATGGGCCCTAAGATAGCTAGTTGGGAAAAGAATGAAACACTGTATTCAGTAAGAGGTCTTCCATTTGGTGGTTACTGCCTCATGGAAGGAATGGCAGAAGCGTCTGATAACAAAAATGGCTACAATAATAAATCAGTTTTGGCTAGACTATCTGTATCTTTTGCAGGACCATTCTTTAACTTCGTATTAGCGTTCTTACTTTCAATCATCATTTGTCATTTCTATGCAATAGATGAGCCTGTATTAACCAAAATAATGGATAATAGTGCAGCCTCAGAAGCAGGTATAGAAGCGGGTGACAAGATAGTAGCTCTTGATGGTAAGAGAATATACAACTACCGTGAGATTACCCTTTATTCTATGGTTACTGATCCAAAGGATCCTGTGGAAATCACTTATGAACGTGAAGGTAAGGAATATAACACAACCCTTACTAGAAAGAAAGATGCTGAAACAGGAAACTATTATTTCGGATTTATCAGTATGGGCAGACCTTCTAAGGGACTAGCAGATGAACTGAAGTATTCCGTATATGAAGTTAGATTCCAAGTAAAGGCGGTTATATATTCTATCAAAATGCTTGTTACAGGCAAGGCGTCAAAGGATAGTCTCATGGGACCGGTTGGAATCAGTAGCACCATGAATGACATTATAGAAGAGGCAAAGGAAGAGACTGCGGACGAGACAGCATGGACACAGTTCCTGACGGTGTTCCTAAATATTGTCAACTTCGCTGTTCTGCTGAGTGCTAACCTGGGAATCATGAATCTGCTTCCAGTACCAGCACTTGATGGTGGCAGGATTCTATTTGTACTTATCGAAGCGATATCAGGTAGACCAGTACCACCAGAAAAGGAAGCTATTGTAAATGCAGTGGGTGTTATACTGCTTATGTTACTAATGATATTTGTATTCTTCAATGATTTAGGAAACGTAATTAATAAGTAAACGTACTGTCATCCTGAGCAAAGGATTTTTAAGGAGAAATAATGTACAGAGATAATACAAAAAAGATAAAGATAGGCAATGTCGAAATAGGTGGTGGTAATAGAATAGCCATCCAATCAATGACTAATACTGAAACTTCAGATATAGATGCGACAGTGGAACAGATACTGCGTCTTGAAGAAGCAGGTTGCGATATAGTTAGATGTACAGCAAATACTGAAGCGGCTGCTAGAGCCTTTGAGAAGCTGAAGGAGAGAACTCATGTTCCGTTAGTGGCAGATATACATTTTCAGTATAAGCTCGCAATTATGGCTATGGAAGCTGGCGCGGATAAGATAAGAATTAATCCTGGTAACATTGGTTCTGAGGAGAATCTCAGGGCTGTAGTTGATGTGGCTAAGAGTAGGGATATACCTATAAGAGTAGGTGTAAATAGTGGATCACTGGAGCAGCAGTTTATCGATAAGTATAACGGCGTTACTGCAGAAGGTATAGTCGAAAGTGCTCTTGACAAGGTAAGGATGATAGAAGAACAGGACTACGACAATATCGTTATCAGTATCAAGTCTTCAGATGTTCTTATGTCTGTAAAAACACATGAACTTATAGCTGAGAAAACTAAGTATCCGCTTCATGTAGGTATTACAGAATCAGGTACTCTTTGGAGCGGAAATATCAAGTCGTCAGTTGGACTTGGTATCATACTTAATCAGGGGATAGGAGATACTATCCGTGTATCTTTGACAGGAGACCCGGTTGAGGAAGTGAAGAGTGCGAAGCTTATACTTAAGACACTTGGACTACGTAATGATGGGATAACACTTGTATCATGTCCTACATGTGGCAGAACTCACATAGACCTGATAGGACTGGCAAATCAGACAGAGAAGCTTATAAGCCAGTATAGTAACCTGAATATTAAGGTTGCGGTTATGGGCTGCGCAGTTAATGGTCCTGGTGAAGCTAGAGAGGCAGACCTCGGAATAGCTGGCGGTGATGGAGTAGGACTTGTATTTAAGAAGGGTGAGATACTGAGAAAGGTTCCACAGGAACAACTATTATTAGAACTTAAGAAGGAATTGGATAATTGGGATGAAAACTGATGGATTTAAAAAATTTAAAGAGGTTTTCCCTGGAATAGAATTAGATGATGACATAAATGGATATTTTGAAGATGTTGAAGTAACTAGAGTAGAAATGGTCAGCAGTACCACGACTATTTATGTCAGGATTCAGTCAAAGCATCTTATAGCAAGACCGAATATCAAGAAGGCGGAAGAAGCACTCCGTCTTTTTGTGTTTGGAGACGAAGCAGGAAATGTAAAAATAGAGGATAGATATTTGCTGTCGGGTCAGTACAATCTTAAGAACCTGATGCATATCTATGGAGATAGTATCATGGATGAGCTTCGTGATACCAGTGCTATAGAGCATGCTCTTGTTAAAATGTCTGACATAAAATGTAAGGACAATCTGATAACTATTCAAATGATAGAGGGAAAGCTTTCCAGAGAGAGAAAAGCAGACATAGAGATATTCTTCAATCACCTTTTTGCAACAAAGTTTGGTATGAATATCAATACCTCGGTGAAGCTTGTAAAGAGGATAGAAGAAGAGGAAGAACCAGAGGAAGAGGAAGTTACAGTTGAAGGACTTCCAGAGAAAGAGGACAAGTTAAAGGAAGTAGAGAAACAACTTGAGGAAGCATATGATGCTGATTCAAATGAAGTTTCGATTAATAACAGCATGATGCCTAAGAAGAGCACGGAGGCTCCAAAGAAGAAGGACTACAAGGCCCGTGCTGAAGAGTTTAAGCGTAAGAATTATAACGACATGGACTGCTTCTATGGCAAGAATACTGAGGGTGACATAGTGCCTATCAGTTCTATCATAGAGGAACTGCCAGATTATGTTGTAATAAAGGGACAGATAACTAGTATTGAGGAAAAGCCTATTAGAAATAATAAGACTATTCTGAAGGTTTATATAACAGATTTTACAGATACTATCGGCTTCAAGCTTTTTATAGCAAATGACGACCTGGATCCGCTTAAGGATGACCTTAAGGTGGGTAGTTTTGTAATGGTAAAGGGTATACCTATGAAGGATACCTATGCCAAGGAACTTATTCTAGAGAAGGTGGATGGTGTTAAGAAGATACAGGACACCAGGCCTAAGAGAGAGGATAATGCACCTGTCAAGAGAGTAGAGCTTCATCTTCATACAAAGTTCAGTGAGATGGATGCTGTTACTCCTGTTGAAGGAGCTGTACAGAGAGCCCTTGACTGGGGACATCCCGCTGTTGCGATAACAGATCATGGAGTAGTTCATGGCTTTACTGAGGCGGATCATTATCTGCATAGTAAGGATGCAAAGGGAGACAAGGATAACTTTAAACTCCTATTCGGTGTAGAGGGATACTTCGTAGATGATATAAAAACTCTTGTTATGAATAGTCATGGTCAGAGTCTGGATAGTGAATATGTTGTATTCGATATAGAGACAACGGGACTATCCTTTAAGTTCTGTAAGATTATTGAGATAGGAGCGGTTCGTCTTGACACAGCAGGAAATGTAATAGACAGATTCTCTGAATTTGTTAATCCAGAGGTTCCTATCCCATACCATATAGAGAAGCTTACATCGATAAATGACAACATGGTTAAGGATGCAGATACTATAGACAAGGTTCTTCCAAGATTCCTTAAGTTCTGCGAAGGTGCCATGCTGGTCGCTCATAATGCAACATTTGATACTACATTTATCAGAGTTAATGCAAAGAGACTAGGGCTCACATATGATTTCACAGCGCTGGATACAATGACTCTTGCCTATATATATCTTCCAGAGCTTGGTAGGTATACACTGGACAGACTTACACATTACTTCAATCTGACAAATGCTCATCATCATAGAGCGTGCGATGATGCTGAGGTTACATCTGAGATATTTGTATGTCTCATGAAGATGATAAATGAATCAGGTGCGAAGACTGTAGATGACCTTAATAAGATGGGTAAGGCGTCATCTGATAAGATAAAGAAGGCTAAGTCCTATCACGGTATTATCTTCTTCAAGAATGAGACAGGTAGAACGAATCTATATAGACTGATATCAGAGGCACATCTTAACTACTTCAATAGAAGGCCTAGGATACCTATGTCTCTTATTGAGAAATATAGAGAAGGACTTATAGTTGGTTCGGCGTGTTCTTCAGGACTTTTGTATTCTGCCCTGCTAGATGGTGCAGAGGATGAGGAGATAGAGAGACTTGTTAGGTTCTTTGATTATCTTGAGATACAGCCAGTTGGCAATAACATGTATCTTGTTAATGATGAGAAGGAAGATCGTATCAATTCGATTGAAGATCTGCAGGATATAAACAGACAGATAGTTGAACTGGGAGAAAAGTATGATAAGCCTGTAGTTGCTACAGGTGATGTACATTTCCTGGATCCAGAGGATGCGATATCAAGAGCTATCATTTTGGACAGTGTTCGCATTAGACAGATGAACAAGAATACTAGAGAAAAGGTTCTGGCAGAAGTAGAAGAAAAGGTGGCACAGGGACTGATAGATCCTCATGCAGATCCTGTAAAGGATGAGATGGAGAAACAGCCTCCGCTATACTTTAAAACCACAGAAGAGATGCTGGAGGAATTCTCTTATCTGGGTGAGGAGAAAGCATACGAAGTTGTAGTAACTAATACGAATCTAGTTGCTTCCTGGATGGAGAAGATGTCACCGGTACGTCCGGACAAGGCACCTCCAAGAATCGAGAATTCAGATCAGATACTTAGGAAAATATGCTATGACAAGATGCATGAGATGTATGGACCTGAACCTCCTGAAATAGTTAAGAATAGACTTGATAAGGAATTGGATTCCATAATAGGTAACGGATACTCTGTTATGTATATAGTTGCACAGAAGCTGGTTTGGAAGTCTAATGAGGATGGATATCTGGTTGGTTCCAGAGGTTCGGTTGGTTCTTCATTTGCAGCTACTATGGCAGGTATAACAGAGGTTAATCCTCTTCCTGCACATTATCTATGTCCTAATTGCTTCTATACGGAGTTTGATTCTGAAAGAGTTAAGAAGTATGCAGGTGAATGTGGTTGTGATATGCCGGATGCAGTATGTCCTAAGTGCGGAACTAAGCTGAAGAAGGAAGGACAGGATATACCATTTGAGACCTTCCTTGGATTTAAGGGTGATAAGGAGCCAGATATAGATCTTAATTTCTCTGGTGAGTATCAGGCTAAGGCTCATGCCTTCCTGGGTGAACTCTTTGGAAAGGATCACTCTTTTAAGGCGGGAACAGTAGGTACTGTCGCAGAAAAAACTGCAATGGCCTATGCCAGAGATTATTGTAAATATAGAGGTCTAGATAAGAGATGGCAGGAGATGGAGAGACTGTCTAAGGGATGTATCGATGTTAAGAGAACAACAGGTCAGCATCCTGGTGGAATCATAGTTACTCCAGATGATGAAGAGATATATAGCTTCACTCCGGTGCAGAGACCAGCTAATGATCAGACAGTTGATATAATAACAACACATTTTGATTATCACTCCATTGATCATAACCTTCTGAAGTTTGATATTCTTGGTCACGATGATCCAACTATGATTAGACGTTTGGAGGATCTGACAGGAGTAAAGGTTAAGGATATACCATTTGATGATTCTAATGTTATGCAGCTCTTCAAGAGTACAGAACCACTTGGTATAACACCGGAGGATATGGGTGGTATACCACTTGGATGCCTGGGTGTGCCAGAGTTTGGAACAGAGTTCGCTATGCAGATGCTTATAGATGCAGATCCTAAGAGCTTTTCGGACCTTGTTCGTATTGCAGGTCTGTCTCACGGAACTGATGTATGGCTCGGCAATGCTCAGAAACTTATTCAAGAAGGTACATGCGAACTTTCAAGTGCTATTTGTTGTCGTGATGATATCATGGTTTATCTCCTGAATCAGGGACTTGACTCTGGTGATGCATTTACCATTATGGAACGAGTTCGTAAGGGACTCGTGGCTAAGGGAAAGTGTAATGAATGGCCTGACTTTAAGAAGACCATGGAGGAACATGGTGTACCGGACTGGTACATATGGAGCTGTGAACAGATTAAGTATATGTTCCCTAAGGCTCACGCAGTTGCGTACGTAATGATGTCATGGCGTGTTGCTTACTATAAGCTGTACTATCCACTAGCATACTATGCAGCTTACTTCAGTATCAGAGCTGATGACTTCTCCTATGAGGTTATGTGTCAGGGCGAGGATCATCTGGATACAGTGCTGGAAGAGTATAAGGCAATGGATAAGAATGCTCTATCAGCTACAGAGAAAGGACTCCTTAAGGATATGAAGATAGTTAAGGAGATGTATGCTAGAGGTTTTGATTTTATGCCACTGGATATATATAGAGCTAAGGCTGACCGTTTCCAGATAATTGATGGCAAGATTATGCCAAGCTTTCTCTCTATCGATAAAATGGGAGAGTCTGCAGCTTTCCAGATGGAAAAGGCAGCACAGGGCGGACGTTTCCTGTCACAGCAGGAACTTAAGGATAGAGCTAAGGTGTCTGGAACAGTTATAGAGAAAATGGAAGAGCTTGGAATACTGGGTGATATGCCAAAGACCAGTCAGCTGACATTTGATTTTTTGAGTGAGGAATAAACTATTCCGGAGGTGGATAGATGAATATTAGACTAGCAGATTATGTTGCGAACTTTTTAGTAGAACATGGCGTTACAGATGTGTTCAGTGTTGTTGGAGGAGGTGCTATGCACTTAAATGATGCACTAGGACATAATACTGAGCTTCATGTCACATATAATCATCATGAACAAGCCTGCGCTATTGCAGCAGAAGCCTATGCTAGACTAGATAATAAAATAGCTGCAGTATGTGTTACGACTGGGCCAGGTGGAACGAATGCGCTTACTGGGGTCTTAGGTGGTTGGCTGGATTCAATCCCAATGTTTATAATTAGTGGACAAGTTAGATATGATACTACAGCTCGTTATGCAGAAAGAATAACAGGTGCAAAAATAAGAGCGTTAGGTGATCAAGAATATGATATAGTAAAGTCGGTTCAAAATATGACTAAATACTCAACCATGATTGAGAATCCTGAGGATATTAGATATGCTCTTGAGAAAGCATGGCATCTAGCAACATCGGGACGTCCAGGCCCAGTATGGATAGATATACCGCTGAATTTTCAAGGGGCATCTATCGATACCGAAAATTTAAAGGGATATGATCCTGCTGAGGATGATATGAATCTTCCACCTGAAGTTGGAATGGATGTTATTAAAGAGGTTATAGAAAAGATTCAAAAAGCTAAACGTCCTGTTTTACATGCTGGATATGGAATCAGATTGTCTGGTGCATATGATATATTCAGAAGGGTGATTAAGAAACTAAATATTCCAATAGTAACATATTGGAATGCTGTAGACCTAATAGAGACTGATAATGATTTGTATTGTGGCAGAGCTGGAAATATGGGAGATAGACCTGGTAACTGGGCAATACAAAATGCAGATTTGATTTTGGCTATAGGGACAAGAATATCTATTAGACAAGTGGGTTATGATTGGAAAACTTGGGCTAGAGAAGCGGAAGTTATAATGGTTGATATAGATGAAGCGGAGCTTAAGAAGCATACTATTCATGTGGAAATGCCTATATGGGCAGATGCCAAAGACTTCCTAAGTAAACTGGATTATATGCTAGATGAAAAAGCTATACAGAAAGATGAATGGCTGGAAATCTGCAAAAAATGGAAATATGATTATCCAGTAGTTCAGGATAAACAAAGGGAAGATACAGAAGATGGTGCGAATGTTTATGCATTTATAGACTATTTAAGTAGTTGTCTTCCGGATAATAGTCTCACTGCAGTTTCGAATGGTGCTTGTTGCGTTGTTGGTAATCAAGCTTATATTATAAAAAAGGGTTCTAGAATGGCTAATAATAGTGCTGTAGCATCTATGGGATATGGACTTCCTGCAGCTATAGGTACATGTATAGGTGGGGGAAGAAGAGAAACCATCTGCTTAGAAGGGGATGGTTCTATAATGATGAACCTTCAAGAACTCCAAACGATTATTACTAATAGACTTCCTATTAAAATCTTCTTGATTAATAATAATGGATATCATTCTATTAGATTAACACAAACGAATCTTTTTAATGATCATTCGAAAATTGGAATAGGACCTGAGTCTGGAGATTTATCATTTCCTCAATTTAGTAAAATAGCTGAAGCTTTTGGATTTGATTATTATGCAGCTCATAATAATCAAGAAATGAGGGATGTTGTTGATAAAGTGATAAATCTTGAAGGCCCTTTATTTGTTGAAATATTTACTGATACTGAACAGGTTTGGGAACCTAAGAGTAGTACAAAAAGACTGGATGATGGTTCACTAGTGAGTTCACCTTTGGAAGATCTCGCACCTTTTCTTCCGAGAGAGGAACTCGAAAACATTATGATAGTTCCTATGATTAATTAATAGAAATGGAGACTTCTTATGGGGTTTATTTATTTACTTGATTGTACTCTTCGAGATGGCGGTTATATAAATGACTGGAATTTTGGAGTGGATACAATAAAAGGTTTTGGAAAAAAAATAGCACAAACGGGTATAGAAATATTTGAAGTGGGATTTATAAAAGGTAAAGATTATGATCCTAATAAGTCAATATTTCCTGATATAGAATCCTTTACCAATGTAATTGTTCCTAAATCAGAGGGAATGATGTATGTTGGAATGCTAGATATGAATTCGCCGATTCCGCTAGATAAAATAACTCCATATGATGGTACTTCAATAGATGGTATACGAGTTATATTTAAAAAAGATAAAATAGATGAAGCTTATAACTATTGTAAGAGAATAAAAGAACTTGGCTATAAGGTGTTTGTAAATTTTGTTGGAACGGACTTATACACAGATAAGGAATTTGTCGATGGTATTGAAAGGTTTAATTCTATTGAACCATTTGCAGTTTCAATAGTGGATAGTTTTGGACTAATAAAAAGGAAACAGTTTCTTAGATTAGTTTATTTAGCTGATAATAATTTGAACGAAGATATAGCTTTAGCTTATCATGCGCATAATAATTTACAGCAGGCTTTCGGAAATGCCGAAGCACTTGTTGAAATGAACTTAAATCGAGATTTGATAATTGATGCTTGTGTTTTTGGAATGGGAAGAGGAGCAGGTAATTTAAATCTAGAATTATTCGCGGAATATATGAATGAGAATTATAATACTCACTATAAGATTGAACCTATGCTTGAAATAATGGATGAGTATTTAAATGAAATATATCAAACAAAGTTTTGGGGTTACTCTTTACCTCTTTATGTATCTGCTTCGGCAGGCTGCCATCCGAATTATGCTATTTATCTAGCTGAGAAAAATACACTTACTGTTAAAGCATTTAATGAATTGCTGCAACATATACCTAAGGAAGATAAGTCAAGATTTAGTAAAGAAAAAGCGGAGAAGTATTATAGGGAATATCAGGAAAAACATATAGATGATAAAGATGTAATTTATTATTTGTCGAAAGAATTCCAGGATAAGAATATTTTGGTTTTAGCGCCAGGTAAATCAATACTATCTTATAAAGATAAAATACACGAACTAAGAGCTGATGATAATTCTGTTGTAATTGCTGCAAATTTTTTGGCAGAAGAGTTTAGACCAGATTATATATTTAGTAGTAACATGAGGAGATATATAAAAATCCAAGGAAAGACAAAAGCTAAGTGTATAATAACTTCAAATATGAAGGAAAGTGAATCATATGATTATATGGTTAATTTTTCTAGCTACTCAGTTAATAATCCGGATATAATTGATAACTCTGTGTTAATGTTATTAAAATTACTTATGGCATGTAATGTTAAGAGTGTTAAGATAGCTGGCATGGATGGATATTTAGTTTCTGATGATGATGTTTATTATAATGATGAACTAAATTACGATTTTACTAAAGATGCAAAAAAGAGAAATCTTTTGATTTCTGAAGAGTTAAGAAGTATTAAAGAGCATATGAAGCTTATGTTTATCACGCCAACAAATTACAAAATCAGTTAATAGAACAATGAAAGGAAATGATCATTATATGAGTAAAATAGTAACATTTGGAGAAGTGATGCTTCGTTTATCTCCAACTGGATACAATAGATTATTTCAAAATGATAATTTACAGGCTACTTTTGGAGGGGCTGAGTTAAATGTTGCTGTTTCACTAGCTGAATTTGGTGAGGATGTAGTATATGTAACAAAGGTACCTGACAATCAGATAGGAGATGGTGCGATTTCAAATATAAAATCCTTTGGAGTTGATACAAGTGCTATTGTTCGAGGTGGTAGTAGACTTGGCATATTCTTCTTAGAAAAAGGTGTCAATTTGAGACCAAGTGTTTGTATTTATGATAGGAACAATTCGTCAATACAACAGTCAGACGTAGCGGATTTTGATTGGGATGAGATCTTTGATGGAGCAAAGTGGTTTCATTTTACTGGAATAACTCCAGCTCTTGGAGAAAACTTAGTTGATATCTGTCTAAAAGCTTGTGAGAAAGCTAAAGAAAAAGGACTAACTATATCCTGTGATTTGAATTATAGGAGTAAACTATGGAATCAGGAAACTGCCGCAAAAACCATGAAAAAGTTTTGTCCTTATATAGATCTCTGTATAGCTAATGAAGAAGATGCTCAAAATTATTTTGGTTTAAGTTCTGAAAATACTGATGTATATTCCGGAAAAATAAATAAAGATGGTTATGAGATTATCGCTAAAGAATTAGTAGAGAAATATGGATTTAAATATATGGCTTTTACCTTGCGCACTTCTATTTCAGCAAGTGTAAATAAATGGGCAGGTATGCTATATGATGGGAATAATTGTTATTTCTCTAAAGAATATCATATTGATTATATAGTAGATAGAGTCGGCGGTGGTGATAGTTTTGGCGCGGGACTAATATATTCGATGATAAATAATTACGGCGCACAAGAGGCTATAGAGTTCGCTGTTGCTGCTTCTGCGCTTAAGCATAGTATTGAAGGAGATTTTAATAGGGTTACGGTGAAAGAAATCAATGATTTACTTCAAGGAGACGCTTCTGGAAGAATTAAAAGATAATTGTTAAGAAACAGTAAACTTGATATTTAATGATAAATTGGTTATAGTAACTATGTATGTTTAGAATAATATATAGTGAAGGTTTAGTTAAAAGGAAAGGAAGAGTATGGGAAATTACGACGGACAGCATACACAGGATGTAAACATCGAGAGAGAGTATACTATTGAAGTTTCTGATATAGTAGCGGATGTTTATGAGGCACTTTCAGAAAAGGGGTATAATCCTGTGAATCAGATTGTTGGATATATCATGAGTGGCGATCCAACTTACATCACGAGCTATAAGGGAGCTCGCAGTCTTATAATGAAGGCTGAAAGAGATGAGATACTGGAACTCCTTATGGAAAACTATATAGAAACGAGACTCAAATAATGAGAGTAATGGGACTAGACTATGGCGATAAGACTGTCGGTGTAGCCATTTCTGATGAGTTACTCATTACAGCACAGCCTATAGAAACAATCGAAAGAGAAAGAGCCAGTAAGCTTCGCAAAACATATCAGAGAATAGAAACTCTTATCGCTGAGTATAGTGTCGAGAAAATAGTTATCGGTAGACCTCTCAACATGAACGGAACTGAGGGAGAGCGTGTAGAAACTACAAGAGCCTTCAAGGATGAGTTGGCTAGAAGGACAGGACTTGAAATAGTAGAGATAGATGAGAGACTTACCACTGCAGAGGCAAACCGTATACTAGAAGAAACAGGTGTTGCTCATTCTGCCAGAAAAGAACACATCGATAAGATGGCAGCAGCTATTATATTACAGAGTTATTTAGATGGATTATCAAATCAGTAGTTTGTTGTCATTCTGAACGAAGTGAAGAATCTTTAAAATACGAACAGTTTATATTCGGAGGACGTACATTGGATACGAATAATGCAAGAGTGAAAATCATACCACTAGGTGGTTTAGAACAGATAGGTATGAATATCACTGCTATTGAATATGAGGATGATATAATCGTTATAGATGGCGGTCTGTCATTCCCAGATGATGATATGCTTGGAATAGATCTTGTTATTCCTGATATCACATATCTAAAAGAAAATAAAGATAAGATAAGAGGTATGGTTGTAACACATGGTCATGAGGATCATATAGGTGCCATACCTTATATTGAGAAGGAACTTAGTATTCCTATATATACCACTAAGCTTACTATGGGACTTATTGAGTATAAGCTGACTGAACATGGTCTGATAGATAATGTCAGACGTAAGGTGGTTACTTACGGACAGATAATTAATCTTGGATGCTTCAGAATAGAGTTTATAAGAACAAATCATTCTATAGCGGATGCTTGCGCACTCGCTATATATACTCCTGCTGGTATCATAGTTCACACAGGAGATTTCAAGGTAGACTTTACTCCTGTTTTCGGTGGAGTAATAGATCTACAGAGATTTGGTGAGCTTGGTAAGAAGGGTGTACTTGCGCTTATGGCGGATTCTACAAATGTAGAGAGACCAGGATATACTCCTTCTGAAAAGACAGTTGGAAAAACATTTGATCATATATTTGATGATAATAGAAATCATAGACTTATCATTGCAACCTTTGCATCAAATGTGGATAGAGTACAGCAGATTATTAATTCTGCGTATAAGTATGGGCGTAAATGTATAGTTGAAGGCCGAAGCATGGTGAATATAATCAACATTGCTTCTGAACTTGGTTATATCAAGATTCCTGATAATACACTTATTAGTATAGATGAAGCTAAGGAATATCCTGATGAGAAGCTTGTTTATATTACAACTGGTAGCCAGGGTGAAAATATGGCGGCGCTTTCTCGTATAGCGGCATCTATTCATAATAAAATATCTATAGTACCAGGCGACGTGGTTATATTCTCGTCTAGTCCAATACCTGGAAACGAGAAGTCCGTTTATAGAGTTATGAATGAACTCGAGCAGAAAGGTGCCAGAGTTATATATCATGATACGCATGTTTCAGGACATGCATGCCAGGAAGAGCTTAAACTTATATATGCACTGACAAAACCTAAGTATGCTATTCCGGTACATGGAGAGTACAGACATCTGAAGAGACATTCAGAATTGGCGCAGGAAATGGGTATCCCTAAAGAGAATGTGAAGATACTTATGTGTGGAGAGGTTCTGGAAGTTGGTGAGGATAAGTTTGATGTTGTAGGTAAGGTGCCTGCAAGAGGCGTATTCGTAGATGGGCTTGGAGTAGGCGACGTTGGAAATATCGTTATAAGAGATAGACAACATCTATCAGAGAATGGTCTGATGGTTATTGTTATTACACTTGAGAGTGGAACTAATCAGGTTCTATCAGGTCCGGATATAGTATCCAGAGGTTTCGTATATGTTAGAGAAGCGGAGCTTCTGATAGAACAGTGTAGGGATGTTGTGTCTGAAACACTGTTTGAATGTCTGAATAGTGATAACGTTGATTGGAACAAAATCAAGAATAGTATCAGAGAAGATCTCGGAGAGTTCCTTTGGGAGAGAACAAAGCGTAACCCTATGATACTGCCAATTATATCTGAGGTATAATTATCAAGAGATTATAAATGAGGCGTTTATGGATAATATAATGGAAGAGTGCAGAAAACTTAATCTAATGATTACTAATTCCGAAGAGTATAGAAATTATATCTTTGCTCGAAATTCTATAAAGGCTAATGAGGATTTATATAATAGCCTGATGGAGTTCAAACGTAGATATGAAGATATAATGAAGTATACAGACGGTAATCCATATGATGAGATATATAGGATATACTATGAGAATGATGATCTCATACATAATTCTACAGTAAATGAATATTTGAGAGCCGAAAGCGCTCTATCAAAACTCATTAGAAGTATAATAGCAAAGGTAACTGATGGAATCAGGTTTGAGGAATAATGAAGAAAAGAGTATTAGATAGTCGTAAGAAGAAAGCAATAAAAATTGAAAAGAGATTACAGGTAGCTCTTTATTATTCGTTTCAGTTGCTGGTTGATGTGCTGATTGTGCTTCTGTTTGTAAAGGCATTTACTATATCCTTTAATTTTTCGCATGATGTATTCCATGATTCGGCGAAGGATCTGAAGAGTAGAGAATATATGACAGTTACGATTGAGCCTGACTCATCTACCAGTACTGTGTCTTCTTTATTATACGAGAGTGGAGTTATAAAGAATAAGTATGTAATGATGGCTAAGATAAAGCTGGGTGAGGTTGGTCCTGATATCAAGCCTGGTAATTATAAGTTGTCCCCATCGATGAGATATAGTGAAATAATTACTATTATTACAGGTGGAGCCTTCAGTAATGATGATATAAAGGATGATATACCTACAGTATCCACTCCAACAGATGCTAATGGAGTTCATGATAACTCTGCTGCTGGAGCTGGTGATGGAGCATCCGAAGGAGACGACTATGTTCCTGAAGACGGTGGAGACACTGGAGATGCAGGAACAGAAGGTGAGGAGTAGTAAATGGATTATAGTAGAATCAGAGATTTTGTAATGTCATATAGTCATGATGATACAGGACTTCTGAAGGATATCCATGACAAAGCTCTTGAGAAAGATGTACCTATCATAAGAAGAGAGGCAGCTGACTATCTGAAGGTTATGCTTCAAATAGTAAGACCAAAGAATGTCCTGGAGATAGGAACAGCGGTTGCTTATTCTACACTACTTATTGCGGATACCTTGGCTGATGTTTTTGGTGAGAATGAAACCCCGATGTATGATACAAAGTCTACTTGGTATATAGATACCTGCGAGTTGGATACGGATAGAATAACAGAAGCTAGGACTAATATAGCTAAAAGTGGTTATAAGAATATCCAGATATTTGAAGGCGATGCAGCAGAGACGTTAAGAGGTATTCAGGATAAGATATATGACTTTATCTTTATAGATGCTGCTAAAGCTCAGTATAAGATATATATGGAAGAGGCTATCAGACTTTCTCATCCAGGTACTGTAATAATAACAGACAACATTCTGGCGGATGGTGATGTTCTTGAATCTCATTTTCTTGTGGAGAAGAGAGACCGGACCATTCATGACAGAATGAGAGAATATTTATATATGATTAAGAATGATGATAGACTAGAAACTGCAATATTATCAGTAGCAGATGGTATTGCAGTTTCTGTTGTTAAGAAGAACTAGTATGTTGTGTACTAAACATATGATATGGAGTGACAGATAATGGATAAACATTATATAAATAAACCAGAACTTCTTATACCTGCAGGAGGACTGGAAACTCTAAAGGTTGCGGTTGACTATGGTGCTGATGCGGTATACATAGGCGGTAATAGATTCGGTCTACGAGCTAAGGCAGATAACTTCACTAGAGAAGAAATGGAAGAGGGACTTGCTTACTGCCATGCGCACAATGTTAAGTTATATGTCACAACTAATATATATGCTCATAATGAAGATATAGTTAAGGCAGAAGATTACTTCACAGAGCTTCGCGAGATCGGGGTAGATGCTGTTTTGATATCAGATCCGGGAATGTTCAGTATAGCAAGTGAGGTTTTGAAGGATAGTGCGACAGAGATACATATCAGTACTCAAGCTAATAATACAAACTACATGACATATAGATTCTGGAAGGACATGGGGGCTACCAGAGTAGTGGCGGCAAGAGAACTCTCTCTTAAAGAGATAAAGGATATAAGAGAGAATATCCCGGAAGATTTAGAGATAGAAGCCTTCATGCACGGCGCTATGTGTATATCATATTCGGGTAGATGCTTGCTCTCAAACTATTTTACAGGACGTGATGCCAATAGAGGGGCATGCACACATCCTTGCAGATGGAAGTATGCTGTGGTTGAGGAACATCGCCCGGGAGAATATCTTCCTGTAGAAGAGGATGATAGAGGAACTTATATATTCAATTCCAAGGACCTGTGTATGGTTGATAAGATTCCGGATCTGGTTAGCGCCGGAATTAATTCCTTTAAGGTTGAGGGAAGAATGAAAACTAATCTCTATGTGGCAGTGACCGCTAGAACCTATAGAGAGGCAGTAGACGACTACTTTGAATCGATTGAAAAGTATGAGTCAAAGATAGAACATTATAAGGAAGAAATATCTGCATGTACTATGCGCGATTTCACCAGAGGCTTCTATTATGGAAAGCCTTCAGAGGAAGATCAGATATATGATAATAATACTTATATAAGAAATGCTGTTTATATGGGACGGGTTGACAGCGTAAACGAAGATGGAAGTATAAGTATAATTCAGAAGAATAAGTTCTCACTCGGAGATGAGATAGAGGTTATGTTATATAATGGACATAACCTTAAAACTAGGGTTACAAGAATTGTTGATGAATACGGTAGAGATACTGAGTCGGCACCTCATCCTAAGGAGAAACTGAAGGTCTGGCTAGAGGTAATTGATGGGGTAACTGAATCGGATGATACTAATGCGAAAATAGAGACCGGAATGATTCTTAGAACTATCGTAAATGACTAAATTATTTGTATAATATGTACAGAAAAATAAAGTTGCCATGGATATTTTCGTATGATATAATTTTTCTGTTGTGGGTGACATAAAATATTAAAGGAGAAGGGTTTATGCGATTAACGGGTGCGAGAAAGAAGATACGTATCGGTGATCTGCTTGTAGAAGCTGGTGCTATTACAGACGAGCAGCTCCAGGAAGCGCTTGCGAAGCAGAAAGAAGAAGGTGGTATGCTTGGTAATATCATCATGGATCTTGGCTTCATATCAAGAGAGCTTCTGATTACAGTTCTTACTACCCAGATGGGTATCGATTATTGTGAGGTTAGAACAGTTCAGATAGATGAAAATGTTGTCGGTCTGGTATCAAAGGATCTGGTGCAGAAGTACAAGGCTATGCCAATAGGTTATGCTGAGGACAATCCAAATATGCTCCAGGTTGCTATGGCCGATCCTATGGATCTGATGGCAATAGATGACATCAGCATATCTAGTGGTCTCCAGGTAGAGCCACTTCTATCATTCCAAGATGATCTGGAAAATGTAATAGGTAAATACTACGGTAGTGCTGAAGCTATGGAGGCTGCTGAAGCTTATAAGCTTGAGATGGGTTCTGGTGCTGATGAAGAAGGAGATGGCTCTAATGAAGAGATAGATAATTCTCCTATTGTACTCCTGGTTAATCAGATAATAGAAGGTGGAGTTAGACAGAGGGCTTCCGATATTCATATCGAAGCACTTGAATCAAACGTTCGTGTACGATACCGTATAGATGGTGCTCTGAAACAGGTTATGACATACGAGCTAAGTATTCTTCCAGCTATTACTGCTCGTATCAAGATTATCGGTGGTATGGATATAGCAGAGAAGAGAAAACCTCAGGATGGTCGTATCACTATAATAGTAGATAGAAAAGAGTTTGATGTCCGTGTTTCTATCCTTCCTACAGTATTCGGAGAGAAGACGGTTATGAGACTTACCTCCAAGGATGGCCTTACTAAACCAAAGGCTGGACTTGGATTCTCACCAGAAGAGCTAGAGGTATTCGACGGAATACTCAGTAATCCGCATGGAATCATTCTGGTTACAGGACCTACAGGTTCTGGTAAATCAACAACACTGTATACATCCCTCTCTGAGCTTAATACTGAAGATGTTAATATCATCACTGTAGAAGACCCTGTTGAGGCGAATATTAATGGTATCAATCAGGTACAGGTTAATGTTAAAGCGGAGATGACCTTCGCGGCAGCTCTTAGATCTATCCTTCGTCAGGACCCTGACATAATAATGATAGGAGAGATTCGAGACGGCGAGACAGCTCAGATAGCAGTTCAGGCCGCTATCACCGGTCACTTGGTTGTTTCTACACTACATACGAATTCTGCTGCGTCTACAGTAACTCGTGTAATTGATATGGGTATTGAACCATATGTTGCAGGCGACGCACTTGTTGGAGTTATAGCACAAAGACTTGTTCGTAGACTTTGTACATCCTGTAGAGTTCCAAGACTTGCAGATGATGACGAGAAGGTAGTTCTCGGAGTTAAGGATCCGGAGGATGACGTAGTTATCTACGAACCGGAAGGATGTCCACTATGTAATGATACAGGGTACTCTGGACGAATCGGCGTTTATGAAATGATGCCTGTATCGAAAGCACTTCAGGCAGTTATAGCTAGGGGTGCTACAGCAGACGTTATTGAGAAACAGGCGCTTGAAGAAGGAATGTCAACTCTGAAGATGTCAGCTGCCAGACACGTACTTGCAGGAACAACATCTATATCAGAGATGAAGAAAATCGTTTATACGACTGGAGATACTTACTAATATTAATTATTTACATATAATTGTTATTCTGAGGGCGAAGCCCGAAGAATTTTATAAAAACAAGAAAGATTGGGGGTAACTAATAATGATAGATATGGACGAGCTCCTCAGCCTGGCGGTTGATGAGAATGCATCAGATATCCATTTGGCAGTTGGTATTCCACCTAAGTTTAGAATAAATGGTGGACTTCAGGAGGTTGATGTACCACCTCTTTCAGCCAGCGAAGCTGCCGAGAGTATCGGTATGACAATGAATGAGAGACAGAAAGCTATCCTTAAGGATAGAGGTGAGTGCGACTTTGCTTACTCAGTAGGTGATAAAGGAAGATTCCGTGTTAATGTCTATATGGACCGTGGTAACATGGCTGCTGCATATAGAAAGATTGATACAATCATCCCTAAGCCTGAACAGCTGGGCCTTCCACCTGCAGTAGTAGATCTCTATAAGAAGAAGAGAGGACTGGTCCTGGTTACAGGACCTACAGGTTCTGGTAAGTCGACAACACTTGCTTCAATTATTAATAAGTGTAATGAAAATACAAGTAACCACATTATTACTCTTGAGGATCCTATCGAGTACATACATCATCATAAGAAATCGATAGTTAACCAGAGAGAGCTTGGAATGGATACACTTTCTTTCGATAATGCGCTTAGAGCTGCACTTCGTGAGGATCCAGATGTTATCCTCGTAGGAGAGATGCGTGATCCAGAAACTATTCAGATAGCTATCACAGCTGCTGAGACTGGTCACCTCGTATTCTCGACACTACATACTATCGGTGCTGCGGCTACTGTAGACCGTATCATCGACGTATTCCCTCCACACCAACAGCAGCAGATACGTATTCAGCTTGCGATGGTTATTGAGGGTGTTATATCACAGCAGCTTATTCCTACAGCTGACGGACATGGTAGATGCGCAGCCTTTGAGGTCATGCTTGCGACGTCTGCTATTAGAGCTCAGATCCGTGAAGGAAAGACTCATCAGATAGAGTCATCTATACAGACATCGCGTAATGTCGGAATGGTTACAATGGA
>CAMKQB010000014.1 GCA_946414825.1 uncultured Lachnospiraceae bacterium
GAGCTCCTTGCTCAGAACTGGAACTATGATGGACAGTGTAATCCATTCCAGGCTAGCTACATTGATGAAGTAATCAAGACTCTTGAGAAGGGTGAGAAGCCAGCAGAGAAGGTTATCATCATGGAAGAGAAGGGATTCGATGCTTCTTCAATCACACAGGATGATGTTGATAAATATGGTATCTAATTAAGAAACCTTTATACATGGGTGTGGGGGTGCGGCATTAATCTCAATGTTGCGCCCTCGTGCTCTTTATAAGACACAAATTTTGATAATAAGAATGAGGTGAGGCTGTGAAAGAGAATGCAGTTTTAGAACTACACAATATATATAAGATCTTTCCTGGTGTAAAAGCTCTTCAGGATGTAGACTTCACCCTTCGTGAGGGAGAGATACATGCACTCATGGGCGAGAATGGTGCAGGTAAGTCTACTCTCATTAAGGTCATAACAGGAGTTTATGAGAAAGAGGAAGGAAAGATATTCCTCAAGGGTAATGAGTCAGAGGTGAATATTCACTCTCCACAGGATGCGCAGAATCTTGGAATAAGTACAGTGTATCAGGAGATTACACTTTGTCCAAATCTTACAGTTGCAGAGAATATGTTCATAGGAAGAACTAAGAGCAAGTTTACAAACTGGAAGAAAATGAATGAGGAAGCGGACAGAATCCTAAAGTCTCTGGATATCGCAGTAAGTGCGACTCAGCAACTGGCCAGCTGCTCTCTAGCTGTACAGCAGATGGTGGCTATAGCAAGAGCTGTCGATATGGAATGTAAGGTTCTGATTCTGGATGAACCAACTTCATCTCTGGATGAAAGCGAGGTTCAGAAGCTTTTCGGACTTATGAGAGATCTGAAGGCTAAGGGAGTAGGAATCATTTTTGTTACACATTTCCTTGATCAGGTATATGAGGTTTGCGACAAGATAACAGTTCTTCGGGATGGAAAGCTTGTTGGAGAATATGACATCAGTCAGCTTCCAAGAGTTGAGCTTGTTTCGAAGATGCTGGGTAAAGAACTTGATGATCTGTCAGATATCAAGGAAGAATCTGCAGAGGCAGAAGTAAAGAGTGACGAGGTTCCTGTTTTTGAGGCTAAAGGACTTCAGTCAAATGCAGGTATTAAGCCATTTGATTTCCATATCCAGAAGGGTGAGGTGAATGGCTTCACTGGTCTTCTAGGATCTGGACGAAGTGAATGTGTTAGAGCAATCTTTGGAGCGGACCGTGTTATCGCAGGTAAAGTCAAGAAAAATGGTAAGGATATCAAGATATCTAAACCAATCGATGCAATGAAGAATGGAATAGCTTATCTGCCTGAGGATAGAAAGGTTGATGGCATCGTAGGAGACTTATCAGTTAGAGAAAATATCATTCTGGCAGCTCAGGTGCTTAGAGGTTTCTTCAGACCATTTTCAAAGGCTGAAACCTATAAGCTTGCAGATGAATACATTAAGCTTCTGGATATTAAAACTGCTTCGGCTGATACGCCTATCAAATCTCTTTCGGGTGGTAATCAGCAGAAGGTTATCGTAGCCAGATGGCTGCTAATGCATCCTGAATATCTGATACTTGATGAGCCTACTCGAGGTATTGACGTAGGAACCAAGGTAGATATTCAGAAACTTGTACTTAAGCTTGCATCAGAAGGAATGAGTATTACATTTATCTCCTCTGAAACAGACGAGATGCTGAGAACCTGTTCAAGACTCATAGTAATGAGAGATAGAAAGGTTGTTGGCGAACTTAAGGGCGCAGAGCTGACTCAGAGTGGAATCATGAAGACCATTGCTGGTGGCGAAAAACAAACAGTAGAGGAAGGAGGAGAGAGCAATGAATAAGAAAAAGGTATTCAATAAACAGCTGCTTATACCTATAGTGGCTATACTTGCGCTGGCTTTGTTCAACCTTTTTGTTGATCCATCCTTCTTCAAAATAACACTTGGAACAAATAGTGCAGGCGATCCGGTTCTCTCTGGATATCTAATAACCATACTCGATTATGGTTCAGAGCTTGCAATACTTGCTATAGGAATGACGCTTGTAACTGCTGCATCGGGTGGACAGGATATCTCAGTTGGTGCAACTATAGCTATTGCAGGAAGTGTGATTCTTAGAGTTCTTTGTGGAACGAATTCAAGACCTGATGAGCTTCAGGCTCCTATAATTGTTGCATTCCTTGTGGCATGTGTAGTAGCGATGCTCTTCGGTGCATTTAACGGAATTCTCGTTGCTTACTTCAAGATACAACCGATGGTTGCGACACTGATACTCTTCACGGCAGGTCGTTCTATAGCAGCCTGGATCAATAACAACGAGCTTCCAATTATTAGTGATCCAAAGTTTGGATATTTCGGTGGATATATTCCTGGAGTGCCGATTCCAACACCATTCTTCATAGCTATGATCTCTGTTATCGTAGTTATGCTGGTGCTGAAGTTCACTACTCTTGGTCTGTATACTCAGTCAGTTGGTATAAATGAGAGCTCATCCAGACTGAATGGTATCAATCCTCAGTTTATCAAGTTCCTGACATTTGTTATTCTTGGGCTCTGTGTAGCAGTTGCCGGTCTCATCAAGGTTAGTAGACTATCAACTATCAACTACTCAGTTATTGCAAAGGATATAGAGATGGATGCAATCCTTGCGGTTGCGCTTGGCGGAAATGCACTTAGTGGTGGTAAGTTCAACATGCCGGCTTCAATACTAGGCGCATATGTTATTCAGTTCCTTACAACAACTTTATATAAGATGAATGTTAATTCAGATGCCCTGTCCGCTTATAAGGCAATAGTCGTTATAATTCTAGTTGTAGTAAGTTCTCCGGCAGTTCGCAAGGCGTTTTCACAGTCTGCTAGCAAAATAAAATCTACGAAGAAGGAGGTGGCTTAAAATGCCTGAGAAGAAGAAAAGTGGTATAGGTGCCATAATCTCCAGATGGTTTGGAAGAACCAGTGATACAAATCTCCTTCTTACTATCACGATAGTAGTATTTTTCTTGATGTATATAGGTGCTATCATTTTCCAGGGAGAAGGATTTCTGAAGCCACAGACATTTTTCAACATTTTAAATGCAAATGCTGCGCTTATCATTACATCAGTTGGACTTAGTATCGTAATGATCTGCGGTGGTATCGATATATCCGTCGGTGGTGTAGTTGCTCTTGTAAGTATGAGCTGCGCTGTATTTCTAGATTTCCATAATGGAAGCGTGCTTGGAGCTATCGCAATCGCTCTTGGTATAGGACTTGCATTTGGACTTGTACAGGGCTTCCTTGTAGCATATTTAGATATTCAGCCATTCATCGTTACTCTGGCGGGAATGTTCTTCGCCCGAGGTATGACCACCATAGTTCATACAGCTCCCTTCAACGTAGAGAATGAAGAGTTCGTTGCACTTAAAGAAACAAGAGTTATAGTTCCTGGTTTTGGTTCTGTTAATAAGCTGGGTAACTATGTAAATGCTTACGTAGAAGTAGGAGTTATAGTAGCATTACTTATTGTTCTTATATTCTTCGTAGTACTTAGATGGACAAACCTTGGTAGAGCATTTTACGCTGTTGGCGGTAATAGCCAGAGCGCTTTGATGCTGGGTGTAAATGTAAAAAGAACTAAGTTCCTGTCACACCTTATCTGTGGTGTGCTTGCAGGAATCGCAGGTTTTGTATATTTCATGCATGTTGGTTCTGGTTCAGCATCACATGCAAGTGGAATGGAGATGAATGCGATAGCATCATCAATCATCGGAGGAACAATGCTTTCAGGTGGTGTTGGTAATATTATCGGAACCCTCTTCGGAGTATTATCACTATCAACTATTCAGAACATAGTTTCCTCTGCAGGTCTGGATCAAGCTTGGTGGACAGGTATAACAATAGCAGCTATGCTTTGCCTCTTCCTTGTAATCCAGTCAATAGTTATCTCAAATAAAAAGAAACTTCTTACAAAATAATCCCATGTGCATATGAGGCCAGTAGGAACCGTTCCTGCTGGCCTCATTTTTCTGTTGTTATGGGGAAGGGGGTGGTGTAAAATTAGGAATGAATTGTTCGTTTAGAAAAGGAGGTAAGTATGGGGGATATAAAAGAAACTGTACTGGCTATTTGTTATGATTTTGATAAGACACTTTCGCCTACGGATATGCAGGCACAGGGCTATATTCAGTCGGTTGGATATGATGTAGAAGAGTTTTGGGAGAAAACAAATGCTCTCGCCCAGGCAAACGAAATGGACAGCAATCTTGCCTATATGTATGTGATGATGGATGAGGCGAGAGGACGCCTTCTGTTTAATCGAGAGAAGCTGGAGGAGTATGGAAGCAGGGTTCAGCTTTTTCCAGGTGTAGATGGCTGGTTTGGCAGGATAAATGAATATGGTAAAGAGAGAAATGTAAAGGTTGAACATTACATCATTTCATCAGGTCTTAAGGAAATGATAGATGGCACAAGCATCGCTAAGAAGGGGGCATTTACCAAGGTTTATGCCAGCAGCTTTTATTATGATGATAGAGGCATGGCAGTGTGGCCGGCGCAGGTGATAAATTATACCAACAAGACACAGTTCCTTTTCAGAATAGAAAAGGGTGTGCTGGATATAAATGACGAAGCCGTAAATGAATATTTTGAGCCTGAAAATATGAGGGTTCCTTTTAGAAATATGGTCTATATAGGAGATAGTGATACAGACATTCCTTGTATGAAGCTTGTCAATATAAATGGAGGGCATTCAATAGGTGTTTATAATCCTGAAAACCAGAATAAGGACCGCGTTCATAAAATGCTGAGGGATAATCGTATCAGATATTTTGCTCCTGCGGACTATTCAGAGGGAGCTGAGATAGATAAGCTTCTAAAGGCCATAATTGATAAGACAGCAGCCTACGAAATACTGGAAGCTAAACATGTACGAGATAAGCATGAATCTTACGATAAATAAGGCGATTTTTAGCTATTTTGAATATTGACTTTGAACATGGCTATATGTAGAATAGATTGTAGCTGTGTAACTGACGGATTTGAGTGGAGTTTACCACGGGAAGCACAGTATATAGATGAAAAACCGGCCGTCTGGGTAAATGTTTGCCCAGATGGCTTTTATTCTAAAAAGAAGTATTTGGGAATAAATATAAAACCAATTTGAAGGAGGAATGAAATGAAAAGAGTTGATTTAGCAGCAGAAATCGGAGCAACCAGCTATCCAGGAAGAGGTATCGTTATTGGATGTACTCCAGATGGTAAGAAGGCAGCAATTGCTTACTTTATTATGGGACGTTCTGAGAACAGTCGTAACAGAGTATTCGTAACAGAAGGCGAGGGGATCAGAACTGAAGCATTTGATCCAGCAAAGCTTGAGGATCCAAGCCTTATCATATATGCACCAGTAAGAGTTCGTGGTACAGATACTATCGTAACAAATGGTGATCAGACAGATACTATTTTCGAGAATATGGAGCAGGGAGATACCTTTGAGGAGTCTCTTAGAAATCGTGAGTTCGAGCCAGATGCTCCTAACTATACACCTAGAATATCTGGTGTACTTCATGTAGAAGATGGATACACATATGAGATGTCTATCCTTAAGTCAAATAACGGTGATCCAGATCAGTGCTTGAGATTCACATTTAGCTATGATAATCCAAAGGCTGGTGAGGGACATTTCATTCACACATATATGGGCGACGGAAATCCACTTCCAAGCTATGAGGGAGAGCCAACACCTGTTGAAATTAAGACGGATGACCTAGATACATTTACAGAAACAGTTTGGAACGCCCTTAATGAAGATAACAAAGTATCCCTCTTCACACGTTTTATCGATATTGAAACAGGTAAAGTAGAAACCAAGATAGTAAATAAAAATAATTAAATTAATATACTATTTGCATAATTATAAGTGAGCCGTAAATAAAAAGGAGAATATAAAATGAACGAATTAGAACTTAAGTATGGATGTAACCCAAATCAGAAGCCTTCTAGAGTTTTCATGAAGGACGGAAGTGATCTTCCCTTTACAGTACTTTGTGGTAAGCCAGGATATATAAATCTTCTGGATGCCTTCAATGGTTATCAGTTAGTTAAAGAACTGAAGAAGGCAACTAACCTTCCAGCTGCTACATCTTTCAAGCATGTTTCTCCAGCAGGTGCTGCTGTAGGTCTTCCTCTTACAGATGTAGAGAAGAAGATATACTGGGTAGAGGATATGGGAGAGCTTAGCCCACTTGCATGTGCATATGCTAGAGCAAGAGGTGCAGATAGAATGTCCTCTTTTGGTGATTTCATCTCACTTTCAGATGTATGTGATGCTGATACAGCAAAGCTTGTAAAGAGAGAGGTTTCAGACGGAATCGTTGCTCCAGGATATACAGATGAAGCTCTTGAGATTCTTAAGTCTAAGAAGAACGGAAACTATTGCGTAATTCAGATAGATCCAAACTATACACCAGCTCCAAGTGAGACAAAGGATGTATACGGAGTTACATTTGAACAGGGAAGAAATGAGCTCGTTATCGATGACAACTTCTTCTCAAATATTGTTACAGAAGCTAAGGAGCTTCCTGACTCAGCTAAGATCGATCTTACTATCGCAATGATTACTCTTAAGTATACACAGTCAAACTCAGTATGCTATGTAAAGAATGGCGCTGCTATCGGTATCGGTGCTGGACAGCAGTCACGTATCCATTGTACAAGACTTGCAGGTGACAAGGCTGATAAGTGGTTCCTTCGTCAGTCCCCTCAGGTTCTTAACCTGCCTTTCAAGGCTGATATCAGAAGAGCTGATAGAGATAATACAATTGATGTATATATCAGTGATGATTATGAGGATGTAATTGGTGAAGGCGAGTGGCAGAAGTACTTCACAGAGAAGCCTGCTGTTTTCACAAGAGAAGAGAGAAAAGAATGGCTTAAGAAGAACACAGGAGTATCCGTTGGTTCTGATGCTTTCTTCCCATTTGGAGATAATGTTGAGAGAGCTCACAGAAGTGGTGTTGAGTTCATTGCTCAGCCAGGTGGATCAATCAGAGATGATAATGTAATTGAAACCTGTAACAAGTATGGAATAGTAATGAGCTTCACAGGTATCAGACTTTTCCATCACTAAAAAAACTCCTGTAAAGGAAATGTTAAAATGCTTAGATATGAGGATATACAAGATATATCTGATGGCAATATATATGAGCCGGAGGATGAGGTGCTGCTAGGCACAGGAGGCTGCAAGGGATGCAGTCATTGCTGTGAAACAGATATGGGTAAGTCAATAGTACTTACGCCGTATGACATTTACAACCTGTGTCGGGCTAGCGGTAAGAGCTTCGATGAACTGTTAGTTGGTTTCTATATAGAAATCTCCATGATAGACGGAGTGGCTCTTCCTCATCTAAAAATGGATAAGGGTTGCAAGTTCCTTGAAAATGGAAGATGTTTAGTACATACCTTGAGACCGGGAATCTGTAGACTCTTTCCTCTAGGCAGGATATATCAAAATGGCGACTTTAAATATATCCTTCAAGTAAAGGAATGTGTTGTCCAGGATAGAACCCCTGTTACTGTTAGAGAATGGCTGGGGATAGAGGATCTGGAGACTAATTCGAAATTCATAAATAAGTGGCATAAATTTCTAGGATTTGAACAGAAAAAGGTAGCTGAGATTCGCGAGATGTCTGGATACGAAAGTAAAAGGATAAGTGAAATCGATGAAGGTGAGTTGGAAGTGTATGCTGGAATAGTTGGAGACGCTGAGAAGTGGGACGCTATGAAGGCGGAAGAATATAGAAAGTGGAAGGCGGAAGCGATAAGGGCTGAAGGCGAGATGAGAATCAAGGAAATAATGAAGCTTTGCCTAAAATATTTCTATATGGATCCATATGATTTTGAAAAAGATTTTTACACCGAATTTGACGAGCGAATGAAGAAGAGCCTATCAGCTATCAGAAAGAAATAATTGAGGTAGAAATGTCCGAGGTTCAGAAGAAGGCACTTGTAGCAATGAGCGGCGGAGTTGATAGCTCCGTCGCTGTTTTATTAATGAAGGAAGCAGGGTATTCTCCTATAGGAGTTACAATGATGCTTCATGATCAAGATATAGCAAGTACAGCAGGTACACATCTATGCTGCACTCCAGATGATATAGAGGATGCAAGAACTGTTGCCTCTAGTCTTGGTGTGCCTTTTTATGTAGTGAACTTCATGGAGGGTTTCAGAGAGAAGATAATCGATAAATTTATAGATACCTATCTCGAGGGGCATACTCCAAATCCGTGTATAGATTGTAATAGGTATATGAAGTTCGGAAGACTATTTGAGATGGCAGATAGAGAAGGCTGCGAAAAGGTAGTGACTGGACATTATGCTCAGATAGAATATGACGAAGCAAAAGGTATATATAAATTAAAAAGAGCTGTGGACCAGACAAAGGATCAAACCTATGTTTTATATTTCCTTAGTCAGCAGCAGCTGGCTAAGCTGGAATTTCCTCTTGGGAAATATGAGAAGACTTCTGCGAGAGAGATAGCAGCAGAAGGTGGGCTGATAGTTGCAGATAAGCACGACAGCCAGGATATCTGTTTTGTCCCCGATAGGGACTACGCAGGTTATATAGATAGAGAGGCTTCGGACAAGATTTCTGAAATTTTGAAGAAGGCGGAAATGCTTTGCAAGAACTCCACTAATATAGACAACGAAGAGGCAGGCTTCGGCTGCTTCGTAGATACAAAAGGGAATATACTCGGTAAGAATAAAGGATATTATCACTATACGATAGGCCAGCGAAAAGGCCTGGGAATATCCTATACGGAACCGTTATATGTTATAGATATAATACCTGAAAAAAATCAGGTAATACTTGGCTCCAATGAAGAGCTCTTTACCAGACGAGTAGATGCAGTGGATTTCAATCTGATTTATACTCCGGACGCTTTAGTTTCAGTGGAGGAACTGGATAAGTCAGATGACGAGCTGCAACAGTGTCTCGAATCTGGGGACAGAGTTTTCAGAGTTACAGGTAAGGTTAGATATAGAGCAAAGGATACGGCAGGTTTCCTTTTGCTTCATGAAAATGGAAATGTGACGATGGTTTTTGATGATGCTGTAAGAGCATCTACTCCTGGACAGAGTCTCGTGGTTTATGATGGTGATTATTGCCTAGGGGGTGGAATAATAGTTAAAGGGGGATGAACGGTATGAACAAAAAAGAAATGCTTGAATATATGAAAAAAGGCGCTATCCTCTGTCAAGATGAGGATGTAGTAGATAGCAGCCTTTATGATAAATATGGAGTCAAGAGAGGACTTAGAGATCTGAATGGTCATGGAGTTTTAACGGGAGTGACCAATATATCTAAAGTTGTTTCTTCTAAGATGATAGATGGTAAAGAGGTTTTCTGTGACGGAGAACTCTGGTACCGCGGATATAATGTAATAGATATGGTAAAGGATTTCGGCTTCAAGAGATTTGGATTTGAGGAAATGGCATATCTGCTCCTCTTTGGCGAACTTCCAAATGCTGATCAGTTAGCTGAATTCAGAGCGGCACTGGGAAATCTGAATCATTTACCTACCAACTTTACACGTGACGTAATAATGAAGGCTCCGAGCCATGACATAATGAACTCTATGACGAAGTCTGTACTGACACTTGCTTCCTATGATGATTATGAGGTTGCAGATCTTTCTATTCCGAACGTACTTCGTCAGTGCATGGCGCTCATAAGTGAGTTTCCTATGCTGGCAGTTTATGGCTACTGCGCCTATAACCATTACGAGAGGGATGACAGTATGTACATACATCGTCCTAATCCAAGCCTTAGTACCTCTGAGAACTTCCTCAGAATGCTTAGACCAGATAAGCAGTATACTGAGCTCGAGGCTCAGGTTCTGGATGCGGCACTGGTTCTTCATATGGAGCATGGTGGTGGTAACAACTCTACCTTTACCACCAGAGTTGTTTCGAGTGCGGGCTCCGATACATATTCAGTTATAGCAGCAGCTCTTTCGTCTCTTAAGGGACCAAAGCATGGCGGCGCGAATATCAAGGTTATGAAGATGATGGAAGATATCAGAGCACATGTGCCGGATTATAATGATCACGCGGCTCTTAAGGATTATCTGAGCAAGATAGTAGATAAACAGGCCTTTGATAAGGCGGGACTTATCTATGGAATGGGTCACGCTATTTATGCTATTTCAGATCCTAGAGCGAGAGCCTTTAAGAAATTCGTTGAGAGACTGGCTGTAGATAAGCATATGGAGAAAGAGTTTGAATTATATTCTAACATCGAGAAGCTGGCTCCGGAAATTATTGCAGAGAAACGCAGGATCTACAAAGGTGTTAGCGCTAATGTCGACTTCTACAGTGGTTTCGTTTACAGCATGCTGGGCATTCCAGTAGAATTATATACCCCACTATTTGCTATAGCGAGAATAGTTGGATGGTCAGCTCATAGAATAGAAGAGCTGATAAATGTTGATAAGATTATCCGTCCTGCATATATGAGTATTATGAAAGAGCGTGATTATATCACACTTGATGACAGAAACTGATTTTACAAATGAACAACTTATGATACAATGAAGAGTGGTTTAGTTTTTTCTGGGAGGAAAAATAATGAGTAAAGCAATTGAAATCAGATGGCATGGTCGAGGCGGCCAGGGTGCCAAGACTGCAGCACTTTTGCTGGCAGATGTGGCATTCAACACTGGAATGTATGTTCAGGGATTCCCTGAGTATGGTCCAGAGAGAATGGGAGCTCCTATTACAGCTTATAACAGAATAAGCGAGAAGGAGATTAGAAACCATTCAAATATCTACAACCCTGATTATGTAGTAGTAGTTGATGAAACTCTGCTTCATAGTGTAGATGTAACAGCAGGACTTAACAAGGACGGAGGCATAATTGTAAATACTCCAAAGCCTAAGGAAGAGATTATTCCTCTTCTCAAGGGATATGAAGGAGCGGTATATACAATTGATGCTCGTACTATTTCAATGGAAACTCTGGGAAAGTATTTCCCTAATTCCCCAATGCTTGCAGCAATAGTTAAGGTTTCAGGAATCATGTCCAAGCAGGACTTCCTGGAGCAGATGAGAGGCTCCTACGAACACAAGTTTGCTAAGAAACCAGAAGTAATAGATGGAAACATGCGTGCTCTTGAGCGTGCATTTGAGGAGGTGCAGTAATGGCTAACAAGACAAGAACAGATATTCATACATTAATGGAGACTGCACCATATCAGGATATAACATTTGGAAATGTTGTCTATGGCGGTGGTGGTGCCAGAGAGTTTAATACTGGTGAGTGGAGAACTCAGACACCAGTTGTTGACTGGGATAAGTGTGTACAGTGTCTACTGTGCGCTCCTATGTGTCCAGATTCATCTATTCCTGTAGAGGATGGAAAGAGACTGGACTTTGATCTGGATCATTGTAAGGGCTGCGGTATATGTGTAGGCTGCTGCTCCTTCGGGGCTATAACTATGAAGGAGGGCCTGTAAGATGTCAAAGGATAAGAAGTTAACAGCAGAAGAGATGGCAATGTCCGCTATCGATGCTGTAAATGCAAATCAGACTCCAAGCGTAGAGAGTCCATATGATACTGAGTATAGAGAAAATCAGAAGAACGCTGAGCGAGTAACAGGAACAGCAGTTCTTAAGAGAGATAGAATGTCTGGTAACGAAGCAGTTGCGCTTGCTATTAAGCAGGTTAATCCTGATGTTATGCCAGCCTTCCCTATCACACCTTCCACGGAGCTTCCTCAGATGGTATCAACATATATCTCAAATGGTGAGATAGATACAGAGTTTATTCCGGTTGAGTCAGAGCATAGTTCAATGAGTGCTGCAATTGGTGCCTCAGCGGCTGGAGCAAGAGCTCTTACAGCTACATCTTCAGCAGGACTTGCTTTCATGTGGGAGGAGCTATATATAGCTGCTTCTGATAGACTTCCTCTAGTTCTATGCCTTGTCAATAGAACACTGACAGGACCTCTTAATATCAACTGTGACCATTCAGATGCGATGGGAGCAAGAGATAGTGGATGGCTTCAGGTATTTGCTGAGACAAATGAAGAAGCGTACGATAACTTCATTATGGCTTACAGAGTAACAGAGCATCCAGACGTAATGCTTCCAATGATGGTTTGCTATGATGGATTTATTACCAGCCATGCTGTAATGAATATAGAAACAATAGATACAGATTCAGTTAGAAACTTCGTAGGACAGTATGAGCCTAAGAATTTCCTTCTTAATAAGGATATGCCAATGGCTGCTGGCCCTTATGCAAACTCCCCATACTATATGGAGACTAAGTACAGCCAGAGACAGGGCATGATAAATGCTAAGAAGGTCATCCTTGATGTATGTGCTGAATATGAACAGCTTACAGGTCGTAAGTATGGTCTGTTTGAAGAGTACAGAATGGAGGATGCGAAGTATGCCATAGTTATTATGGGATCAGCTGCGGGACAGACAAAGGATGCAGTGGACAAGCTTCGTGAATATGGAATCCATGTAGGAATGATAAAGGTTCGAGTATTTAGACCTTTCCCTGGTGCAGAGCTTGCAGAGGCGCTGAAGAAATGTCAGTCCGTTGCTATTCTTGATAGAGCGGAGAGTTTCTCAGGAAATGGTGGGCCTCTTGGTTCAGAGCTCAAGGCTGCAATGTACGATGCCGGTCTGAAGATACCTACCGTTAACTATTTCTATGGTCTTGGTGGTCGTGATTACACAGTTGAAGAGGCCAGAGATGTATTCAAGGATATTCGTGAGATCGTTAGACGTGATGAGACACCAGTTCAGTTCAAGTACGTTGGACTGCGTGATAAGGACGCAAAGAAGGATCAGGTATTTGACTTCAAGGGTCCTGATAAGATGGATATCAGAATATCCGGTGACGGAATCAAGGTTAGTGAGTAGGAGGTAGACGGAAATGGCATATAATTTAAAAGAAGTAATGAACAAGCCGGATCGTTTGACTCCAGGTCATAGACTTTGTGCCGGATGTGGTGCGGCTATAACAGTAAGAACAGTGCTTAGAGCGCTTAAGGAAGAGGATAAGGCAGTTATTGGAAATGCAACAGGATGTCTTGAGGTATCAACATTTCTCTATCCATATACAGCATACGAAGACAGCTATATCCATAATGCGTTTGCCTGTGCAGGAGCAACCCTGTCAGGAGTCGAGACAGCATACAATGCGTTGAAGAAGCGTGGACGTATTGATGAAGATGTTACATACAAATTCATTACCTTTGGTGGTGATGGTGGTACATATGATATCGGTTTTCAGTCACTGTCAGGTGCTATGGAACGTGGACATGACATGGTTTATGTTTGCTATGATAATGGCGCTTATATGAATACTGGTATCCAGAGATCCTCTGCGACTCCTAGATTTGCAGATACTACAACAACTCCTGTAGGAAAGGTTAGTACAGGTAAGGTTCAGTCCCGTAAGGATCTGGCTGCAATCATGGCAGCTCATAACATTCCATATGTTGGACAGTCAACCTTTACATCTGGAATGAAGGATCTCTATGAGAAGGCTGAGAAGGCTATATATACAGAAGGACCGGCATTTCTGAATGTAATGTCACCATGTCCAAGAGGATGGAGATTTGATGCGGCAGATATGGCTAAGATATGTAAGCTTGCAGTTGATACCTGCTACTGGCCACTCTTCGAGGTTGTGGATGGAAAGTGGATACTGAGCTACGAGCCTAAGACAAAGCTTCCTATTGAGGACTTCCTGAAGCCTCAGGGACGCTTCAAACATCTCTTTAAACCTGAAAATGAGCATTTACTTGCTGAGTTCCAGGCTGAGGTTGATAAGAGATGGGAAGAACTAAAAAATAGATGTAACTAGTGAGGAATAATAGGTGATAACTAAGAATATAAAAAGGATGATCGATTATTGTTTCTCCTATGCGGATAACGTGCAGTACAAAGAGGGTAGTCCATACCCTCGTGATGCGCGTATCACGCTGAAGAATCAACTTAAGGACGATATGCTTGTATTTCTGGGCTATGTATTCGATGAAACCAGCTCAGATATGGCAAATCAGATCAAGTTCCTGAACGAGAATCTTGAAATAGTTATAACTGAATATAATTTTAAAAGGTTTATTAATGACAGGTGCAGAAATCTGGATCTGGCTACCTATGTTCCAAGAAGTCTTCAGTATTTTGTAAATGATGATACAGCTCCCTCAGAACAGAGAACGGGCTACGGAATGTCTATATCAAAATACCTTATTGGAACCTTTAATGATGTAGGCTGTAACTTTATTGCTTATGGCGGTATAAGCGATAAAGAGGCAGACCGTCTGTCAGACTACATCAACATGATGAATAATTATGCTAATGGTTTTGATATATATAATTATGCACCATCCGGTAGTAGGTCTGGAAGAATCAGTCTGAGAGATGAAAGTGCTACACCAACAACTGTTAGTGTAGAGGAAAAGGAAGCTCCACCAGCAAATGTCAAGGTATCAAAGGCTTCTAATGAGGAAAGTCTGGAAGAGCTTCTGAATGAACTGGATTCTCTGATTGGTCTTGAGTCTGTTAAGAAGAATCTGACGAATTTGATAAATCTTGTGAAAATAAGAGGAATGAGAGAGAAGTTGGGACTTAAAACACCTAGCATGTCTCTTCATTTGGTTTTCTCTGGAAATCCAGGAACTGGTAAGACAACAGTGGCCAGACTCCTGGCGAAGATATATCATCAGCTGGGAGTAGTTAGTAAAGGTCAGATGGTCGAAGTTGATAGAGCTGGACTTGTAGAAGGATATGTAGGTCAGACTGCTCAGAAAACTGCTAAGGTCTGCGACGAAGCTATGGGCGGAGTTCTGTTCATCGACGAGGCATATACACTGACAAATGCAGAAGGTGAAGACTTCGGACAAGAAGCAGTTGATACTATCCTCAAGCGTATGGAGGATAATCGTAAGGACCTTATTGTAATCGTTGCTGGTTATACTGAGGAAATGAAGAAATTCATTGAATCAAACCCTGGACTTAAGTCCAGATTTAATAAATTCATAGAATTCCCTGATTATGCAGGTGATGAGCTGATTCAGATATTTAATCTGATGTGTGATAGTCAGGATTATGTAATGAATAAGGAGGCTAGAGAATATATTGATCAGTATCTGAGACATATTGCAGAAAAGCATGAGAAGCATTTCGCAAATGCCAGAGAGGTTCGTAACTATTTTGAACGTTGCGTAGAGAGGCAGGCTACAAGAGTGGTCAGTGAGCCGAATATTGATGCTAACAGTCTGACGACCCTCAAGCTTCCGGATGTAAAAGAGGATATCTGATATAGTTTTTGAAGAGGATATTTGATGAGTAGATTTAACGATTATAGCTATTATAAAAACAGACGAGTATTGCAAATAATATCCATGGTATTATTTGTAATTTTCGTTGTGGCTACACTTGCGGGCTGGACGCTTTTTGTTGATATAGAAACAGTATTTTTATCCATAACAATGGCGGCACTGGTTTATGTGTCCCTTGGAACTACTGGAAAATATAATCGTACAGGTCTATGCTTTTTCCTGGGCATTTGTGTCTGGGCACTAGGAGATGTCTTATGGGCACTCAATTCTATGCATGGCGATACCATGCCTCTGATATCCAAGATTTCAGATAATATGTATCTGGTTTCGGATTATGTGTTCCTTCTTGGAACGATAGTTTACTGTAGAGATGTTTTCAAGAAGAGTGATTATCAAAGAATAGCAGTAAATGCATTTGCAGTTGCAATTGTTACATCTGTGCTAGGATATAAATTCGCTCTGAATTTCCATCAATATGGACATAGAATATCGGTTGAACTGGTCGACCTGATCCTGTATTTCTTTGTGTCTGTGTTCTCTATAATGATAGCTGTAATCGTGCTTGGAAGAACAGGCACAAAGGGACATCATAAAGCGTTCTATATGATACTTGTTTCCATGCTTGTATTCAGCTTGATTGAGATACGCTTTACCTACATGATGATCATCAACCAAGATCCTGAAAATGTTTATATAGATATAATTTATTATCTTTGTATTCTTGTATATAGCTTCGCCTGGATGATACCTGATATAGGAGAAAAGGTTATTACACCTAAGGATACGGTTTCTAAGAAAGAAAAATATGTTCCTTGGTTAAACGTTATTTTTATTCTTGTTTTATCAGTTATTCTATATTCGGTTCATTTTTTTGGAAGTAATATGCTGCTTTTTATGATTATTGTTGCCCTCGCATATCTGATCATGTGTAAGACAGTTCAGGCAAATGCTCTCGCCGAAGAACTTCTGGCTAGACAGAAGGATGAGACGGCTAGACTTGAGAAGATGGTGGAAGAGAAGGTTAAAGAGCTGAAGGCGGCTAATGACCATCTGGAATATGTATCTAATACAGATGCGCTCACAAAGCTCTACAACCGTAGATATGGTATGGAGCATCTGGAGAAGCTCGTAAAGGATGGAAGTACTTATCCTATAGCGCTTTATTCTCTGGATCTTAACTATTTTAAACCGATTAATGATAATTATGGTCACGATATGGGGGACGTTGTACTTCGTGAGGTTGGTAGAAGGCTTAGAAACCTGGGACAGGATAGATGTATATCTGTTCGTATGGGTGGTGATGAGTTTCTCGTCATATTTAAGAATGCTACTAATGATGTTGCTGTTCGTGGAATAGCAGACCTGATATGTAAGGCTATGGATGAGCCTATAGATGCTACAATTCACACTGAAGATGGCAAAACGATGAGCCATACATTTACTATTTCAGCCAGTATAGGTATTGCTGAGATACCTTCTGATACAGGGGATATAGAGGAACTCTATAAGAAGGCAGATGATGCGCTCTACACAGTTAAACATACAAGCGAGAAGAGCTCGTATCTAATGTATAGAGAGATGGAGGAGTTCAAGAAAACTCATAAAAAGGAAAAAATAGAAAAGGACCATTAAGGTTTACATAAAATTCTAGGAGGAAAAAGATGGTTAAGTTGTATGAAACAGGTGCATACCTTGTTAAGGGTACTGAGCTCGTTACAGATGAAGCTGAGCTTGCCGCTAAGGGTGTGAACACTAGCAAGGAAGAGGCTAGAAAGGGTACTATAGCACATGGTATTCTGACAAGCCATAATACATCAGGAGATGAGGAGAATCTTAAGATTAAGTTTGATAAGATGACTTCTCATGATATTACATTTGTAGGTATTATTCAGACTGCTAGAGCATCAGGACTTAAGGAGTTCCCTATACCTTATGTTCTGACTAACTGCCACAACTCACTTTGTGCAGTAGGTGGTACTATAAATGAAGATGACCATATGTTTGGTCTATCTGCAGCAAAGAAGTATGGTGGAATCTATGTTCCTCCTCATCAGGCTGTTATCCATCAGTATGCACGTGAAGAGCTTGCTGAATGCGGGGCTATGATACTAGGTTCAGACAGTCATACACGTTACGGTGCTCTTGGTACAATGGCTATCGGTGAAGGTGGTGGAGAGCTTGCTAAGCAGCTTCTTGGAAGAACTTATGATGTTAAGGCTCCAAAGGTAATAGCTATTTATCTTGATGGTGAACCAGTAAAGGGGGTTGGTCCTCAGGACGTGGCCCTTGCTCTTATCGGAGCTACATTTAAGAATGGATATGTTAAGAATAGCGTAATGGAGTTTGTTGGTCCTGGAGTTGATAAGCTCAGTACAGACTTCCGTATCGGTGTTGATGTAATGACAACAGAGACTACCTGCCTCAGCTCAATCTGGAAGACAGATGAGAAGACTAAGGATTGGTTCGAGACTCATTACAGACCAGAAGCATATAAAGAAATGAAGCCAGCAGACGTTGCTTACTATGATGGTGTTGTGTATGTAGATCTTTCAAAGGTTCGTCCTATGATTGCACTTCCTTTCCACCCATCAAATACATTTACTATTGAAGAGTTAAATGCAAATCTTAAAGATATTCTTCATGAGTGTGAAGAGAATGGTAAGAAGCAGCTGACAGGTGATGTTGAATTTAAGCTCACAGATAAGATCCGTGATGGTAAGCTCTATGTAGAGCAGGGAATCATCGCTGGATGTGCAGGTGGTGGATTCGAGAATATCTGCGATGCAGCGGATATCCTTAAGGGTTCATATATCGGAAATGATGAGTTTACACTTGATGTGTATCCTGCAAGTATGCCTGTAATGATGGAACTTGTTAATAACGGACGTGCTGCTGATATCATGAAGACAGGTGCTATCATCAAGACTGCATTCTGCGGACCTTGCTTCGGTGCAGGAGACACACCTGCTAACAATGCACTTTCTATCAGACATTCAACACGTAACTTCCCTAACCGTGAGGGATCAAAGATACAGAATGGACAGATTAGTTCAGTTGCACTTATGGATGCTCGTTCAATTGCAGCCACAGCTGTTAACAAGGGCTTCCTTACACCAGCAACTGATATAGATGTAGAGTATACAGGACCAAAATACTTCTTCGACAAGTCAATCTATGAAAACAGAGTATATGATGGATGGAAGAAGGCCAGACCAGAAGAGGAGCTGAAGCAGGGACCAAATATTAAGCCTTGGCCAGCTATGCCGGCACTTACAGATAATCTGCTTCTTAAGATGTGTTCGGTAATCACAGATCCAGTAACTACTACAGATGAGCTGATTCCTTCAGGGGAGACCTCAAGCTTTAGATCAAACCCTATCGGACTTGCTGAATTTACGCTGTCTCGTAAGGATCCGGAGTATGTAGGACGTGCTAAGGAATTTCATGCTGCTGAAGTTTCCCGTGAAGAGGGGGGACATCCTTGCGAGGTATATCCTGAGATTAAGGATGTAATGATGAAGATTAAGGAGAAGTTTTCTGGCGCCAGCAGGGCAAATACCGGCTTCGGTAGTACAATATATGCAATTAAGCCTGGTGATGGTTCTGCTCGTGAACAGGCTGCTTCCTGTCAGAAGGTTCTTGGTGGATGGGCTAATATAGCTCGTGAATATGCAACTAAGAGATATAGATCAAATCTTATCAACTGGGGTATGCTTCCATTTGTTATGGATGATTCAGCAGTTGATGTAAGTGTAGATAATCCATACGGATTTGAGAATGGAGACTATATATTTGTTCCAGATATTCGCAAGGCAGTTGAAGAAAAGGCAGAGGTAATCAAGGCTTATATCGTTAATAAGGATATGAAGGAAATCTCACTGAAGCTTGGTGAGCTTACAGATGATGAGCGTACTATTATAACAAGCGGATGCCTTATCAATTATTACAAGGAGAACTAAGATGAAGAAAAAAATACTTACTGGTGTTATTTTATTCGTATTAGTTTTATCACTTGTTGCATGTGGCAAGGATAAGGAGGATAATAAGTCTAAGAAGGAAGCCAAGAAGACTACAGAAGTTACTACAGAAGCTACCACAGAAGCTTCTACAGAGGCTACAACTGAGGCAACTACAGCTGCAACCACTGAGGCCGCAGCTGCTGATACAACAGAAGCGGCTGCAGAGGAAAAAGCTGCTGACGATAGTAACTCTGGTTCATCCGACGATTCTGATTTCTACGTGGTAGCTACAAATTTTGATAAACAGACAGTAGAAAGCTATGCTGCAGAAGTAAAGAAGGCTTATACAGAATCAAACTATACAGCTCTTTCACAGATGATACGATATCCGATAACAATGTATCCGGATGTGACCTGCAACAATGCGGAAGAATTCATGCAGTATTGTGAAGGCAAATCAATTGCCAGTGCAGATCTTGAATCTATGGAAGCGGAAACCTGTAAGGATATGTTCGCTAATAGCGGCGGAATCTGCATGGGAGAAGGACAGGTCTGGTTAGGTGAAGATGTAAATACTGGAAAGCTTGCAATCATCAGTATTTCCGGTATGGCAGAGAGATAATTTATCAGGAAAGGCAAAAGTATGAATATGGGTATATTCTGGGTTATAGTTGCGGCTATTACCCTCATAGTAGAAATTGTTTCACTCGGCTTAACCTCGATATGGTTTACAGGTGGCGCGATTGTTTCGGCTGTGATAGGATATATGGGTGGACCACTATGGCTTCAGGTTGTAGCATTTATAGTTGTATCTACGATACTTCTTGTGGCTATTCGTCCACTGGCTAAGAAGCATCTGGCAATCGGTAATGAGAAGACTAATACTGATAGTCTGATCGGCAGAACTGAGAAGGTGCTAACAGAGGTGGATAATAACGCCGGCACGGGCATGCTGAAGATTGGCGATGTAGAGTGGCGTGCAGTGTCAGAGGACGGAAGCGTGATACCGGAGGGTACTCTGGTGAAGATTGAACGTATAGAGGGCACAAAGCTCTACGTTAAACGTGAGATTGATATGTAACCCTGAGGAGAGCGAGGGGCTATCAAAAAATGTTATCCTGAGCAAAGCGAGGGATCTCATAATAAAAGGTATAATTTTAATAATAAGAACAATAGGAGGTTTTAAGTATTATGCCAGTTTTAATAATTGTACTTGTAATTGCTGTTATTCTGCTTTGCAGCGCACTTCGCGTTGTACGTCAGGCAAATGCATATGTTATCGAGCGACTCGGTACATATACAGCAACATGGGGGGTGGGACTTCATATGATGGTTCCTATCATTGATAAGGTTGCTCGTAGAGTGTCACTTAAGGAACAGGTTGCGGACTTCCCGCCACAGCCGGTTATCACAAAGGATAATGTTACAATGAGAATAGATACAGTTCTTTTCTTCCAGATAACAGATCCTAAGCTTTACTGCTACGGTGTTGAAAATCCACTTGCAGCTATCGAGAATCTTACAGCGACAACACTTCGTAACATCATCGGTGATCTTGAACTTGACCAGACACTTACATCTCGTGAGACAATCAACTCTAAGATGAGAGCTACACTGGATGAGGCTACTGATCCATGGGGAATCAAGGTTAATCGTGTAGAACTTAAGAATATCATGCCACCTGCAGCTATCCAGGAGTCAATGGAGAAGCAGATGAAGGCAGAACGTGAGAGGCGTGAGCAGATCATCAGAGCCGAAGGTGAGAAGCAGGCAGCTATCACAGTATCTGAAGGTGAGAAGGAGGCTAAAATTCTCCGTGCTACAGCTGATAAGGAAGCTACTATCCTTGAAGCAGAGGCTAAGAAGCAGGCAGCTATCCTGGAAGCTCAGGCTCAGAGAGAAGCAGCTATCCAGAGAGCTCAGGGTAATGCTGAAGCTATTCGTCAGGTACAACAGGCAGAAGCAGATGCTATCAAGATGATGAATGAAGCAGCTCCTTCACAGAATACAATAGCTGTTAAGGGACTTGCAGCATTTGAGAGAGCAGCAGCAGGACCTGCTAATAAGCTTATAGTTCCAGCTGATCTTGCAGGTATAACTGGACTTGCAACAGCAGTTACAGAGGCTATAAAAACTGGAAAACAGTAATCAAAAAAATAACAAATCTTTGTTAAAAATGACAAAAAATCAGCCTAAAACTAGTATGTTTTAAAGGCTGATTTTTGTTTTATCCTTAATTTTATGTGCAATTTGCATAAAACGCTATATAATAATAGACATTTTCGAGTAATAATATCCAAAAAAGTGTTTTAATAATCCTTGTAAAGTGATATAATATATAAGACTTGTATTGTAGCCGCAAGGCTACAAAAATGGCACAATATTTATACTAAAAGGAGTGACAATATGGTAAAGAAGGAAATGATCGCAATGCTTCTTGCTGGTGGCCAGGGATCCCGTCTGGGTGTTCTCACCTCAAAGCTTGCAAAGCCTGCAGTTGCTTTCGGTGGAAAGTACAAAATTATTGACTTCCCTCTCAGTAACTGTATTAACTCGGGAATTGATACCGTTGGTGTACTTACTCAGTACAGACCTCTTCGTCTAAATCAGCATATCGGTATTGGTATGCCTTGGGATCTGGATAGAAATTTTGGAGGTGTTACGGTTCTTCCGCCATACGAGAGTTCAGATAATGCATCCTGGTACACAGGTACTGCGAATGCTATTTATCAGAACTTAGAGTTCATGGATTACTATAATCCTGATTATGTTCTCATTCTTTCTGGAGATCATATCTACAAGATGGATTATGAGGTAATGCTGGACTTCCACAAATCTATGCATGCTGATGTTACACTCGCTACCTATCAGGTACCGATGGAAGAGGCTAGTAGATTTGGTGTTGTTATTACTGATGAGAATAATGTTATTCAGGAGTTTGAGGAGAAGCCTGAGCATCCACGTAGCAATAAAGCTTCAATGGGTATCTATATCTTTAACTGGAAGCTTCTGAAGGAAAAGCTTATTGAAATGAAGGATACACCTTCATGTGATTTCGGTAAGCACGTTATTCCAGCTTGCCATGAAGAAGGCAAGAAGATAGTTGCTTATGATTATAAGGGCTATTGGAAGGATGTTGGTACTCTCGGTTCTTACTGGGAGGCTAATATGGAACTTGTTGATATTATTCCTGAATTCAACTTATATGAAGAATTCTGGAGAATATATACTAAGAGTGACAATCTACCACCTCAGTATATTGCACCGGGCAGTAGCGTAACAAAGAGTATCGTTGGAGAAGGTACTGAAATATATGGAAACGTTGAAAAGTCTGTTATCGGCTCGGCTGTAAAGATTGGAAAGGGTGCTGTTATCAAGGATTCTATCATCATGAACAATGTTGAGATTGGTGATGGAGCAATAATTGACAAGGCTATCCTGGCTGAGGGGGTTAGAATTGGCAAGAATGTAGAGCTCGGTGTGGGTGAGCCTGCAGAGAATGACTATAAGCCTTCGGTTTATGCATTTGACCTCGTAACTATTGGAGAGAATTCTGTTATTCCTGATGATGTTAAGATCGGAAAGAATACTGCTATTCTCGGAGAGACTACGCCTGAGGATTATCCTGATGGATTACTACCGGGTGGAGGCTCAATAATCAGAGAGGCAGGTGAATAATATGAGAGCTATAGGTATAATTCTGGCAGGTGGAAACAGCAGCCGTATGGGAGACTTATCAGCAAAGCGTGCTACAGCAGCTATGCCAATGGCAGGATGCTACAGAGCAATTGATTTTTCTCTATCAAATATGTCAAATTCCCATATTCAGAAGGTGGCTGTTTACACACAGTACAATTCAAGATCCTTGAATGAACACCTTAATTCATCAAAATGGTGGGATTTCGGTAGAAAACAAGGTGGACTCTATATCTTCACACCTACTATAACGGCAACAAACAGCTATTGGTACAAGGGTACTGCAGATGCGCTGTATCAGAATATTGGATTCTTGAAGGACGCTCATGAGCCTTATGTTGTAATTGCATCTGGTGATGGTGTTTACAAGATGGATTACAATAAGGTTTTGGAGGATCATATAGCTAAGAATGCCGATATCACAATTGTGACAAAGGAAATAAGAGCTGATGAAGATGACATTTCCAGATTTGGTGTTGTAAAGGTCGGAGAAAATGGAAGGGTTCTGGACTTCGAGGAGAAGCCTCTAGTTGCAGAGACCACAACCGCATCCATTGGTGTTTACGTAGTAAGACGTCGTCAGTTAATAGAGCTTCTGGAGACATGTGCTGCAGAGGGAAGAACAGATTTCGTTAAGGATATCCTTATCAGATATAAGAATGTAAAGCGCATTAACGCTTATAACCTTGATTCTTATTGGAGAAACATAGGTTCTATTGATTCATACTTTAAGACTAATATGGACTTCCTGAACCCTGAGGTTAGAGATCATTTCTTCCGTACGACACCTGGTGTTTATACAAAGGTTGAGGATCTTCCACCAGCCAAATTTAATGGAGATGCTGTAACATCTAACTCGCTTATTGCAAGTGGATGTATTATAAATGGTTCTGTTGAGAATTCAGTTCTATTTAAGAAGGTATACGTGGGTAATAATTGTGTTATCAAGAACTCGATCATTCTTAATGATGTACATATCGGTGATAACTGCTACATTGAGAACTGTATAGTTGAGAGTAGAGATACTATTAAGGCGAATACGGTTCATACCGGTGAGGTAGGAAATCCAAAGATAGTAATAGAGAAGAGCTTTAGATATACACTGTAGTATTTTTGGGAGGTAGCAAGATATGGAAATCACGGATGTAAGAGTAAGAAAAGTTGACAAAGAAGGCAAAATGAAGGCAGTCGTGTCAATAACAATCGATAATGAGTTTGTTATTCATGATATCAAGGTTATAGAAGGCGAGAAGGGACTGTTTATTGCGATGCCTAGTCGTAAGTCATCTGATGGAGAGTATAGAGATATAGCTCATCCTATTAATTCCGAGACCAGAAACCGTATTCAGGAGCTTATACTTACAAAGTATGAGGAGACTTCTGGAGAAGAAGCGGTTATATAAAACTGAATATGATATTAGAGAGGCAAGCAGGTCGTAAAAGACCTGCTTGTTTGTTATATACATTTCTGATATAATACGTCTGTTTTGAAGAAACTTGGATACACTCACATGTATAAAGGATTTGAGAGGAGTATGTAAATACTATGGATAAGTTTAAGGCAGTCATTCTTGCAGCGGGTAAAGGAACTCGTATGCAATCGGATCTACCAAAGGTTCTTCACAAGGTAGATGGTAAGCCAATGGTACATTATACTATTCAGGCAGCAAAGGATGCAGGTGCTACGGACGTTATAGTAATAGTAGGATATCAGGGTCAGCTGGTTAAGAGAGAGATAGTTGACTATGTTGAGTTCGCGGAGCAGAGAGAACAGCTGGGCACAGGCCATGCAGTAAAATGTGCTCAGAGTCTTCTGGGAAATGACGGAGATGTAATTGTTCTCTGCGGAGATACACCTCTTATTACCGCAGATACTATTCACAAGCTGTATGAGAAGCATAAGCATGAATCAAATGGAGTGACAGTTCTATCTGCAATCATGGATGATCCTACAGGCTATGGAAGAATCATCAGGGATGATGATGGAAACTTCCTTAAGATTGTTGAGCATAAGGATTGTACTGAAGAAGAACTGGAAGTTAAAGAGATTAATTCAGGTATGTATGTATTTAATGCTGAAGCACTGAACGCAAGCCTTGGTCTTCTTACAAATGATAATGCTCAGGGTGAATACTATCTGACAGATACAGTTTCAATAATAAAAAATGCCGGACTTAAGATAAATGCACTTCCTGTTGAAGATAATAATGAGATATTAGGTGTAAATACAATCGCTCAGCTCGAAGAGGCTGAGGCTATCATGCAGGCTAGGAAAGAATGAAGATAATCGTTGGACTGGGAAATCCAGGAATTAAATATGCGGGAACCCGTCATAATATGGGTTTTTCGGCTATTACAGGAATATCGGATCATTTCGATATTCCATTTAATAAGAAGGAATGTAAGGCTGTTACCGGACACGGTTTTATAGGTACAGAAAAGGTTGTGCTCGCTATGCCGCAGACCTTTATGAATCTAAGTGGTGAATCGGTAAGAGAACTCCTTAACTTCTATAAATGTACCCCAGAGGATCTGATAGTCATTTATGATGATATAGATCTGGATGTGGGTAGAATCCGAGTTAGAAGTCATGGTAGTGCAGGTGGTCATAACGGAATAAAGAATATCATTCAGAATATTGGAACGGAAGAGTTTGACAGAATTAAGATAGGTGTTGGACATAAGCCTGAAAACTTTGACCTGATTGATCATGTGCTTGGAAGATTTCCAAAGGAACAGTTAGATGATGTAAGAGATAGTGTTAATAGAGCTGTTCTTGCATGTGAAGAGATAATAATGGCTGGAGCTGCTTCGGCCATGAATAAATATAATTAAGGTTGACTATATGGAGTCGCTTGTAAAACCGGTTAGAGAAAGCAAGACGTTAACCAGATTACAGAAAAAAGGTTGCCCTGCGACACTGTGGGGAGTCACAAGATGTGCAGAACCGCTAGTGATGGAGGCTCTGCGAAATGACAGCCTCTTTTCACTTATTGTGACATATGACAGAGCTAGAGCTGATAAGCTGTTTCAGGACTACAGATTTGTTGATAGAGATGTATATCTGTATCCTGCGAAGGATGCTCTGTTTTATTATGCCGATGTTCATGGTAATCTGACGTCAGCTAAAAGACTGGAAATCATTAAAAGAATATATAGGAACGAAAGAACAGTTATCATAACCACAGTTGATGGATTGATGGACAAAATTCCGGATATGAAATATTTCCGAAGACATGCCTTCAGCCTGTCGGTGGGTCAGGAGATAGAGCTAGATGACATTAAACGTAGGCTTATCATGCTGGGTTATGAAAATGTTGCGGTAGTTGATGCGCGTGGGCAGTTTTCTGTACGTGGAGGTATACTTGATATATACCCTCTTACAGAAGAGTGCCCTTGTCGAGTTGAGTTCTTTGGTGATGAGGTTGACTCTATCAGATATTTTGATGAGAGTACACAGAGATCGATAGAGAACTGTGAAAGCTTTGATATCCTGCCTAGTAGTGAGTATGTTCTGAGTGCTGCTCGTATCAAGAGAGGTATAGATGAAATAGAGGAAGAGGGCGAAAGAGTCGCTAAGGTCTTCAAGGAAAAGTTCGAGACGGAGTCTTATGCAAGGCTAAAGTCTTATATTAAGCATGTAAAGGAAGAAGTTGTTGAGTATAACTCTACATCAGGTCTGGATAGCCTTGTAAACTATTTCTTTACAGATACAGTTTCATTTCTGGATTATCTTCCAGAGGATGTACCTGTTTTCATAGATGATCCGGCTAAGGTTGAGGAGAGGGCGGTTGCACATTCCAATGAATTTGCAATATCTATGAAGGCAAGACTTGAGAGTGGATATATACTTCCGAAACAGGCGGAGGTTCTCTTCAGTAGCAACGAGATAGTGGGAAGACTGGCAAAGATGAAAACTGTTTCTATGTCAGAATTCTTCTATTCTGAGGGAACCCTTGTTTTCAAGGATTCTTATCATTTCGAGACAAAGGGGGTAGAGTCCTATAAGGGCAATACAACCAGACTTCTTACTGATATAAGAAAGTGGCGTAATGATGATTACGGAATAATGATAGTATCTCCGTCTCAGACAAGGGCAAAGAGACTTGTTCAGTCTCTGGTGGATGAAGATGTAATGGCATTTTTCTCCAGTAGTAAGTCGAGAATACTACAGCCTCGTGAGGTCATGGTTACTACAGGTAATCTGGAGGAAAGTATAAGACTGCCAGAGGTTAAACTTGTAATTATAAATGAGAGCGAGATATTTGGTGCGGACAGCGGAAGGAAACGTAGAAAGAAGCTGCCACCAAAATATGAAGGTGAAAAGTACGGAAGTATAGATGAGATAAGTGTCGGAGACTATGTTGTTCATGAGAGGCATGGTATCGGTATCTATAAAGGGATAGAAAAGGTTCGTACCTCTGATGGAAGAGAACGTGACTATATACATATTGATTATGCCGATAGCGGAAAGCTGTTTATTCCTGTTGAGCAGCTGAGTCTGATAGGAAAGTTCGCCGGCAAGGATTCCAGAAAACCAAAGTTGAATAAGCTGGGTGGAAATGAGTGGAACAAGACTCGCGAGAGAGTTAGGTCTCATGTTGATGATATAGCGGATGAACTGATACAGCTCTATGCTATTCGTCAGAATAAGAAAGGCTATCAGTTCTCAGAGGATACTATCTGGCAGAAGGAATTCGAAGAACTGTTCCCATATGAGGAAACACCGGACCAGTATAATGCGATACTGGATACCAAGAGGGATATGGAAAGCGACAAGATAATGGACCGTCTTATCTGCGGCGACGTCGGCTTTGGTAAGACGGAGGTTGCCATCAGAGCGGCCTTTAAGGCTGTTCAGGATGGAAGACAGGTTGCATATCTGGTTCCTACTACTATTTTGGCGGAGCAGCATTTCTCTACATTCTCTGAGAGAATGAAGGATTATCCGGTAAATATAAGAGTGTTATCCAGATTCTGCACTACCAAGGAAACGAAGGAAATCCTGGAGGGGCTGAAAAATGGAAGTGTTGATATAGTTATAGGAACGCATAGGCTTCTTTCAAAGGATGTGGCTTATAAGGCACTCGGACTTCTAATCATCGACGAGGAACAGAGGTTCGGTGTTAAGCATAAAGAAACTATAAAGCAGCTGAAGAATACGGTGGATGTTCTGACGCTTACGGCGACTCCTATTCCGAGAACTCTTCATATGAGTCTTATAGGGATAAGGGACATGAGTCTTCTGGAGGAGCCTCCGGTAGATAGACGACCTATACAGACCTACGTCATGGAGTATGACAAGGAGATAGTGAAGGAAGCGATAGCGAGAGAACTGGCCCGAAATGGTCAGATCTACTATGTCTATAATAGAGTAGATGATATAGAGCGTGTTACACTTGAACTGAGGTCGCTGATTCCGAATGCAAGGATTGAGTTTGCTCACGGCAAGATGAAGGAGCGGGAACTTGAAAATATCATGCACGCCTTCATCAATAAAGAGATAGATGTACTGGTTTCAACTACTATAATTGAAACGGGACTCGATATTCCAAATGTTAATACAATTATTATCCATAATGCAGATAACTTCGGACTAGCTCAACTATATCAGCTTCGTGGCCGTGTTGGTAGATCGGACAGATCCAGTTATGCCTTTCTGATGTATAGAAGAGATAAGGTGATTAAAGAGGTTGCGGAGAAGAGGCTTTCTGCAATTAGGGAGTTTACAGAATTGGGTTCAGGATATAAAATATCCATGAAAGACCTGGAGATTCGTGGTGCGGGAAATGTTCTCGGTAGCAGTCAGTCCGGCCACATGGAAGAGATAGGCTACGACCTATATGTTAAGTTGCTGAGTCAGGCGATACGTACTAAGATGGGAGAAAAGGTTGAAGAGGATTTTGATACTTCGGTGGATATTCCGGTAGATGCATTTATCCCAGACGAATATGTACGAAATGAATATCTGAAGCTTGAGATGTATAAGAGGATATCACATATTGAAACTGAGGATGATATCGCTGATATAGTCGATGAGGCAGAGGATAGATTTGGGCCTGTTCCAAAGACTATGCAACGTCTTATGAGAGTGGCACTTATTAAGGCGAAGGCGCATAGGGCGTATATTACATTTCTTAGATATAGGCAGGATAGAGTTGAATATATCATAAAGGACGGCGCACCAATAGATGTGGCGAAGGTGTCCAGGTTCATAAAGAAGTACAAGGGTGATATGAGACTTATAACTGCTAAGGAATCGGGCTTCTCTGTTAAGACTTCAAGTCTGGTTCAGGATAACATGCTAGAGAAGATAGAAGAAGTAATTAATGATATAAATGAGAATCTTATCATAACTGATAAGGATGAATAAGAGGTTGGTTTGATGACATTTCACAAGGGGAAAATCAGAAGATATCTTGCTTCGATACTAATGATGGCTCTGGTTCTTATAACTATGGGCTGTGGCGAGGCTGAGGTAGCTCCGAAAAATGCAGATGCTGTATTTAGATATGCAGGCAAGGATGTATCTCTTGGTGAGGTGTATCTGTATGCTAATACAGTTATTGAGGATTACGAATCAATATATGGAAATGAAATCTGGGGAACCAGTATATCTGTCAGCAAGGATGATACCGCCAACATGGAGGACGTAACCAGAAGAGATATTATAGAAAACATCGTACATGTTAAGATGCTGAATGCAAAGGCTTCTGACTATAAGGTTGCGCTGACAGAGGATGATGAGAAGACTGTCGCAAGTGAGACGGATGCATTCTATGCCAAGCTGACGGATGAACAGCTTCATAATATGCAGCTATCCTATGACCTGGTTAAGTCTGTCATTCAGGAGAATATGGTGGCTCGAAAGGTTTATGACAAGATAATTGATGAGGCCGGAATAGAGGTTTCTGATGAGGAAGCGCGGGAGACAACATTTTACGATTTATACTTCGAGTGTTATGCAGTAGCATCTAGTGGAGATGTGACAGGCTTTTCTGAGGATGAGAAGGCGGCGCAGTATGATAGAGCGGTTCAGGCATACAATACATTGATCAATCCAATAGAAAGTGGAATCAATGATGGAACCTCCTCATCGAACTCTAATAGTACAAATATTGAGGGACTGGCGGAGTATTACGGACTTCAGAATTCCTCCTACTATACAATGACTCCTTCGGAGATAAAGGGTATATATGGCGAGAAAATATGTGATAGCCTGTACAGCCTGGAGGATGGCTCCTACAGCCTGGTTACAGAATCTGAGTATGGATATCATATTTTCTATATGAAGGCGCTGACAGACAGAAATGCCACAGACCTTCACAAGGAAGATATAATAAAAACTAAGAAAAATGCATACATGGAAGAACTGTATGGAGAGTGGAAGGACGATATAGATCCAAACTTCTCGTATGAAAAATCAGTAGACTTCGATGTATATAAAAGAATAGAATTTAATTAGTTCCTGTGGAACCAAATCCTCCTTCACCGCGGACGGTGTCTGACAGCTCATTAACCTCGTTAAAGGCAGCTTGTATATAAGGCGTTATTATAAGCTGTGCGATTCTTTCGTTAGGTTCTATAGTTTGTGGCTCTGGTGAATGATTGTGAAGTGCAACCATTATCTCGCCGCGATAATCACTATCTATGACTCCCACCTTATTTGCAGGTGCGAGACCTCTTTTGGAGGCAAGACCGCTTCGTGCGTATATCAGACCAGCGTAACCCATTGGAATTTCCATTGATAGACCGGTTTTAATCAAAAATGTATCACCTGGCTGAAAGGTTATAGGGCTATCTATACATGCGTATAGATCAGCGCCTGCAGCAAAGTCTGAACCATAGGTTGGTATAGTCGCATTTGGACTAAGTTTCTTTATATTTACATTTGTTATTTGGACCATTTCAGAGCCCTCCTTAATTACAGAAAAAAATTATAGCATCTGCAAATCTTTTTGTAAATATTGTGAAAAAAGAGAGAATTATTAAAATATACTTTATTTTTAAAGGTTTGTGTGTTATTATCATACGGTTGAATGAAAACGAGAATTATAGTGTAAAGACTATTTACTAGGAAAAGTGAAAGGATGCTTATTATGAAGTTCAGAAAGATTAGTGCCCTTCTTGTAGTAGTAATGATGATTTCATTATTCTCAGGATGTGGAAACAAATCAAAGGGTGTTATCGAAGATATGGCAAAGGAGTATAGCAAGTATGTAACTCTTGGCGAGTACAAGGGCTTATCATATGTGCCTACAAAGACTCCAGTTTCAGAGGATAACATTCAGTATGATATTCAGAATCTTATCTCTCAGAATACAAAGGAGAATAAGATAATGACAGGAATCGCTACAGAAGGCGATACTGTAAACATTGATTATGTAGGTACTATCGATGGTGAGGAATTCGAAGGCGGAAGCACACAGGGTGCTGGAACTGATCTCGAGCTTGGATCTGGTAGTTATATAGAAGGATTCGAGGAGCAGATAGAAGGACATAGCCCTGGAGATGCATTTGACGTTGAAGTTACATTCCCAGATGATTACGGCAGCACAGACCTTGCTGGTAAGGATGCCGTATTCCAGACAGTTCTCAATTATATAGTAGAAAAAGAAGAGCCAAAGTATGACGACGCTCTTGTAGCTAGTGCTACAGATTACTCAACAGTTGAGGAGTATGAGAAGTCACTTCTTGATGAATATAAGAAAAATGCTGCAGAATCAGATCTTTCTTCAGATAAGAGTTCATTATTCCAGCAGGTTATTGATAACAGTACTGTAAGTGAATATCCTCAGGAAGAGGTTGAGCAAAGAATCAAGATGGTAATGGATAATGTTGAGCAGGAAGCTGAGGCAAATGGTGTAGACATTAATACATATCTAAGCAACTATGGTTATACTCTTGAAGACTTCAAGACAAATATCAAAGATTCCGTTCAGACATACATCAAAGAGAAGATGGTTGTTGTAACTATCGCTGAGAAAGAGAAGATTACTGTAACAGATGAAGAAGCTGATGCTAAGGTTAAAGAGCTTCTGGAAATGTCAGGATTATCTGATAAGGAAACACTAAATCAGCAGTATGGTTTTACAGATGAGGATTATTATTATGAAGTACTCTACACAAAGATTATGGACTTCATATATGATAATGCAGTAAAGGCTTCAGCAACAGACGCTAGTAGCGATGATGCAACTTCTGAAGAGTAATAATTAGTTAAGTAAATACTGCCAAAGCCATTGTTGACACATACAAAACGCTGTGTTAAACTTGGCTTTGGCGTTTTAAGCAGATGTGGCGGAATTGGTATACGCGCATGATTCAGGTTCATGTCCACATTACGTGGGTTCGGGTTCGAGTCCCGTCATCTGCAAAAATAAATTATTATTTGTAATAGGCAAGTTTTTAAGCTGACGCCGAGAAAGCTTGCTTTCAGAGGCGGCTGGTTAGAAACTTGACGTACTTGCGAAGCAAGAATCAAAAATGCATGAAATAAGGCAGTCTGCGAAGCAGACGGATAAGCGCGTTAGCGCGACCTTATGAATGCAGTTTTGATTATTACAAATAAACATATAGTAATATGAAATATGAAATACGAAAGGAGCTCCCATGTCAGAAGAAAAAAAGCACATAGTCACATATGAAGAACTTAAAAACCTTGAGGACGAATTATCTGATCTCAAAGTTAATCGTCGTAAAGAAATAGCTCAGAAGATTAAAGAAGCTCGTGAACAGGGAGACTTATCAGAGAACGCTGAGTATGATGCTGCTAAAGATGAGCAGAGAGATATAGAGACACGTATTGCAGAGCTTGAGAAAATCCTCAAGAATGTAGAAGTTATCGATGAAGATAGCTTAGATACAGAGTCTGTATATATTGGATGCAATGTACACTTTGTTGATATGGAGTCTAAAGAAGAGTTCACATACAAAATATCCAGTTCAACTGGTGCTAACATTCTTAAAGGAAAGATTTCTAACGAATCTCCACTTGGATCTAAGCTGATTGGTTCTAAGGTAGGACAGGTAGTGACAGTTGATGCTCCAAACGGAAGACATAGTTATAAGATACTTGATTTTAAGAGAGAGAAATAATTTAGTCTCTTTATGTAGAACATTAACCGCTGGAGTATATTTCCAGCGGTTTTTATACATTATTGGATACTCATATTAGAGAGGAAAAAGATATGTCAGAACAGAACAATCAGAACAAGAATAACGGAAAGGGTCAGCAGACTCAGGATTTGAATCAGCTACTCAAGGTTCGCCGTGAGAAGTTTGCAAACCTTCAGGAAGCTGGAAAGGATCCTTTTGTTATAACAAAGTACGATCAGAGTTATCACGTTGTTGAAGCAAAGGCAGAATATGAGGCTCTTGAGGCTAAGCTTCTTGTAGGGAAGGATATGCCGGATACAGAAGGTATGGAGCCGGAAGAGGCAAAGGCTGTCAAGACAGAAGCCTATAATGAAAGACGCGCAATAATGGATGCAAATCCTATAAAGGTTAGCATCGCGGGACGTATGATGTCTAAGCGAGTTATGGGTAAGGCTTCCTTCTGTAACGTTCAGGATAAGAGTGGAAATATACAGGTATTCGTATCAAGAGATGAGCTTGGAACAGATGAGTATGCTGATTTCAAGAAGCTTGACGTGGGTGATATCATCGGTGTTACAGGATATGTATTCCGTACAATGATGGGCGAGATATCTGTTCATGCTGATACAGTTACACTTCTTACTAAGTCACTTCAGATACTTCCTGAGAAGTTCCACGGACTGACAAATACTGACATTAGATATAGACAGAGATATGTAGACCTTATAATGAATCCTGATGTAAAGGATACATTTATCAAGAGATCTAAGATTATTTCAACAATAAGAAGATTCCTGGATGATCAGGGATTCATGGAAGTTGAAACTCCTATGCTGGTTTCAAATGCTGGTGGAGCTGCAGCACGTCCTTTCGAGACACATTTCAATGCTCTTGATGAGGACCTTAAGCTTCGTATATCTTTGGAGCTTTATCTAAAGAGACTTATAGTAGGTGGGCTTGAGAGAGTATACGAGATAGGCCGTGTATTTAGAAATGAAGGTGTGGATACTCGCCACAATCCTGAATTTACTCTGATGGAGCTCTATCAGGCATTTACAGACTATCATGGAATGATGGATCTCACAGAGGCTATGTATCGTCATATTGCTAAAGAGGTAAATGGTTCAACAACAATTACCTATCAAGGTGTAGAAATGGATCTTGGTAAGCCATTTGAGAGAATCACAATGGTTGATGCGGTTAAGAAGTATAGTGGAGTCGACTGGAACGAGGTGGCTGACCTTGAAGCTGCACGTGCGCTGGCAAAGGAACATAACATCGAGTTTGAAGACTTCCATAAGAAGGGCGACATCCTCAATCTCTTCTTCGAGAAGTATGTAGAGGAACACCTGATCCAGCCTACATTTGTAATGGATCATCCTATCGAAATCAGCCCGCTTACTAAGAAGAAGCCTGAGAATCCAGAGTATGTGGAGAGATTCGAATTCTTCATGAACGGCTGGGAGATGGCAAATGCTTACTCAGAACTGAATGATCCAATCGATCAGAGAGAAAGATTTGCGGCTCAGGATGCGCTGGCTGATGCCGGTGACGAGGAAGCAAACCACACAGACGAAGACTTCCTGAATGCTCTTGAGGTTGGTATGCCACCTACAGGCGGTATTGGATACGGAATAGATCGTCTGGTTATGATAATGACTGATAGCCCTGCTATTAGGGACGTCCTACTGTTCCCGACACTTAAGTCAGAGAAGAAGTAAATGCAGTATTTATAAGGCTTCGTAGACTTCTATAACCGCTTGTGTACCAATATGTGTACCAATTTGGTATAGGTATATACCCGATAATATGGTTATGAAACACTTATAGAACCGAGATAGTGAACACTAATTACTAAGCACTTTCCGAAACAAAACGTTTTGGAAAGTGCTTTTCTTATGGTTTAATTCGGAGGTTTTATAATGGGGAAGAATATAAAGTTTGATTATTATTACGGAAAGGAAGCGGATCAGTTCAGCTTTTACAGAATACCTAAGCTGCTATTCACAGATGAACATTTTAAGGGTTTGTCAAATGATGCAAAGCTCCTGTATGGTCTTATGCTGGATAGGATGTCGCTTTCTATGAAGAATGGCTGGAAGGATAAAGACGATAGGACATATATCATATATACAGTAGAGCAGATAGCTACTGACCTGGCTTGTGGCAGAGATAAAGCAATAAAGGTGTCAGCTGAACTGGATAGTAAGAAAGGAATCGGTCTTATAGAGAAGGTAAAGAGAGGACTTGGTAAGCCGGATATAATCTATGTGAAGAACTTTGTTGTTCAAGATAGATTATCTGATAGAAGTAGTGTATCTTCTGAAGTCGATTATTCCGACTTCAAGGAGTCGGGAAATCATACCTCTGTAAGTCGGGAAAAGGGAACTACACAGGTCGATAAATCATACCCTAATAATACTAATATAAATAAAACTGATAATAGTAATACTAATCTTATCAATCTATCAGATGCGAAAGATGAGATGAGCTATAGCAAATATATGGAGTTCGTTAAGAGTCTTATTGATTATGATATATTGAAACAGGATTATTCAAAATCAGATACTCAGCTAGTTGATGCTATGGTAGAGCTTATGACGGAAGTGGCTATTACTGGTGGTGAATATATAGTAATCTCGGGTAAGAAGATTCGTAAATCTATGGTTGTATCAAGATTCGGGAAATATAATATGATGACGGTTCAGTATGTTATGGAATGTATGAAGGAGAATACCAGTGATGTAAAGAATATAAAACAGTATTTGCTTGCTGTGATGTATAATGCTCCGGTTACAATGGGAGCATATTATCAGCAGAAGGTGAATCATGATTTGTATGGATAAATAGGCAGCGAATATCGAGAAATGTAAAGGGCGTTCATTTTGTTTTGAACGCCCTTATTTTATGGTATTTAGGGTTTTATGAGATTAGATAATATGATAGAATATTTGTTATACAAATATTCTAAATTATTATATAGAGGAGATTTGAAATGGCAAGAGCAGCCAAAAAAGAAAAAGAAGTATCATTGGAAACAGTGCTTTGGAACTGCCGTGTGGCTTTGCGTGGTATTGGAAGCACAGAAAAAAATAGAGATGCCGTTATCAGTCTTGTGTTCCTGAAGTTTGCGGGAGATAAATTTGAAAAGCGTCGTGCAGAGCTTATGGAACAGTATGGGGATATCCCTGCATTCCTGGAGAAGGTATCTTTCTATAATGCGGACAACGTTTTCTACCTGAAAGAAACAGCCAGATGGTCATATATTGTGGCTCATGCGTCATCCAATGACATTGCTGTTATTTTGGATCAGGCCATGAAAGATATTGAGGAAACCAATCCTTCGCTGAGAGGTGCATTATCTTCAAGGGACAAGGATGGAAATCCGAACTATACATTTTTTGCGACACTGGGTGCGAGCAACACGAAAATCAAGGACTTAATCGACAATGTTAATCAGATCGATGAGAAGCGTTTCCAGGAAGAAGATCTAATCGGGCGGGTTTATGAGTATTTCCTTCAGGCGTATGCGGCTTCTGGAACGAAGGAAGACGGTGAATTCTATACGCCGGCCTGTGTGGTTAAGCTAATTGCTGAGATGATCGAGCCGTACAGTGGCGTCGTCTACGATCCTTGCTGCGGTTCGGGTGGGATGTTTGTTCAGTCTCTGAAGTTCGTGGACAAGCATAATGGCAACAGAAAGAAAATTTCCATACTTGGACAGGAAAGTAATCCGGACACATGGAGACTCTGCAAGATGAATCTTGCAATCAGAGGTATTGCGAACAATCTTGGCGAGAAGAACGATTCTACATTTACTAATGACCTTCACAAGGATAAAAAGGTTGACTTCATCATGGCTA
>CAMKQB010000015.1 GCA_946414825.1 uncultured Lachnospiraceae bacterium
ACATTTTGTCAAGTATATTTTACATTTTGTTATGTCTCATATGTCTTTTTGCATAAAAGCCATTATTCAGGAACAGTATTTAAACCAATGCACATACTCATAATTTCATAATCTCATAATCATAATTTCATAATTATCAACTGAACTGAGTATCATATATATTCAACAAATTGTCTGACTATTTGTTGTGAATGGTAATTATTCTGTCGCAAAAAAACGCCTATGAGTTAATTAACTCATAGACGTTTTGAGATATTTTTTCGTTTTATATTTTACACTTCTAGCTTTGTATATTATTCTACTCTACCAAGTCTAATCTTTAGGGATGTCGAAATAACAGCACCGGCTCCTGAAAGCATCATAACAACGAAGAGAATAACTATATTAGCCGTATCACCTGTAGCAGGTGATGCTGCTTTGGTTTTGATATTATTAACTGACGTTGAAACATTAGATGCTGTGTCATCGGACGAAGGTGTAGATGCCTCTGACTTAGTCTCCTCTTTTTTCTCCCAAAGTGCCCTAAATGTATGTGGACCTGTAACATAATATTTATCTCCTGGATAATACTTAGAACCTACCCAACATACAAAATCATATCCTTCACGATATGGAGCATCAGGAACAGTTATATAGCTTCCATATTCAACATTATCCTTCTGAATAAGATTACCATCTTCATCATAGAAACAAAGATCAAACTTTTCCTTTTCAGCAGTAGCTGTAATATATACTCCACCACCCTTAGGTACTATTGTATAATAATCACCATTTTCATTTCGAAGAAGTTCAAGCTTCTTACCGTCTGCGACACTATATGCCCCTGAAATCTTATATCCTTCCTGAATGTCAGTCTTTAATAGAACTTTATCGCCCTCATTTGCGACCAAATAACCATGACTCATTTTGAGCGCATTACCATTTGCATCAGTAAATGAAATGGTACCTCCCTCAGTTAGCTGGTCATGCTTAATAATATACATGATTCTCTTTTCAAAAGCCTTGACATCAACATCTTTAATAAATAAACCATATGAAGCATAATAATCCTTAACTTCCTGACTTACATACACCTGTTCAGCTACATTACCTGACTCATTAAGCTCTATCTTCCAAACAGTAAGATTCAGGTTTTCACCAGGATCAAATGTACCAGGGTTCAATAATACTCCGGCATCTCCACCACTGATAGTTCCGTCCACAAGTATATCCGCTTTATCATTTTCATTATCAGAAATGAATTGTAAACCAGCACGTTCATACTCTTCCCCATCTATCTCGCCATTTCCTACAACTTTAATATCACCATTAACAACTACGTTAGCAACACCACCACCATCTTCTTGAAGTTGAACACCTGTTTCCCCAGCAGTAATATCACCAGTTGTTAATGATAGTTCTGAATTATCTACACTTAATGCAACTCCAGAATAATTAGCGTTTATATTTCTTGTTTCTATCGTTGCATTGGATTGATTATATAAACTACCATTAATCCCATACATACTGTCTGAAACATCACCAGTAGTAACTGTGACTTCAGCCTCATCATTTGCGCTTATATGTATTCCATCCCCATCATTAGCATTGATATCATCAGATGTAACCGTAGCCGAGTGTTTCTCAGCTTCAACTATTATTCCATGTCCATGTGTTGATGTAATACTACCAACCTCAACTTCTTGATCCTCAGAAGTTGCATTAACATATACTTCTTGATCAACATCCTCTGCTGCATATACAGCATTTCCACCTACGGTTGGCGCTGCCATCATAGTTGCAAGCATAAATGCCATTATAACTTTTTTGTTTTTACTAAACATAAAACCATCCCCCTAATCAAATAAAGAAATATTTTCATACTTTTCAAATATATCATCAAATACCACTATTTTGCAATAAATATAAAAATATTGCTAATATTAAAAAACGCCTATGAGTTTATTTACTCATAGACGTTTTGAAATGCTCATAAATTTAATGTAAATAATTATTTCTTCTTTCTATGCTTTTTACTATTCTTCTTCTTGACTGAATACCCAAATTTACCGAGCTTCTTGCCAAGGGAATAGTACTCTCCATGGGAATAGGTTATCAGTCCTGCTGCATGCAGGTCGAAGCGACCTTTGCTGTCCATATATTTATCATCGACCGTAACTCCGACAACCTCAGCTATGAACATATCATGTGAGCCAAGCTCTTCTATCTTCTTAACCTTACAGTATATATTCACTGGGCTTTCTTCTATAGCCGGAGTATCTAAGAAATCAGAAATGTGTTCTGTAAGCTTCATTTCTTTAAACTTATCTACATCTCTTCCGGACTTAACTCCGCACCAGTCGCAAGCCTTCGTCAGCTCCGTTGTCACGAGATTCACAACAAACTCGCCTGTTTCCTTGATGATGTCATGTGAATATCTACTCTTTCTCACAGATATCGACAGCATAGCCGGATCAGAACATATTGTTCCTGCCCATGCTACAGTTATAATATTCGCTTTCTCTCCAGGCTTCTGACAGCTAATCATAACTGCAGGTACTGGATATAACATATTACCTGGTTTCCAACTTTCTTTTCCCATTTTATCTTCCTTTTCTTAAATGAGTATACTCATATACTCATTCTTTCTCTGCTAGCTTTTCATCTGTTTTCTCATCTTCTACTTTCAAACATTTCTTAACTATCTTTCTTAGTAAAGGGGTTAAGTAGAAATATAGAAGTGCTCCTATAAGAGCACCAAATGTATTCAGTATGAGATCATCTATATCTGTTCCTCTGGCAAAGACAAATAGCTGAGAAAGTTCTATAGACAGCGAATACCCAAAACCTGCCAGAACTACCTTGAATACATTATTTAACTTCTTAAAGCAATAAGGCCAAACCATACCAACCGGAATAAACATAATAATGTTACCATACATATTGATAAACCAGCCCTGATACCTATGCTTAAGGTAAATAAATGGTCTCAGATTAAGTCTATTTACCACATACTTACCAGTGTAGAAGTAAACCTTGTCATCCATAGGTGTTATAACTTCTGGAAAGTATACAAGTCTTGTAACCAATGCAATACTGAGATATACAGTGAGTAATTTTAATTCGTATTTCCAATCAACTTTTTTCTTTACAAGTCCTGCAACTACTCGGATAGTGACCCAAATAATTGTTATTACAAGCATAAGCTGTATGTATGTAAAACCGATTGCCATAAATTCCTCCAAATAGCTAAAGCAGGAACATTTTAGAATATATGGGAAGTATTATCAAGCATAAATGCTTATTCTACGCATTCATTATAAATGCTTACTCTTCGGTCTCAGTGGTATTCTGTCTAGGACCTCTTCCACCTTCAGGAGGTGTGCCACCCTTTCCTCCTCCTGGAAATGTTCCATCCTCTGGAGGTGTCATCATTTCTCCGTCCTGTGGCATTTCTCCATCTTGTAGCATGCCTCCACCTTGGGGCATGCCACCCATACCACCACCCATCATTTGATTGGTTATAGTGTCTGTCTCCTCGCCATTTATAATGAGTGTTCCACCGTTTAACTCTGCTGTTCCATCATAATCAAATGGAGACTGAGCAGTTATATCTATCGTTCCGCCATTTATGATTATATTTCCATTTGCATCTATTGCATCTGTGTCGCCAGCGCCCATCTGGATAGTAAGGTTGCCATCATTCATCTCGAAGGTTGGGGTATAGCTACTCGACTTACTAGCTGCATTCACGCCATCATCAGAGGCTGTTATATCTATGTCTCCTCCATTTATCTGAAGATATGTTCCTTCAATACATTCACCACCATCCAGAGTGAAGCTTCCATCATCTATCTGAATTATAGTTGTTGCATGTATTGCATCGTCAGCTGCAGAGATATTTACTGTTCCACCGCAAATGTATATATATCCAACTGAATCGTCGTCGCTGTCCTCAGCGTGCATTCCGTCATTACACTGTGATACATTCACCGTTCCTTCTGCCATCTCTATAGCCTCGTGAGCTTCCAGCGCACTTCCACTGCAAGTGATATTCAGTGTGCTTCCCGTAATCTTAAGTGTATCCTTACTGGTTATACCATTGTCACTTGAATTAATACTTAATGTACCAAGACCATTTATGGTTAGATCTTCCTTGGAGAATATAACCGCATCCAGATTAGTATCACCATCTGCAACATAAGTACCCGTCACTTCAAGAGAATTCTCTGTATCAGTTGTTGTAACAAATACCTTATCAGCAGTTTTTACATATATGCATGGAGCATCTTCATTTGAAATCTTTACCCCATCAAGGACTATCTGTACCTTATCCTCTTCTCCGGCTTCTACATTTATAGTAACATCCTTAGCATCTCCAGAGATTATGTAAACTCCTTCAGAATCTATGGTTATATCCTCGCCCTCACTAAGGGAAAGGGTCTCCGCCTCAGTTAAGTCTGCTGTCTGCTCCAGATCCCTATCTGTGAACATATCCGTTGTATCTATCATTCCATCTGTTGACACATTGGCAGTCACTATAGCATCACTATCCGTCGAAATACCATCACTCGCCAGCTCTATATCTTCTTCTACTTCAGCACGAGTTGTAACCTCTGTGGAAACATCAACATTTTCTGAATCACTAGTAGAATTACTGCTACCACAGGCCGCAAATGATATAGTCATCATGATTGAAACAATGAAAGCACTTACTCTTTTTCTCATACTCTTATTTCTCATAACTTTTCCCTCCTATAATGTGTCCATACTATCTATTCTTCTACCAAGGCTTATATCCAGATTGCCATTTCTAGTTCTAAGCTCATCCAGAAAATCCTTGCTTGAAATATTTGGCTTCATAACTACACTAAGTGTTATCTTGTAGAGGCTGCCCATGTTGCTGGTCTTTACCTCATCAAATGTATAGGAAGAGAGATACTTACCAAAAATATCCTCAAACTTACCTTCATAATCCAGATTCTCCGGCACTGTAATTTTCAGAGTCCTGAAGTTATCCCCTGCCTCACCAAACTTAAGTACATTCAGAAGTAGATTAATAAGGGAGACAACTACTGAGAAAAGAACTGCAACTCCAACATATCCCATCCCTGTTGCAAGTCCTACTGCCATTGCCAGAAATATACTCGTTATTTCCTGTCCCTTTCCAGGAGCTGATCTGAATCTTACAAGGCTGAAGGCTCCAGCCACCGCAACTCCTGCTCCTATATTGCCATTTACAAGTATTATCACGAGTTCAACTATTGCAGGAAGAAGAACAAGTGTCACTGCAAAGCTTCTTGAACATCTATTTTTCACTGAATAAGTGCCAGCTATTATCAGCCCACAGATAAGTGAAGTTACTGTCGCAATTCCCAGCTGCGCCCCCGTAAAGGTTCCATTTGTAATGATAGATGTAAAAATGTTACTAAGCATATGCTCGTACCTCCTTCTTGTTTCTTATATCTATATATTCTCTATTTACTGCCTTTACCGCCTCAGCCCCTGCCTTCATTCCAAGCATCTGCAGATATCCTTTGCCATATTTTGAAAATGAAGTAGGGAAGATCCGAAGTTCACTAAGCTTTCTGGTTAGCTCCAGCGGCATAGCATTTGCCACCTTAATTTCCATCATATACTGACCTTCCCCGAGTATCGGAACACCTTCCGCCTCTTCTCTCAGGTCCAGTACATCCTTGTTCCATGTGATGTTAGTATCAAATGTAACTCGGAACTCCGGATCATTTATACCTACCATTGCCACTCTGTCATAGCTGATTCTCATTGCAGGTCTTAGGCTGTCATACATATCCAGCACACCTGCTATCTCCCTAGATATCTGGGAATCATCCAGTGGCTTTTTATTATTAACCAAATAATCATATGCCGCTTTATATTTTCCGGATATTCGCCGCTTGTATACTATTCCGTCATATTTTTTCTTGATTTCAATAAAGGAATTCGTGCTATCAAAGGTCGGTCCGTAGGTTCTAAGTCTTAGCTTTTCCTTATATATAGGCTTATCCAGAGATGTGCGAATCATCTGATAATTTGGAGTATCGAAATATATATTATTAATTCGGGTTAATCCGTAATCGTCTACTCTAGCGAATCCTTCGAGGAAAGAAAAGAGCTTCCTGTACTGGTCACTACTAAGTAGATATTTAATTTCGGTTCTTTTAAAAACTTCTATGTACTTGCTCATTCTTCTTTCCTCACTTTTTAGATTCTTAGTTGAAAATAGGGTTTCTTTGTTTTTGTTTGAACCCATGATACGGTGGGAACCTTAAATGAAAATTAAAAAATATAGAAATATTTAAAAAAAAGAAAAAATAGAAATCAAAAAAGGCAAAGTGCAAAAATGCACCTTGCCAATTAATTGATAATCTAAGGATAATAATCCAAAGTATTACATAAAAGCTATTACTATATCATATTATGATATATATGAGCATGCTGCGAGAGCTGCCACGGCACCGTCTGATGCGGCTGTTGTAAGCTGTCTTACATCCTTTGTTCTGCAATCGCCTGCCACAAAGATTCCAGGAGTTTTTGTGAGGCATTTTTCATCAGCAACTATATATCCACCCTTGTCCAGATCTGCCACCGGACTGAAGTCACCATTATCCGGTTCCTGACCTATTGCAATAAATAGTCCTGATACAGGTATTTCCTTTTCTTCCAGAGTTTCCTTATTCTTTACTACAACTGCTTCGAGAGCTTTGTCACCCTTTAGCTCTGATATCGTTGAGTTAAGAACGAACTCGATATTTTCCTTTTTCTTAACCGCTTCGAGATTCTGTGGTTCGCCACGGAACTCATCTCTTCTATGAATTATGTAAACCTTGTTACAATAATTAGTAAGGAATAGAGCATCTTCAAGAGCTGTGTTACCACCACCATTTACTGCTACATCCTTGCCCTTAAAGAATGCTCCGTCACAGGTTGCGCAGTAAGATACACCGCGGCCTGTCAGTTCTTCTTCTTTATCCAGTCCCAGGTGTCTATTCTTAGCACCCGTTGCCAAGATTACGGCCTTAGCCTCATATTCCTTACCTGAATCTGTGGTAACCTTAAAGGTATTATCTTGTCTTTCTATCCCACTAACTCTATCATATATCACTTCTGCGCCAAGCTCTGTTGCCTGCTCATAGAGTCCCATGGAAAATTCAAATCCACTTATATTCTTGATTCCGGGATAGTTTGCTATATCCGGAGTATTTACTATCTGTCCACCAACTGTGAGTTTCTCGAAGCATACGGCATGCTTTCCGGCTCTCTCTACATAGATGGCTGCTGATAGTCCTGCCGGACCAGCTCCTACTATAATTACATCTATCATATACTACTCTCCCATAAGATTCTTCGTCACTTCGTTCCTCAGAATGACATTAACTCCTCAGAATGACATTGACTTCTCAGAAGGTCTATACATTAAGCAGATACTACTTGCTCGAGCTTCTGCTTTGGAACAGCACCTACTACTCTGTCAGCCTCTTCTCCATTTTTGAAAAGGATCATGCAAGGAATACTTGATATTCCGTAAAGTACAGCCAGTCTCTCTGCATCATCTACATCAATCTTAGCAAAAACCACATCCTGCTTCTCCTCAGACAGTTGTTCAAGGATAGGTGACATCATCTTACATGGACCACACCATGTTGCGTAGAAATCTACAAATACAGGCTTATCGCTCTTAAGTACTACTTCATCAAATTCATTTTCTTTAATCTCAACTACTGCCATTTTTACTTACCTCCATCTAATTCATCAAAATTACCCAGTATCTTGTATAAAGTCTTGTATAGTTCCGCTGCTTCTTTTTCGGAAATGTTAACACATCCCCCCATCATAGAAGGAATCTTGACTGCCCTGTCTCTTAGCTTATCTCCTTCAGCAGTTATCTCAACTATTACATTTCTCTCGTCGTCCTTAGATCTGTTCTTGGTTATATACCCCTTAGCCTCCAGCTTCTTAATAACTGGTGTCAGGGTACCTGAATCAAGATATAGGCATTTACCCAGATCGGATACATTTGCCTTCTTCTTCTCCCACAGTACCATCATAGTGATGTACTGAGTGTAGGTCAGATCCAGTTCGTCCAGAAATGGCTTATAGTGCTTTGTAATTGCCTTAGAACATGCATAGAGAGGAAAACATAATTGATTTTCCAGTTTTAAACAGTCGTACTTACTCATCTAAGATTATCCTTCCTCATTTATAAGTTCTTCAACGCATTTTGCAACCTTCTTCATGTCAGCTGTTGGCTCGAATCTGGCTACAACTTCACCCTTACGGTTAATTATGAACTTAGTAAAGTTCCACTTGATCTCAGGATTATTCTTATAATCCTTATCGATCTTCTTCAGCAGTGCTGACATAGCTATTGCCTTAGGTCCGGAACCAAAACCTTCAAATCCTTTCTCGGTCTTCAGGAACTTGAAGAGGTCGATAGCTGTTTCGCCATTAACATCTGACTTCTTCATCTGAGGGAACTGAGTATTGTACTTCAGCATGCATGTCTGATGTGTTTCCTCATCTGATTCTGGAGACTGTCCAGCAAACTGATTACAAGGAACATCTACTATTTCAAGTCCCTTATCATGAAAGTCTTCATACATCTTTTCAAGATCCTTGTAATGTGGAGCAAATCCACAACCAAGTGCTGTATTTACTACGAGGACAACCTTTCCCTCGAAATCCTTCATTGCTACTTCACTACCATCCGGTGCTGTTACACTAATATCATAAAAATTCATTTGACATACCTCCTAAAAAACTGAATCAAAATTAAACAATTAGGTTGTGTACAATTTAATTATACACAATTTAATTGGTAAGTCAAATGTTTTTTAAATATTTTTTATTTTTATATAATAACCTTAAATTCTGTAGTATCGTCCTTTGAAGAGGCGCTTATAGTGCCGCCATGGTTAGTAACAATTTTCTTAGCTATAGCCAGACCAAGGCCGTATCTATTCTCACTTCTTGTGCGGGACTTATCGGCACGGTAGAATCTCTCGAATATCTTCTCTTCATCTCCCTCCGCTATAGGGTCTCCATGATTGATAATCTTAAGGACTACATTATTCTTACTTCTATAAAGCTTTACTGCTACAGCCGTATCCTTATAGCTATGCTTAATTGCATTATCTATTAGGGTGGAGGTCAGCTTCTCCATCTCGTCCTTACTACATTTCAGGGTTATACCTTCTTCGATATCTGACTCCATAGCTACTCCAGACTCGTAGGCTACACCTTCAAATACTAGACTAGTCTTTTCTACTATCTTAGAGAGATTCTCGTCCTTATATTCCGCCTGTGATACACCTTCCTCAAGCTTTGATAGATCTAAGAGTCCTGAGATAAGCTTATTCATTCTGTCAGATTCGTATCTGATATTCTCAATATATTTCTTATTAGATTCATCCTCAGTTATCTCATCTGAAGAAGCCATAATTACGGCAAGAGGCGTCTTCAGCTCATGAGAAGCATCCGCTATAAATTCTCTCTGTTTTTCAAAGGCTTCTCTAGCAGGCTTAGTTATCCAGCTAGTAACGAGCTTTGCAACTACAGCAATAATAGCCTCAAGTACTATGAATATAATTATAGTTTCAATAAGGAGCTTTCTAAGCTTCGAAGCTATACTACTTTGATTTATAATTACTATCTTGTTCCATCTATAATTAAAGGAATAACCGTCTCTATAGAGATTCTCTATTCTGATAGTATCATTACTATATTTTGTAAGAATCTCATCTGCTGCAGCCTCAGCATTGAAGTCTGACTCTTCATTTCCGTGACTTATGATTCTGGTGACCGCTCCATTTGTGAGTTCAGCAGTATATACCTCATGATCCATGAACATCATGTTCTCTATATCCGGAGCCTCAGCTGATTCTTTCGAAGCTTCTTCTGAGGCTTCTTCAGAAAACTCACCTTTCTTAGGCTCCTGGTTACCATTCTGGAAATTCATATCTCCTTCGCTATCAGGAGGTGCCGCTCCACCGAACATACCACGATCATCCATTACTCTTAGATTACGAGATATACTCTCATATTCTCTTCTGTAACCAATAATATTCACTATAACAAGGCTTACTATAAGAATAACTGTAAGCATCCCGAAGAGTATCAGGAAAACCTTCTTATTTAGTTCCTTCATTTACCATCTCCATCTTATAACCCATATTTCTTAGTGACTTTATAGTTATATCTGCATCCACAATTTTGAGTTTCTTTCTGACAAAGGATAAATATGCCTCAAGATTATTCGATAGTGTGTCGTTATCCATTCCCCATACACGGTCAAATATCATTTCCTTAGAGAGCACCTGATTCGGATTCATCATGAAATACTCCAGGAGCTGAAATTCTTTATTATTTATCTTGATGCTTTCCTCCGTATCCTTATTTACTACCGCTGGCGTATTGTAGTCTAGAACAATATTTCCAAACTGCAGCTCTTCCTTTACAACTGTTTCAACCCGGAGCTGTGCATTTATTCGCGCAACGAGCTCATCAATATGGAAAGGCTTCGGAACATAGTCATTTGCACCCTCACTGAAGCCCTTAAGTTTATCTTCTAGTTCGCCCTTAGCGGTTAACATAATAACTTTTGAGGTAATCCCTTCAGCTCTTATCTCCCTCAGTATTTCGATACCATCCTTCTTAGGTAGCATGATATCCAGCAGTATCAGGTCATAAATTCCTGTAAGCGCGTCATAGAGTCCCGACTCGCCATCATTTCTAACATCAACTGTATATCTTTCCTTCTTCAGTCTCTGTGCCACAAGTTCAGCAAGAGATTCTTCATCTTCTACAAGTAGTATTCTCATAAACTCTCCTGTTTCTTATTTCTTTAACATCTTATACTTTCTTTCTTATCCAAGCCTACCATTCCAGTCTGTGCAAATCCCCCTCTGTCTCAAGCCCGGGATAATCCATCTGTCTCAGCGCCTCGTAAGTTACAATTGCAACAGAGTTCGCAAGATTGAGTGACCGCTCCTCCGGAAGCATTGGTATACGTATACAGGTATCCGGATGCTCTACGAGTATCTCTTCAGGTATACCAGCACTCTCCTTTCCGAACATTATATAGTCGCCATCCCTGAACTCCACATCCGAGTGTCTGTTCTTCCCCTTTGTAGTCGCGTAGAAGACTCTCGCGTCAGGACCTATACTATCGTAGAACTCTTCTACATTTGCATATAAATGCACATCCAGCCTTGGCCAATAATCCAGTCCTGCACGCTTCAGCTGTTTCTCATTTATCCTGAATCCCAAAGGTTCTATTAAATGAAGAGACGAACCTGTTATTACGCAGGTTCGCCCAATATTACCAGTATTTGCAGGCATTTCTGGTTCTAACAAAACAATATTTAACATATTCTGATTATTCCTTTATATAGTCTTGATATAAATATAATCCATTTTGAAGCTAAATGCCAACATTATTAACTATTGAAATAGATATGCTGTTATCTATAAGCGCCTGTATATCAGTGCCTTCCTCCGCCTTCTCCTGATAACGACCATCTATCATATATCTCGCACCGCCATTATCCAGACAAGCGGTCTGCTGATACCTGTCTACGAAGAACATACTTCTTGATATCTTCCTATCCCGAAGTATCTCCTGAAAATCTGTGAGATTGCAGTTCGGAAAATTAACATTCCATATCTGACCGAATTCCAGCTTCTTATCAATAAGTTCTATAACTATCTCTCTCAGATATTTATCCGTCACCTCGTGTACTCCGCCCTGTCCCTCAGATAGAGCAATTCCTATAAAACCCTGGAAAGCCGCCTCAAAAGCAGCTCCACATGTACCGGAATACTGAATATCTGTAGCTGTATTATAACCATTATTTACACCTGACAGTACAACATCAGGCTTATATGGCATAACACTTAAGCTTCCAACTCTTACACAGTCCCCAGGTGTACCACTACAGGTAAAAGCATTTACACCCTCTATTCCATAATCATAAGGATATATATCTATGGAACCATGAAGAGTTATAGCATGTGATGATGTACTTCTCTCGCCATCAGGTGCTACTATCCATATCTCACCTAAGTCCTGTACGACCTCGACCAGTCGCCTAAGTCCATTGGCCTCAATTCCATCATCATTTGTTATAAGTATTTTGCGGATACTTTCAGTATTCTCAAGTTCATCTGATGAATCCTTTGGATGCTTCATCATAGTTCTCCCATTTTCCTTTATATGCATTTCCTTTATTACTATGTTGAATTATACCATATATTCTTGATGTTTTTTAGATGGCAATTTGCAACATAGTTGATGTCGAATTGAACCATAATCAAAACGTAATATACAGGTATCCAAATATGGAGGTATCTTAAAATGAATGAAACGAATAACATAAATAACGGTAGTGTCTACAGACCGAATATGTCAGGTCAGAATTCCCAGACAATGTCAGGGTTTACGGCTCCTCCCAGAAATGCTGTCCAGCAGGGATATATGCCAGGACCTGGAAATGCCCAGATGGGCTACTGGGGCATGGTAGCAAGAGAAACTCCTGAGCAGACTAAAGAAAGAGCCCGTATAGGAAGTAAGCTATTCCGACTCACATTGGCATATGCACTGTTCTTTACATTTTGTTTATATAACAATCCTTCAGGTGTGACTATGCCCCTATTTGCGGCTGGTACACTGGTATATATCTGTTATATGCTGAACTTCTATGGAGTAAAGATAAAGAAATCCAGTTATTTCTACGGAGCTGTCATTCTTGGACTCTCCATCTCCAATATGCTGACCGGAAATTCATTTTTCATATTCTTTAACTGTATCGGCATACTACTGCTTACATTTGTATTCTTGCTTCATAATGTTTACGACGATTCAAAATGGAATCTTCCGAAAACCACCATCGCCATCCTTGAATCCTCCTTTGGTTCTCTTGGATGTCTCGATGATTATATAAAAGATAAACGTGCCATGAAGGAACATGGTCAAACTAATGCAGGGGGATCCTCTGGTAGAAATGGTATTCTGGGGTCAGTTATTCTGGGACTTGTTATCGCAGTTCCAGTAGTTGCAATCATCCTCGCTCTCCTGGTAAATGCTGATGTTGTATTTAAAACACTGGTTACAGATTACCTTTCTATCAAGGTGGACGGCGTCACAATATTTGGCGTGGTTATGACATTTATCTTCAGTTACTTCGCCTCCTTCTGCATAATGAGATTCTTCGCCAAGAAAAGGATCAAGGAAGAGGTTACCAGCCACAATAACTTCGAGCCCGTGGTTGCAATCACGGTTCTATCCATAATCGGAGTTATCTATATGGCTTTCTCTTTGATTCAGATCATCTTCCTTTTCTGGGGAGGCATGAAGCTGCCGGACGGCTACACCTATGCTGAGTACGCAAGGGAAGGCTTCTTCCAGTTGCTTGCTGTTTGTATCATAAATGTAATTATCGTGATATTTGTGAAGGATTATTACAGAGAGCATGTAATACTGAAGGGGCTGATGACGCTGATATCGCTCTGCACTTATATAATGATTGCATCCAGTGGCCTCAGAATGCTGATGTATATAGATAGTTACAATCTGTCCTTTGACAGAATACTGGTTCTCTGGACGCTCGCAGTACTGAGCTTCCTGCTGGTGGGTATAATTGTTTCGATTTATAAGTCAAGCTTCCCGCTATTTAGATATGGAGTTGTGATTGTCAGCATCTTCTATATGGCACTAAGCTTCTCACATACAGATAATATTATCGCCAGATACAACCTGTCTGCACTTGCTAACAGCGAGGTCAGCGCTGTGGTTGATGACGAAAAAGATAATGATTTTACATCAAGAAAAAAAGAAGACTTAATTGACTACTACTATCTGGTTAACAATCTGTCTACAGATGCAGCACCAGCTATGAAGGAGCTATGTCCAAAGAAGTACAGAGATCAGTACTTTAAAAGAAACGCAAAATATTATAATGATACACAGCTCAGACATTTTAATGTGTCAAGATATACAGCCAGAATGTTAGCTGAAAGTAAATAAGTACGACATAATCTAAAAGCCCGCAGATCTTAAGAAGTTAAATACTCCCTAAGCTGCGGGCTCTTTTGTAAATTATAAACCTCTGGCCTTGAGGTCGCTTACAAGTTTTACATAAAATTCTCTAACATCAAAGCCTGATATATTCTCACGATTAAGGTCAATCATATCTCCATGGGATATACCTCTATTCTTCTTATTCTCTATATAGGTATAGTTCTTACCCCAACGGAAGGAAGGTTCTCCTACCAGTCCGTCATTTGGTCCGTCAAATCTACCCACGAAAAGATAACTCATATTTAGTGGAAATGCCCCACTAGTTGCATTTTTCATACAAGAGCCCACACTCTGTGTATATACACCATGGGCGCCGTAGTCAAAGGTCGAAAGAGCTCCCCATATCTGCTTACAGCGAACTGCCGTAAGGTCTGTAACTGCTGCTATAAAGTCCGGATTCTTGTCTCCCATCTTGCGGAGTGCCGCATTATAAGCACTTGCCACCTTCTCCTGAAGTCCATCCGGAGCTTTGGTAAGTAAGTACTCTGCAAATTCACATCCCAGATGAGGGGTATTGATAGTTGTTATGGAAGCAACATAGTCTGAAACTCCCTGCATGGCTACTGCCGTCTTAACATCCAGACCGCCCTTTGAATGTGCTATTATATTCAGCTTGCCGCAGCCTGTAGTCTCAACTATCTCTCTTATTCTAGCCGCCAGTTCCTTGGAGCTATTCTCAACGGATGCAGCCGACTGATGATTTCCGTAATAGATAGTTGCGCCATTTTTAATCAGCTCCTCTGGAACACGTCCCCAATAATTGAAATATTTATAATCTCTGAAGAATACTCCGTGGACCATAAGTAATGGATACTTAGTCTTGCAAACCTGCTCCTTTGCTCTACTTAGATCAAGCTTCAGCTTTGCTTTCTCGAAGCTGTATTCATTTGTTGCTATGGTAATGATAAATACGAGAACCACAAGGTTTACTATTGGCATCATCCCACAAATGATTCCGAGGATTCGCATTTTTAATCCCAACTGAGTTGAAGTTATGTAAACCAAGATAATACCAAGCCAGAAAATAACTGTTTCGTAAATAATTGCCGCCACTACCCATTGCCAATAATCGCGGAATACATCCTTGATTCCGTCCTTGATCAGCAGGACAATGAGTCCAATCGATAGAGCAAAAACTGAAATCATAAAGATAATCAGAAGTATACTTCCGAGATTCAGGAGATTCAGTCTTGCTTTTGTTATTGGTTTTTCTACTCTTCTGTCTGTCATTCTTCCCCCTCAAGCTCTACTACAACCGTCACTTTTTTGTCATTAACCTCGAGTCCTTTAATGGATATGTTATCCCAGTCAAAGGACATCGCTTCTATCTCCGCTGTCTTTACATCTCTGTCTACGAGAATGTATCTATGTCCTTTGGAATTAACACATATAGCAAAGTAAAGCTTCGGACTTTCTATCTCATATACGTGATTCAGCTTGTACTGCATTTCCTGCTTCTCATCTGTATCGAGATTATGAACTGTAAGTACGGGGCCCGTACCATCTGGTGCCTCATTTATCTTTCTCAGCTCCTCAGGAAGCTTATCCTCCGTGAGGTAGCCAAACCTTATGATATCACCGAAGGTCTTCACTTCCTTCTTGTAGGTGAACTTGTTTATTAATCTTTTAAATGCATGTAAAATCATTTTGACTCCTGCTACTTTGTAACTCAATTCATACTAAAAAGAAAAAACCGCAGATAATATCCTTCATAATATCATATTTTATGGAACAAATGGAGTACAAAATGTTATAATACAAATATCTCCTTGGGGTACTTTTATAAGGGGAAATACTAGGTGAGAAGGGGATACAAACTTAATGAAAACTAATGAACTGATTAATTATATCAGAGATGGTAAGCTGGATCAGCGACTCTCTGATATATATCTTGACAATTTGAAGATGGACTATCAAAGATCCAGATACATTGATGCTATCGCGAAGTATAGTGAAATCTATGGCGAGGACTCCGCAGATGTAGAGATTTACAGTGCTCCCGGTCGAACAGAGGTAGGCGGAAATCATACTGATCATCAGCATGGACAGGTACTCGCCGCTTCTATAAATGATGATGCGATAGCTATCGTTTCTAAAAATAGTTCCGACACAGTAAATGTCAAATCCGAAGGCTATGATATGATTACTATTTCACTTAGTGATATAGCTAAGAGAGACGACGAGGAAGGAACTACTCTTGCCCTGATCAAGGGCGTTCTTGCAAGCTTCAAGGATAGAGGCTACACGATTGGCGGCTTTAATGCTTACATCACCAGCGATGTTTTGGGAGGCTCAGGGCTCTCTTCCTCTGCTGCCTTTGAGACTATTATCGGAAATGTTATTTCAGGGCTTTATAACGATATGAAGGTGGATGCTGTTGAGATTGCTATTATCGGCCAGTATGCTGAGAGCGCCTACTTTGGTAAGCCTTGCGGTCTGATGGATCAGATGGCATGTTCCGTTGGAAGCCTGTGTCATATAGATTTTAAAGACCCTAAGAACCCTATAATAGAGCCAATTGTGGTGGATCTGGATGAGGTCGGTTATTCTCTATGCATAACAGATACAAAGGGAAGTCACGCTGATCTTACTCCTGACTACGCTGCTGTACCTGCTGAAATGAAAGCTGTTGCAGCATTCTTTGGTAAGGATGTACTGATAGAGGTTTCCGAGGATGAGGTTGTGGCACATATACCTGAGCTTCGGGAAAAGCTGGGGGACAGAGGCGTTCTGAGAGCACTGCATTTCTACGAGGAAAATAAACGCGTGGAAAAGGAAGTAGCCGCACTAAGGTCTAAAGACTTCTCTTCTTTCCTTGCAAATGTTAAGGCTTCTGGGGACTCGTCATTTAAGTTCCTTCAGAATGTTTATACAAGTCACGATGTACAGCATCAGAATGTATCAATTGCACTTTGTGTAAGCGAGAAGGTTCTTGGCGCAGACGGAGGCGTTGCCAGAGTTCACGGAGGTGGTTTTGCCGGAACTATACAGGCCTTTGTCAAGAACGATAAGGTTGCCGAATATAAGGCCGCACTTGATAAAGTATTCGGAGACGGTGCCTGCAATGTGCTGAAGATAAGGAAATATGGCGGAATTCAGGTTGTATGATATTTGCAGTTGATTAATAGCTTAGAAGGATAAGGGATTACTATAATTTAAAATACGAGAGGATAAATATATGTCGAATATAAACCAGCTCATAAATGAATTAGTAAGTTATGGAATCACAAGCGGCCTTGTCTCTGAAGATGACAAGGTCTATACAATAAATAAATTAATAGAGTTTTTTAAGGTGGAGGAATATTCACTACCAACTGATATAATGGATAGCTCAGATCCCCGAGAGCTACATTCAATTCTTGAGGATATGACTGAATACGCCATCCAAAATGGGCTCCTTGAAAAGGATACTATCACTTACAGGGACCTCTATGATACAGCAATAATGGGGCTTCTTACACCTCCGCCATCGGTGGTAAGAAATAAGTTTAAGGAGCTTTATGAAAGTGGTAAAGATGGGGCTAAGAAAGCAACTGACTTCTATTACAACTTTAGTAAAGCAACAAACTATATCCGTACAGACCGTATCGCAAAGGACGAGAAATGGACCACCTCTACTGAATTTGGAGATATCGATATAACTATCAATCTATCCAAACCTGAGAAGGATCCGCGTGATATCGCCGCAGCCGGTAAAGCAAAGAAGTCAGGTTATCCAGCTTGTCTTCTATGCAGAGAGAATGAAGGCTATGCAGGACATTTCTCTCATCCTGCCAGACAGAATCACAGAATAATCCCCATTACACTAGATGGTGACCAGTACTATCTGCAGTACAGCCCTTATGTTTATTACAACGAGCACTGCATCATATTCAATGAGAAACATATTCCAATGGCGATAAATCGCTCGACTATGAAGAAGCTGCTAAGCTTTGTGGAGTTGTTTCCGCATTATACAGCGGGTTCAAATGCTGACCTGCCGATTGTTGGTGGTTCTATTCTGTCCCACGACCACTTCCAGGGCGGCGGATATGAATTCCCAATGGTCAGAGCGCCTTTCGAGGAAAGCTTCACAGTTTCCGGTTTTGAGGATATTTACAGTGGAATAATCAAATGGCCTATGTCGACGATTCGTCTTCAGGGTAAGGATATTGATAGAATCGTAGAGCTGGCGGATAAGATACTTACCAGTTGGAGAGGTTATACCGATGAGGGGGCATTTATCTTCGCTGAGACTGATGGAGTGCCTCATAATACTATCACTCCTATCGCGAGAATGAGGAAGGCCGGAGATGCTAATAATCAGCTGGATGCAGAGCACGACGTGTACGAGCTGGATCTTGTTCTGAGAAACAATATCACTACGGAAGAGCATCCACTGGGGGTTTATCATCCACACGCTGAATATCATCATATCAAGAAAGAAAATATCGGACTGATAGAAGTAATGGGACTTGCGGTTCTACCCGCTAGACTTAAGAAGGAAATGGCTCTTCTAGAGGAAGCCATTAGAGAAGGCAGGGATTTATATGCCGACGAAGCACTCCAAAGTCATGCCAAGTGGGCAACGGATTTTCTTCCTAAGTATGGAGACAAGGTCGAGTCTGATTTACACAAAATAATACAGGATGAGATAGGTTTTGTCTTTTCCGGTGTTCTCGAGGATGCCGGTGTCTTCAAAAGAAATGACGAAGGAAAAGCGGGCTTTAATAGATTCCTTGATTCTATCAGGTAATTAAAGATGCTATAACGTAAATAAGTCAATGAACCACTGTTCATTGACTTATTTTTTATATAATATATACCTCTCTCCAAACAGAATTAGGTTTATTCTGTCTCATTATTGCCTGCAGATACATTTAGCTCTACCGGATCCCAGCCATAGTCCTGATACTTTGTTGCCGGAACGCTATGTGAGGATACATACTCTTCTATAAACTCTTTTCTCTTGTCATTCTTGAGTTTATCGTTGCTGTAAACCTCCATGAAAGCATCATATCTCTCGCCGAAGATTTCCTTTGCAGAGGAGTCGAAATTGCTTCCATCATCAACTGGATCAAAGTGATCAACTGTATATCCTATACCAGCGTCAGTTTTTTTGATGTGCATGCATCCTGGATAAGAACCACCCGCCTGTGTCTCAAGAGTATCTCCAACTAAATTGTATGTGTAATACTCAAACTCGCCCCAGACCTTGATATCGTTTGGATCTGACTCATCGCGGCTTACTTCGATAACTACTGGGAGACCAACATTTGCGGTTTCATAACCCTTTGCAAGCTCATCACAGATAAAGAATGTGATTGCATTTTCGATCATGTCATCGCCTGTGTATGTGTACTCACCGTACTTCCACTCTGCATCTGACCCAGAAGCATCGGCCTCAGTGGTCTCAACCACTTCCTCTTCTTCTGCCTCAGTAACTACCTCAGTAGTAACCTCTGCTGCGGTTGTAGCTTCTTCCTTAGCTCCACAACCTGTAATTAGCGAAAAAACTAAAACCATTGATAAAACAACTACACTCTTCTTTTTCATTTTTTCATCGTCTCTTTTCTTTAATATTTTTTTACTTCTTTATTACTACAAGACTGAGTATAAAACCATCTGCGCAACAAAAGAGCAACACTTATATCAAGATTACTGACTACAATTCCAGCCAGCACTAAAATGATTCCAATCAGCATACTCAGGGACATTTTCTCATGGAACCACAGGATTCCTATGAAGGACGCCATGACTGGCTCAATGGAGGCAATGATTGATGCTTGTCCATTCTCCACTGACTTTAGACCGATAGTGTAGGTCAGATATGGAACTATCGTTGAAACAAGCGCAAAAATAATCACCAGAACAACGCTCTTCCACGAGCCACCTACTACTGCCGCTATCTTGAATGGTCTGACAGCAAATGCTGTTGCAAATGTAGCAAAGAGAAAAGTGTAAAAGCTTATAGTGTAAGAACCGTAACCGCGCTCCAGGGCATATCTTCCGAAGATAGAATAAAGCGCATAGCCGAGGCCGGCACCCAGTCCGATCAGGAGCATTTTAAGAGTCATTCTTTCAGTGCTTTTAAAAACTCCCGTTACGAACATTAATCCAACAAATGAAAGAAGGAGCGCCAACACTTTAGCTTTGGTCAGCTTCTCTTTAAAGAGAAATGCTGATAAGAGCATAACAAAAGCAGGCGCTGTATAAAGAAGTATCGCCGCTACAGAAAGCGGCGCGATTGTAATCTCTTTGAAATAACACATATTAAAGAACACAATGCTGAGTAAACCTGTTCCCAGGAAACACCATAGATCCTTTAGTTTAATTTTAAAGAGGCTTCTATCTCTTACAAGAAGTAGTATTGCCATAAAAAATGTTGTAAGCGAAGCACGTATAAAAACTATATCCCATGAAGTCAGCCCCTTCGCATTAAGAGGTCTGACAAAGAGTCCCATGCATCCCCAAAGGATACCCGAGAGAAGAATTAAAAGACCAGCTATGAGTTTCTTCTTGTTCATTATTATTTCCTTCGTGTTTCTAAAGCTAAAACTAAGCAGTGTATTCCCTGGAAAGTAAGGATTTCATTGCATCTATTACATTATCCGGACTAATTATCTTTACCTTACCTTCAAGTGCAATAATCCAGGAGAGAAACTGACTACTTACTGCAACACTAACTCGAACTATGAAATGATCATCATCATCCTTCATAAACTTTACATCTTTACCAAACTGGTCGATGATAACATTTGACATTTCATTTTCACACTTGAGAGTTACAGTTTCAACCTTGCCGCCGTACATGCGGAAATATTGCTCGTTGTACTTAGCTCTATCCTGCTTATTGAATTCAGTTTTCCCTTTTCGTTTTATGTCAACCACGAAAACATCTCGCATCTTGTCCACTCGGTAGTGACGAATCTCTTTTCGTTCATGATCATAGGCTATCAAGTAGTATCTCTCATCATCGAAATGGAGCGCCCATGGGCTGACTTCGTAATATTCACCATTGCGGCGGAATTCCTCTTCTCCTTTAAGGTTCCAGCTGAAATATTTGAACTTTATTGCCTTATCGTCTCCAATAGCCGTATGGATAGCATCAATTGTATAGTAAATGCTCTCGTTCATGCTTTTGACACGACCCACCACCTTGACCTCACGATTCAGCAGCTTACTGTCGTAGGTAGATACATTTTTCTCAAGCTTAGTTATGAGCTCCTTGGTTTTCTTCTCGGTTATGAACTTCGAGGACTGGATGGCATCAACTAATATCTTAAGCTCTGCTATCTCGAAGTCTCTGCTACCACAGCGATAAAGGGTTCTGAAGCCCTCCTGTTCCTTGACGATTTCTATTCCGAAGTCGTCAAGAGCCGCAAGGTCATCATATATACTTTTACGGTGCGCCTCTATGTCGTACTTTGCAAGTTCAGCGATGATCTGCGGCATCGTTAGACCGTGTGTATCATCCGTCTGTTCCTGCATTATTTTAGCCAGATATAACAGTTTTAATTTTTGATTTCTACCCCTCATAGTAACTACCTCTTTAATATCTAAGTTGTACTATTCTTATGCTTATTTAATCTTCATCATATGGCATAGTTCCACCTTCGTAAACCTTGCGACCGTCTCTTTCAACCTCAATATACTGAATTCCGACGCAATCCTCATTCCAGTATTTATAGGTGTATTCAACTTCTATTTTGTAATCACCATCAGAGCTTTCCTCCGGTTTTATTATAACACCTGCAAAAGCATCGCCATTTGTAACATGGAAGGTATTTGTTCTGACCTTTACATCAGTAGCATCCGTGCCAAGGCTTTCGAATATCTGTTCTGCGTCCTCCTTTGTCAGAGGATCCCCTTTGATACTCTTCCTGGCAAAAAGGTCTGAGAGCTGAGCCGGATCATTTGACTCAAAAGCCTTCTCAATATTATTGTTGAAGGTCGTAACCTCCTCAGAAGACATTTCATCCCCTACTGTTACCTTCAGGATACCGAAAATCATAGCTACAAAGAATAGACAAAGAGAGAAAATGATACAGATTATGCCGATTACTACTTTAGCTGCACTCACATTTCCATCCTTTTTTTTCTTAATTGCTGCAGAAATTATCAGCAGGATTCCACTTATCAGTGCGGCAACCCCGAGCAGTGCCGATACTATTACTACTATTTTCATTATTCCACTTGCATCCATAATTCTATCCTTTCACATGTTATTTAATTAATGCTTTATTCCAATACTATTGTTTTGAGTTCTATTCCAATTCAGGATTATAAACCGCTCTTTCGCCGCCAACATATTTAGGACGACGTCTGGCAGCAAGGACAAATGCCTTACCAATCTTTCTATTATCAAGTCTGATTGGTACAACAACCGGGTGCACATGCATTCCGATCATGACACCTCCGATGTCAAGTCCCGCTGATGCCCTCTGATTGATGCTCTCAACTACAACTGGTTCTGCAAGACTTGAATAATGCTTTACCGCAAATGCTCCTCCAGCATGTGGCATTGGTATAACATTTACCTCTTCAAATCCGAACTTTTCAGCAACACTTCTGTCACAAACGATGGCGCGGTTCAGATGCTCGCAACACTGAACTACCAGGTGGATATTTTTCTCCTTCAGCTTGCTTGATATCACGCTGTAAACCGTATCAACTACTTCATTTGTTTCGCCGTCCTTAGATGTCCCCATCAGGTTTCCAATTATTTCACTAGACGAGCAGCCAACCACGAAGATTTCACCTGCCTTGATTTTCGATTTTACAAGGATTTCATCAATTAATGCTTCTGTTTCCTGTTTTATCATTTCGTCCATTTATTTATCCTTTCATATTAGTTCCTTCAAATCACACGAATGATCATTGACATTATAACATAATATGATAAAAACATCGGAGGAATTATAAAAGCGCAACATAAAACTAAATGTAGTTTTTGCTGCGCTTATTATTAATTGTTCACAATAACTTCACAAAAGTTGTCAGAGGAACCGTCCCCACTGGCATCATTTATGATTTCCTGAACGGAATTTACGCGGATGGTGCCGGACTTTGGATTCTTAATGCTTATGACGTCGCCAAGGATAGTGGCATCGACATCTGATTTTTCAAAGGCAAGGTCGGCATCCTGCATCCTGCAATCAATTAGTTTTAGGTTTTTGCAATAGCATAGAGGCTGAGTTCCGATAATCAGGCAATTCTCGAAGGTCACATTCTCACAGTACCACGCCAGGTACTCGCCCTTAACTACACTATCCTTTACCACCACATTCTTTGCATGCCAGAAGGCATCCTTGGTGTCGAACCTACAATTAACAAATTCGGAATCCTCGATATATTGAAAGGAGTATTTCCCCTTCATCTCAACATTTTCGAAGCGAAGGTTATCTGACCTCATCATGAAATATTCGCTTTCAGCCCTGGATCCAGTCATGGTTATGTTATGTACTGACCAGCCAAACTCGGGGGACACTATATCTGAATCCCTGATTATAACATCAGAGCACTCTCTGAGAGCTTTGATTCCGTGGAACTTAGTGTTCTCAACCTCTATATCCGTCGAATACCAAAGTGCCGCCCTACAGAGTTCCGTCATCTCACTGTTTTTTATCCGAACCTTCGTATCATGCCAGAAGGGATACCTAAGATTGAAGTATGAATCAACAACTTCAATATTTGAGCTTTCCTTCATCGCACTCTCTCCGTCGGCTGGACCGTCGAAGGTGCATTTTTCTAAGTAAATATCCTTGCTGCCGTATAGCGCCCTTTCCTCATCAAATGTTTTACTTATTATTTTTACCATCTGGTTTTCCTTAATTATTTAAATATTTATTGTAAAACTCTTCAAGCTTATCAAAAGGAATTACCTTATTCTCTCCGCCATCATATAGATCTGTGTGTACAGCATCAGGAATAATCATTAATTCCTTATTACCTGCATACTTACTATCCTTTATCATATCAGCATATGCGTCTTTTGAAAAGTAGCAAGAATGAGCCTTCTCGCCATGAATCAGAAGAACAGCACTCCTTATCTCATTAGAATACTGGAGTATAGGCTGATTCACAAATGACTCACAACCGATTACATTCCAACCACCATTGGAATTAAGGCTTCTCTCATGATATCCTCTATCTGTCTTGTAATAATCATAATAGTCCTTTACGAAGAAAGGTGCATCATCTGGAAGCGGATCCACAACTCCACCTCCCAGCTTATATTCTCCCGCCTTCAGGTCTTCCAGTCTCTGTGCACACTGCGCAGACTTCATCTGATATCTGGCTTCCTCGCTGTCCTCTGAGTCAAAATATCCCTTAGCATTTACTCTTGTCATATCGTACATAGTTGAAGCAACAGTAGCCTTGATTCTTGTATCCAGTGCCGCTGTATTTATAGCCATTCCGCCCCAGCCACAGATTCCCAGGATTCCTATTCTGTCAGGATCAACCCTGTCATTTAGCGATAGAAAGTCAACCGCAGCCATAAAGTCCTCTGTATTTATATCAGGAGATGCCATATATCTTACATTTCCGCCCGACTCACCTGTAAAGGAAGGATCAAAGGCTATTGTAAGGAAGCCTCTCTCAGCCATAGTCTGTGCATATAATCCACTGCACTGCTCCTTAACTGCTCCAAAGGGACCCGATACAGCAATTGCCGGGAGCTTTCCCTCTGCATTTTTTGGCACATACATATCTGCCGCAAGTGTTATACCATATCTATTTACAAATGTTACCTTGCTATGCTCAACCTTTTCACTCTTTGGGAATGTCTTATCCCATTCCTTTACCAGCTTTAGTTCTTCCTTATGTATCATTTTTCGTACCTCCTAAAATAATTATTTCATTGCTTCTTTCTCAGCTCGTCTGATTATCAGATCGATTCTGTCTACTTTTCTCTGACTTTCATGCATTTCATCCACCAGACTGCACCTGCACTTCTTGAGACATTTAATCAGCTCCTGCATCTGCCCCTCTTCATAGAGCCTCTCCGCCAGTTCTCCCTGCGAGCTCTCGCACCCTAGTTTGGAAATGTCACTTATCATTTCTTTAAGTTCCATAACACAATCTCCAAAAATCATTTTCTGCTTCTATTAGGATTATATGGTATTGACATGAACTTCGCTAATGAATAAAATGAATATCATGATATTCCATATGGGAATATCAGTAAATATAATTCAGCCAGGGGGATATTCCATGGAAATAAAAAACCTTCGCTACTTTCTCGCAGTAGCAAGAGAAGAAAATATGACAAAGGCAGCTGACATGCTTCATGTCACTCAGCCCACATTATCAAAAACACTAAAATCTCTGGAGGACGAGCTAGGCAAGAAACTTTTTATCCGTCATAGCTTCAGCATATCCCTTACTGACGAGGGCATGCTTCTGAGAGACCGTGCAGAGGATCTGATTGCCATGGCTGATAAAATCGAACAGGAATTTATATCTCTGGATGATATTACAGGTGGTGATATTTATTTTGGACTGGCAGAATCCTACCAGATAAGACTTCTTGCCAGAGAGATAAAAAAGCTAAAGGACCGATATCCTTCTTTCACCTATCATATAACAAGTGGTGATACTGAGCAGGTCACAGAGAAGCTGGATAAGGGACTTCTGGACTTTGCGGTACTTTGCGAAACTCCTAATACTGATAAATATGAGTACATTACATTTCCAGCCTCGGACCGTTGGGGAGTTGTGATGCTAAAGAATCATCCACTGTCAAAGAAAAAGAGCATTAAAGCTACTGACCTAGTAGGACAGCCACTCTACTGCTCTGAACAAAGCTGGAATATAGAAATACCAGAATGGGCAGGGGATACATTTCCCTCTCTTCACTTAGAAGGCTCATTCAGACTCTCGTATAATGCTTCTATGTTTGCAAAGGAAGGACTGGGACTCCTCCTTACCTTTGAACATCTTATTAATTGTTCCGAGGAAAGTGATTTAATCTTTAGACCGCTCTCCCCAAAACAGGAAACAAAGCTTTATCTTATATGGAACAAATATCAAACCTTTACACCAATAGCTGAGAAATTTCTCCTACAGGTAAAGGAATCCTTTATTCGTAAATAATGTATATCCTTCATTTCCAACCTTTCCTGTCACCGTGTATAGAATCATTTTATGCCTCCATTGGTTTTAGCAGATATATTCCTGAAAGTTCTCCCAAGGTTCGTCCTCCTTTGGGGTTCTTTCGAAGGTAAACCTTAACTCCTTTAGTTTTAGACCACCATTCATAAACTTAAGTCTCATCACTCCATACTTTGAATGGAATAATATCTTTCTTCGGATACTGAGTTCCTCACCGCCGCCATGGAAGGTGAAGCTTCCACAAGGCACGCCCTGGAAGAATACTCCTACAGGCATCTGTGACAGCTCCGATAGATCAGAGCTTCCAACCATATCCATAAAATAGCAGCCTCTTTTCTTTACATCGAAGCCAAGGAAATATACCGCTCCCTTCGAAGTATCGACCTGAGAAAGGTCTAACACTGTGCCATCCTCTATCTCAAAATATTCAACATCAGACAGGTCTTCGCTCTCGAGTTCATCCTTGAATCCGATTACTTCAACCTTATAATCCTCACCACACAGTCTCTTCATTGCGTTAGTATTCATAAGAACCTGACAGATATTTCCAGCCATTCTAGCCAGCTGGCCTCTGGTGATCACACCCTTACCCAGTGCCTCAAGAGTATCATCGCCAATAGAATTCACAGACGCATCAGGACAAACCGCATAGAAATCATTTTGTGCCAGAACAAGTCTTGAAAATGAAGTATTGTCTACTACTCCACCCACATCGCCTATATTGGACCACCAGTCAGTCATAACAATGCCCCTGAAGCCCCACTCTTTTCTAAGGATATTGGTATTCAGATCGTGTCGGGAGTTAGTCCAGATTCCATTTACAGGACCATATGTAGTCATCACGGAATCCGCACCTGCTTCCTTTACTGCTATCTCAAAGCCCTTTAGGTATATTTCCCTTAGAGCCCTTTCGGATATAACATTTTCTTCAGTATGTCTGCAGGTCTCCTGATTATTTCCGCAGAAATGTTTAAGTGTTCCTGAAACACCACTCTTCTTAAGACCTCTTATCTGAGCCGCAGCCATCTTACCGGTTACCAGTGGATCTTCGCTGAAATATTCGAAGTTTCTTCCGTTAAGAGGAAAACGGTGAATATTCATACCCGGTCCAAGCAGGAAATCAACGTCATTCTTATTCATTTCCATTCCAAGCATACTGTAGAGACTGGTGTTCAGCTCCTCATTCCAAGTGCAGGCCAGAAGTGTGCCACTAGGTAAGCTAAATGCCCTAAACCCCGAATCAAGCCTCATACCACTAGGTCCATCCGAGCAGCAGCCCGCAGGAATTCCAAAGTTCTTAAGACTATTACTAAGACCGCCAAAGGCCGCCGCAGTACCCGGCGTAACCTTAGGACTTCCCATCCCCTCTCCGCGTATTATCACGGACAGGTCCTCATCAGAAAGCTGTGCGAGGAAGTCATCCATAGACACATTTCCGTCTCTTACGTCCTTCAGCTTAAAGCCCTTGTCGCCAGTGTAATCCTTTGCTTCAGGTTTATCATTTACTGCATCATCCAGATCAGACATTGGAAATGCCTTAACCTCTTCATACCTGATACTAAATGCATCTGAATCATTATTTCTAAAAGGTTTAATTCTATCAAAGCCAGCATTCGGAACCATCTGATGACTGAGCTGTTCAATAACTATAGTTTCATCCTGAATAAATCTACCTGCTTCCTTTATATCCCTGACATTTTTTCCAACATAGAATATATATTCGCCCTCTTCCAGCACATAGCTGGCTTCAAAGCCTGTCACACCAGTATCGTCATAGGATGAAATAGTGTATGGATTAATATTCAGAGACAAGGAGCATTCCTCGCCAGGACTAAGAATGTCGCTCTTAAGAAATCCCACAAGGCTAAGGGCTGGTTTTCCCAGGAGGCCCTGCGGCTTAGATACATAGAACTGGACCACCTCTTTGCCAGATACATTTCCAGTATTCTTAACTTCCGCAGCAATGCTGAGGGAATCTAAATCCTCTAAGCTAAAATTTCCAGGAGTCACATCAAAGCTTGTGTAGGATAATCCAAAACCAAAGGGGTACATAACCGCATCCTTATTAAAGGTTTCATAATAGCGGTAGCCCACATATATATCTTCTTTATAGAAGTTTCTTACAGTATCACCGAAATTACCATAAGCTGAAGCATCCTCGATATTCCTAACGATCGTATCTGTCAGTCGCCCACTTGGGCAAACCTTGCCCAGCAGAACATCCACGCACCCCAGCGCTCCAACCTCGCCACCCTGCCAAGCATATAAAATGGCATCTGGCGCTATTTCCTCTATCTCCTTCATATCAAGAATCGCACTTACATTCATAACAAGTATAACCTTGTCGAAAGCATTTCTTACTTTTCTGAGAAGATCTGATTCTAGTTCAGACAGCTTAAATGCCCCTCTATCATTGATATAGTCCTGCTCCTCACCAGCAGTTCTTCCGATGATAACGAGAGCAATATCGGAATCACCACTAGCTTTTCTAACTAGCTCCTCAGATACTTCCATCTCCACCTGAGACCAAGGTTCATTTCCAAATCCAACTCCTGGATCAAACGGATGAGTTTCTTCAAACTCCGCATATACCTTGAGAAGCTCTTCATTAAGAAGGATATTCTCAGCCTGTAGACCTTCCACAATACTCCAGACCTTTGGTACATTTACCATTCCACCAGAACCTGTTCCACTCTTAAAATATCTATTCTGCATACGTCCGAAGATAGAGAGCTTCGCCTCCCTCTTAATTGGTAGAACATTTGCCTCGTTTTTAAGCAGAACAACACCCTCACCAACTGCCTGTCTAGCTAACACCTCATATTTATTCCAATCTAATACCATAATAAAACTCCATTTAATACTACATAATTACTCTTTTACAAATGATATCTCGCCGTTCTCATCTATTTCAAAGCTTACAGGATCTGATACATAATAATCGCCATAGATATCATCAATGCAGAAGGAATAATAATACTGCCCTACTGGCATCATATCATAATTTATAGTTATATCTCCACCCACAATATATTCCTGACCAGAATACTCAGTTTCTTCCTCATCATCCTCCAGAGAAAATGCAAAATATACCGGAGTGATAGCATCTCCCTCCTCAAGTTTTACTATCTCTCGAGAAGATGCACCATCATCGCTTATTCCTTCCCATGTCCCCTCAACTTCCACATGCTCATCAGAATAATATTGCTTAATACGAAGATTCGTTTCCTCACCATTTAGAAGAATTGGAGAAGTATATATAACATAGTCCTCCGTCTCCTCAACTATATATGTAGCAAGATTCTGTCCATCCGGAAGGGAGAGCCAGTAGCCGTTAAAATTATCGCTGAAGCTTCCGCTTTCCCAGTCGCCCTGAACATCTGTTGTTTCTCCTATTTCGAGGATATCCTCTCCATCCTCAGACAGCTCATAAACTAGAGCGCATATTCCCGCAGAATTATCTATGCCATCCTCATCTAGTGTAAGACAGTAAATGCCATCTTCATCTACAGCAGGCTCCTCGAAAAATGTTATATATGGACTTTCTCCGGTCTGTTCGTAATCATCCAGATAATCAAAGTAGCTATCATCCTCAGACTCGCCCCAGGTCCACTCACCGCCTTCTTCGAACCACTGTTCATCATCATAATCCTTGAAGTTATTATCTGTCGCTCCAGTGTTATTCTGTCTATCTATAAACGATAGATAATAAGGACTTACCGAAACCTTACTGAAAAGCGAAAGCTCATTCGATCCCTGAATAGCCAGAGGATAATATATAGATAGTCCTGAAGCATTTGGATGAGCATCTCCACTAATTTTATATACAACTGCCGCGTCTAAGGCCTGCTTTACGTCCTCCGCTCCACTTGCATAGGAAGAACAGGCATCGCAAATGCCACCTAGATCAACCATGTTTGTATAACCCTCGGTCTTATTATTTCCTCCAAAATTATCCGTCTCTTCTATACCACGGATCATCTCACCTATTTCCGATGAATCCTCTCCAACACTATACATATTTTTTGCAAAATCGTTGAAGCTGATCATTAAATTATCTATTCTAGAAAGATCAATAACTGAAAGTGTTGTAAGAGAATCATCCTTTTGCTTTTTACAAGCCTCCAGGAAGCTATCACATACAACCTTTCCCAGTTCCTTAGTATCCGTCTCAAAATTATTTGCCAGATAGTCTCCAATAGCAGTATAGTCCCAGCCACTACCCGGTTCCATCTCTTCTGATCCGAACATATAATCAGAATATGTAGCAAGTACATTTGCCACCTCGACTGTACCCATAAGGCAGGCATCGAAGCCTATAAAGTCAAACTTACGTCCAGAGCTTTCAGCACAGTTTAAGAGCGCAGAGTCCATCTCCATAAGCGTAATAGAATCCATATCATATAATTCATCGAAGCATACACCCGTTATACTTCCGCCACCATGATCCCACATAATTAGTCCCATATGTTCAGAAGCATATTCCTTCGTGCCCCAGACTAGGAAGTCAGAAAGCGTATCGGGACCACCCATACTCATAACATCTATTTCCTCAAGCTTTGTAATGCTTCCATTTTGAATGATATAACGTTCTATTACATCGTCCTTTACATCACTAAGCCAGCCATCAGTTCCACCCGTTTGAACTATGAATCTGACCTTATCACTTGGAGTGGCGCTTCTCATTTCCTCCATATCATCTGTACCCATGCCGCTTTCAGATTCTAGATCTGTTCCACAGAGATAAACGAAAATAGTCCACACTCCATCCTCTGGAGCCTGGACTTTATCAAATTCTTTTCTGGAAATATTTAGTTTTCCACTAGAATTCTCCACCTGCATACTGAGGCCACCGATAGAATCAACCTCTCCTTCATCAATAACCTGGTCCTCTGGATCTACTTCCTCCTCCCAAAACTCCTCGCCACAAGCAGCAAGTGAAAATATCATACTAACAGAAAGTATGCTTACAATTATTTCTTTAAATACCTTCTTAAATCTGATCATCTATGTCCCCCTAATTAATTATCTTTTAAAAGGTTATATATTAACTCTCAAAAGGTCTTATTCTTAGTGTAACACCTAGATCATCACATATCTTCTCACAAATTGCTATCTTTTCTTCCGGCATAACCTTTTCAACAACTGTCATAACAACATTTGGCACATATTTTTTTGCTAGAACAGCAAATTCCTTTAATGCCTCATAAGACTCTATTCCAAATCTTGAGCGTGTAAGTTGGTAGAATTCTTCCGCATTAGGAGCATTTAGCGAAATAGAAACTGTATTTACTCTTCCCTCAAGCTCTGGAGTCACGTCACGGCCGTAGATTAGATTAGCAAGTCCTATTGTATTAACTCTTACTTTTAGATCTGGATAGGTCTGCTTTAGGGTATCTATAACCGTGCAAACATCCTCTAGACGCTCTAAGGGTTCTCCAAAGCCGCAGAAAACGAGTTCATTTATACCGCTAAGATCATACTGTGAAAAAAGCTCTAGGACAGACTCTAGACTAGGATCTCCCTCTTTAAACCACAGGTTACTTCCCTCCTGCATTTCCTTAGTATGTCGAAGACAAAAGACGCAATTACATGGGCATTTATTTGTCATATTTACATATATATTTTTTCCCGTTAGATCTCCGCTCTTTGAGATATCCAGATATCCCTCATTTCCAACTTTACCCGTCACAGTATATAGAATCATTTCTATACCTCCATAAGATCTTTCATATACATTTCAAAGCAGAGTCCCCAATGAGTAGGAACCTGGTTTTCTTCGCAATATTTTATACATTTAGATGCAAACTCAGCCGCCTTTCTGACAGAGTCATAAAATGTATGACCATTCATATACATTCCTGCAATTACAGAGCTTATAACATCACCTGTTCCGCTTCTATCTTCACCTATCCTGTCGACCATAACGATCTGCGGGTCCTCACCCTTAGAATAAATGTAATTCATTATCTGCTTTTTGTGGAAAGGAATACCTGTTACAACTATATGTTCCGGACCCTTTTCTGAAAGCTCCTGACACATATCATGAAGCTCATCTATGCTGAACTTACCATTCCCAAAGTCAACACCCAGAATCGTACATAGCTCTGTCAGATTAGGAGTTATAATATTTGCATATTCTACCAACTCCTTCATTTTATCACACATTTCACGAGTATAGGTCTTATATAATATTCCATTATCACCCATAACAGGATCGATAAGAATAACGCTCTTATCATTTCTGAAATACTTGATAAAATCTATCACTATATCCACCTGTTCCTTTGACCCAAGGAAGCCTGTAGCTATACCATCGAATTCCATATTCAGATTCTTATAAGTCTGGATATAATCATGCATCTTAGGTGTATAGTCATCAAAGAAAAATTCAGGAAATTGAGTATGTGTAGACAAAATAGCTGTCGGAATACTAACTGCCTGTATCTTCATAGCTGAGATTATAGGTGCCATTACAGATATCGAACAACGTCCAAAGCCTGTAAGGTCATTTATAAGTGCCATCTTCTTTTGCTTCATTTTATTATATCTCCATAATTAAAGTTTATGCTGGTTTCTTAATAAGCGTATGAGCCTTCAATGTACTCTTTCTTAAAATGACTGTTATAAATACAGTGATAAGCATATTTGGTATAGTATAACCAACCACAAAATCATAATTCATCAGGACTCTATATATTACAAAACCAAGAATCCATGCAACGCATGCTACTCCATCGACTCTTGTATCAGTTTTTTTATGTCCAACTATAAATTGATCTGCAATCTGTACTGAAATCATCGGTGCAAAAACTGAACCAATAAAGTAAAGGAATTCCGTAATATTTTCCATTGGCAGGATTATAGCACCAACCATACCTATTATTGTATCTATAATCCCAGGAAGGTTCACTTTCAATTTATTAATAAATCCTTCTCCTCCTTCAGACTCCTGTGGAACCTTATTTTCAGGGAGCAACGCGAAGGATGACTGATTACAGGAAAATGCATCTATAAAGTTCGTTGTGACACATGAGAAAACAATAATGAAAAGTCCTGCTACACCAAAGCCAGCCTTGAGCATTATCTGATCTATTCTTGTTTCATGAGTTATAACTGCAGCTCCAAGACCTATTATATACATCCACATACTGGCAATGGTATAGGTTGCACAAGCTGCAAATGTTGTCTTAACAGGCTTATCAGCTCTATATGTATAGTCAGCAATCATTGGTATCCAGGAAAGTGGCATCGCTATTGACAGCTCTAAACCTTGTCCAATGGAGAGTCTCTCACTCGCACTCTGTCCAACTGTTTTCCCACCCTTTAATCCGGAGAAAATAATATAAGATAAAATAATGGTTAGAATAAGTAATAAAACCATAACAAGGACATTTAACTTATCTCTATGCTTAAGCCCTAATAAAATCCACGCTATTGTCAGAATACCTATGATAAGACACCACCATGTATGACCAAGGCTTAGAATACCCTGAGCAGAAAGTGATGCATCGAAGATCATTATCCCCTGCCATCCTATAAGCTGTATGATATTCAAAATTGCAAAGAAATAGCTTCCATACTTTCCGAAGGATAGGGCCGACGACCTCATAGAACCTTCTTTATTCTTAACTCCAATAATTCCAGCAAGAACCAGAAGCAGGAAACCAATGAGATGACCTAAGACAATTACTACAAGACCACGTACAAGACCTAGGCTTTCCAGGCATGCACCTGTAAGAATCTCGGCGATTGATATAGCTGCGCCGAACCAGATTAGTGCTATTCGAGACATTTTTTTGCCCTCCTTATAAAAACCAAAATAGGCATATGCTCTTTATAAGTTGGCATTATATTTTATATCTGACCTTTTTCCAATACCCAAAACGAGAATTTTCAATAAGGTCAGATATATTACTTCACAAAGTTCACAAAAGTTGTCACGGGGACAGTCCCCACTGGCCCTATTTTACAGAATAGCCTGAATTCCTCAGTGCATTCATTGCTTTAATATAGTTTTCTTCTTTAACAAAAATGTAATCAGTATTATACGTAGATACTGCGAATATCCCTATACCACTCGAGGCAAGTATCTTAGTAATACGTGCCAGGATCCCGATAAGAGAAAAATCAAGTTCTCCACATATACGGAAACCCTTCCAGCCATCCTCACGACTGATAGTATTATCTGGAACTATATCTGTAGGGCATACTAAAGATTTCTCTGTGTCAGTCCTTCCAGTGAATACAAAGTTCTGATCTATATCTATACCGGAATAGTCTTCAACCTTGCATACAGAAAATATATCATCAATCGCTTCTATAACTATGCTACCAGCATTTAAACCAGGCAGCTCATTATTTAATTGTTCTTCAGGTGTCCATTCTTTCATATAATCCCCCATTTTCTTCAGCAAGTGATTTCTAAACTATCCGGCTCTACATGACACTTTAGAAATAATATCTCAACTCCTGCTTTTTTGGCATCACTCATCGCTGTTCCAAACTCCGGATGAGTATCTATGTTAGGTCTCACCTCTGATACTCCATCCATTTGTATTACAAATGCAAGCGATGCCGAGTAGCCTTCACTCTTAGCGCGAATAAGCTCTCTTATGTGCTTCACTCCTCGTTCTGTGGGAGCATCCGGGAAGTATCCTATACCATCATACTCCAGAGTACATCCCTTCACTTCCATTAAGCATTTATCTTTTCTTCCATCTTCTTCAGTACGCTCCATGTAAAAGTCAAGCCTGGAATCTCCATAGGTGTATTCTGGTACGACCTTGGTATAAGTCCCCGTTTCCAGCCACTCTTTTACCACCTTATTGGGAGCCTGACTATCAATATTAAATAGGACGCCTGTTGATTTTCTGACAGCAACAAGGTCATACTTAGTTTTCCTTCCTGGTGTCCCAGGGGATGTAAGCCAGACCTCACATCCAGGAATCAAAAGTTCCTTACACCGACCAGTATTTTTAACATGGACTATTTCCTTAACACCATTCACCTCAACCTCAGCGATAAAACGATTAGGTCTCCTTATGAACACTGCTTGGGTTATATTACTATACTTCATAATCAATACACACTCTGCTCTTTGTATTAGGTCTTACAACACCGTCTGCTACAGCGACATGTTCAGGATGTACTGCATAGCCCTTTAGTGAATCAGAATCTTCAAATGTAGAATCCAGCATCAAATCTGCATTGGACGAATCAAGCATTTCTGTCTGAACATGAATATCTATAAGACCAGGAATCTTACCTGCCAAGCCTTCAAGACCTACCTTTATGTCAGCTCTAACCTTTGCTTTTTCTTCGCCTGAAAGTTCATCTTTTAATTGCCATAAAATTATATGCTTTACCATTTCTATAATCTCTCCTTATCTTTTCTTATATATCCCCGGAATGGTCCGAGTTTTCCTTTAATATTCTAAGCGTGCGCTGCTAAACAAACTGGGCCAGTAGGGACAGTCCCCACTGGTCTAATATTTAAGATTCATTTACCAGCTTTCCTGTCATATGCTCTATCGTCAACTCCAAACACTGCACTCGCGGTAATGCATTCTCCAGTTCTCTCTTCAGATATTCCTCATCATCAGTAAACTTCTGACACAGCTTGGTACAGATCATCCTGGCCTTATCCTCATCCTCTACAAGATGAATTCTCCCAAATACAATGACACTATTTATATTCAGCGCCCATTCCCCTTCTCTACGATAGCCCTTATCATATACGCAGAAGCTAACTTTATCATTAGCTTTGATAGCGTCTATCTTATGCCCTACCTTAGCTCCATGAAAATATATCTTCCCATCATCCTCAGAGTAATAATGACTGATAGGAATTCCATATGGATATCCATCGTCACCCAACATAGAAAGAACCCCTCTTGGCTCTTCCTTGAGAATACGTATACATTCCTCCTCAGATATCTGTTGCTTAAAACGTCTCATTTTTCTGAACATTATTCTACCTCTATCATTTCTTCATGTATTTTTGCTGCATAATCACTAATAAACTCAAACAAAAACAGGAGTCGAATCATAACTATATTCCTTTAATTCACAGTTCTTTACACCAAAATCCCCGTATTCCTCATTAGTCATATCATAGAAATACGAGTTAACGCACCTCACAATCCCGTTATGCGCCACCAAAAGATAAATCTTATCATCCTGCGCCAGCTCATCTAAAAGATTATAAATACGCTGAGCCAGTCGAAGCATGGACTCCCCACCTTCGTAAGAATTCACAAAATTCCTCTTATCTTGCTTGAAAATCTCACCATTTCTAGGAGTCCCTTCATACTTCCCAAAATTCTGCTCTCTCAACCTCTCATCAGCCCTAAGAGGAAGCCCTGTCATATCCGCAATATGCTTCACAGTGTCAAATGCCCTCGAAAGCGGTGACGCTATAATCTCATCAATATGAATCTCTCCAGAATCCAGTCTCTCCTTTATAAGCTCACCAGTTTCCCTGGCCTGCTCATGACCTCTATCAGTAAGCCCAATATCCGTAGCGCCACATATTTTATTATCGACATTCCAAAATGTCTCACCATGTCTTACAAAATATATCTTTTTAGTCATTACGAAAAACTCCTATTCCGGCACGCATCACGCTATTATTACCATATTTATTTCGAATGGAATCCAAAGCTTTATCAAGCTTCTTCTGTTTTTCTTTTTCTTCCTCACCAAATAAAGACATCTGCTGAAAACCATCC
>CAMKQB010000016.1 GCA_946414825.1 uncultured Lachnospiraceae bacterium
AGAGCAAGTCCTGCTTTCCTATAATATTCATTTGTAGAATTGATGAGGCTTTCAAAGGCGGAACCTCTGAGGCCTCTGGTTTTCCATGTTGCCATTTATACTCCATTATAAATATGAATCTACATCAAATAATTTGTAGAAGGCATCCATTGGCCTTGCCGTAAATCTTCTTGCTGATATAGTCTCTGTTCCTTCCGGAAATACAACAAGAACTGAACTAAGCATTTGTGATTTGATGCCATATTTCCTATTAAATATAGCATTTATTGTCCTGCTGCCATACTTTATATCTCCGAGTATTGGATATCCAAGACTGGATAAATGTGCTCTGATCTGATGACTTTTTCCTGTTTTTAGCTCAATCATCAGAAGTGTTACATCCGCCTTTGGATTATAATCTAATATTTTAATATTAGTTTCAATAGCTTTGGCATCATTCATTTTAACCTTGCTGATTGTCACTTTATTAGTAGTTTCGTCCTTGAGGAGATACGCCGTATAATCCCCATCCAGATCGGCCATTCCGGCTACCATTGCAAAATAGTATTTTTTAACCGTTCTATTCTTTAAGACATCTGATAGATAGTGAGCTCCATGAGGCGTTTTAGCAGCCATTATTATGCCACTGGTATTTCTATCAAGTCTATTGCATATAGATGGATGAAAGGTTTGTAAGGACTCCTCTGTGATGTCTCCCTTATCCAGAAGATAGTCTAGAATCATTTCATTTATTGAATAATCTTCAGGTTTTGCCTTCTGGGAAAGTGTATTTACGCCTTTATTACAAAAGATATAGTTTTCGTCCTCGTAAACGATATCAAGCTGTGGGACGCGTTTTATTTCCGGATTATCATTATTATTTTTATCAACTATGCTGCTAACTCTAAACTTTTCAATTGTTTCATCGCTTAGATACAGCTTAATAACATCACCTGCAAGAAGGATTTCATTTCCATCTGCCTTTTTATCATTAAGTACAATATTCTTTTTTCGAAGCATCTTATATATAAATGAGGCTGGGGCGAGGCTGAGATATTTCATGCATACCTTCTTAAGCTTCAGTCCTGCCTCATTTTTTGTTACATTTATTTCTCGCATATTAAAATCCCATTGATAAAAGCTTTAATGTGATATATTCGTCTCTTTCGAGAGTTTCGGATGAAGCATCGCGAAGCTTACCGATTTCCTTAGAGAAGGTTGCATACTTTTCAGTTACGAAAATTCTGTAATTATCCCCTTCGGAATTAACCTCATTTATATAGTCCTTTATTTTTTCTCTGTCTTTAGGTTTTGTAACCTTTGGAGTATAAGCGATAATATTGTTGTTATATATAGCGAGAGCCGGTATATAGACAACCCCCTCGGTCTCCGTAATGGTTATATCATAGAGGACTTTTCTACCGCTTTCCTTACTTAGTGCATCGACCTTTTCGTATTCTTCCCTGCTAAGCGGCTCAGCCTTAAGAGACATAAAGAAATCGATAAGGTTTCTAGCAAAAGGTATAGCCATTACACATCCGATTATTACAAAAAACGTTTTTCTTGTTTGAAATATAATTAAACTAAATACAACATCTGTAAGTATTAGCATAAAAAGAACCAGAGTAAATGCCATTCGGATATTTTTATATCTTTTAGAATGACCATATTCACCCTTGTCATAATATTTTTTATTCTTACGTGCACGTTCTTTTTTTATTTGTTTATATGTACTATTATCTATTTTACTCATTTTATCAGCTCATCATCCGCCATCCGGATAGATATTTATTCTTCATGGTTCCATTAGTCATCTTTGCAAAACCTAGTGGGAAATGATCCACACAGACAAGAGTCCAGCCATTTTCCGGTGTCTTGTCGAACTCCTCTTCGTATCCTTCGAGGATAAGGGATTCTCCTTTTAGGTATTTAAGACAGAGAGTTGAATCACTCTTTAAACTGATAGAATTATCAAAATCCTTTTCACTGAGGATCATTGCAAAGGACTGACTTGGTTCAAATCTTTTCTTCTTAAGCTCGCCGAGATAGACTCCTCTTCTCATGATTCGCATACCTGGTAGTGAAGGTGAATCCTCCGGGATAAGATATAGTTTATCATTTCTGTATTCTAAGTTATCCTTGTTTATTCCAGAAACCACATGGGACAGAAAATCGTTTATTTCAGGGATATTTCCCTTGTATTTCTGAATAGTATATCTGGAAGCGGTTGAAGAATTATCCCTTTCCCCATCAGACTTAAGAAGAGATACATAATGTCCTTCTCCTTTAACCTTATGTGGGAATAAGTGAACGGTTTCACTTAGTTTTTCATCAGCATTCTCGTAGCTGGACCACTGAGGATTTCCATCAACAAAGCCGTCATGTTTAGCAATTGGTTCTATATGAAGACCGGGATCCAGTTTCTTTAAGTACATAACCTGATCCTCGTCTTCTCTTGGATCAAATGTACAGGTAGAATAAAGAATAGTTCCGCCAGGTTTCAGCATCTTAACCACTTCTCGAAGGATTTCCTTCTGAATAGCAATAAACTTCTCATTACCATTTTGTTTCCATGCAGTGATCATGGAGGAGGATTTTCTGAACATTCCTTCCCCGGAACATGGTGCATCTATAAGTATTTTATCGAAATATCCCTTGAAGCTTTCTGCCAGTTTATCAGGCGCTTCACAGGTGATTATTGAATTTCTTATGCCGAAGATTTCTATATTCTTCTGCAAAGCTTTAAGTCTGGAAGCACTTATATCATTTGATACAAGGAGTCCGGTTCCCTTTAATTTACAAGCAAGCTCTGTAGATTTGCCGCCTGGAGCCGCACATATATCAAGTACTTTATCTCCCGGCTCTATATCGATTGTTGCCGCAGGAAGTGTTGCACTTGGCTCCTGCAAATAATATAGTCCGGCAAAGTAAAAAGGATGCTTCGATGGTGTACATTCTGAAGCATCGTAATAAAAGCTGTTGCTCGACCATGGAACTGGAGTCAGTTCAAATGGAGATATTCTGAGAAACTCTTTGACTGATACCTTCAGAGTATTAACCCTTAGACAACTATACATAGGTAAAGATAGACTGCTTACGTAAGCATCGTATTCATTACCTAGCAGTCTCTTCATTTTATTTTCATATTCTTCAGGTAGTCTCATTTATCTAGTATGTGACATCTGCGTCACCCTCCGTATGAACTGGTTCTGGGTTGATATTTATTCTGGAATTAAGGAAATCATATTCTCTCTTGTAGGTTTCATCATTTGGATATTTTTCGACAAGAGACTGAGCTTTTCCGAGAGCCCCCTCAAAATCCTTTTGCTTCTCTGAAACTATACAATCATTAAACTGCACCTTATCCAGATATAAATCGTCATCAGCGGCAAGTCCCTGGTTAATAATAGGGATTGCAGCATCCAGATTATCATTATTCAGATAATATGTTGATAGCTGATAAGCAAGATATGTATTCATACCATACTTATCTATATAAATGTTATAGTAATTAATCATTTCATCATACTTTTCCTGCTTCTGATAACAGCTTCCCAGGAAAAGTGCAATGGATGTATTGCCGCGATTATATTCATCTAAAAGTGTAGCTATAAAGGAATCATTTATATTGCCACTCTTAACCTCATTTAGAGAACTAGAAAGATTAATATATTCTTCCAGCTTATCCTTTGATACAATGGTTTGCTTATCCTCTCTTAGTCCTCTATAAGTATCTAGAGCCTTATCATAAGCATCTGTTCTCATATAACATGCAGCTATATAGAATCTTGTGTCCTGATCCATTTTAGTTGAAAACCACTGAGTCTCATTTAGTGAAGCATCAAGCTTAGCAAGAGCATCTTCATAGTTACCTTCGTTATAAGCCTTGATGCCCTCCTTACGGTAGGCTTCCTTCTTAGATATTGAATGAACTATGATATAAGCGGCGCCAAGTATTACTACAATAGAAAATATGGAGCAAATAATTGCCAGCTGTATATTTCTCTTCTTTTTCTTGTCTCGACCCTTGGCCTTCTGCTCTTTTATGCTTTTGCGAATTCTTTTTTCTTCTATGGTATCTCGATTAGACATAAACTTAGTTCCTAATTTTCATTACGTAATGTTGTTTCAGCAAATCTCCAGGAATCCTTGCACATTCTCTCGAGATCATACTTAGCCTCCCAGCCAAGCTCCTGCTTAGCCTTGGCAGGGTTAGCATAGCACATAGCTATATCACCAGCACGTCTTGGCTTAATGCTATATGGAATCTTGATATCATTTGCGCTTTCAAAGGCTTTAACTATATCAAGAACGCTGTAGCCTGTACCTGTACCAAGGTTGTATATGTCAACCCCCTCGGTCTTCTCTATTCTATTAACAGCTGCTACGTGACCAAGTGCAAGGTCTGTAACATGGATATAGTCTCTTACACCTGTTCCGTCAGGGGTATCATAATCGTCTCCGAATACTCCAAGTTCAGGAAGTTTGCCAAGCGCAACCTGAATAATATAAGGCATAAGATTATTAGGAATACCATTTGGGGATTCACCTATAAGACCACTCTCATCAGCTCCAATTGGATTAAAGTATCTAAGAAGTATAACCTTCCATTCAGGATCCGGAACAGTCAGATCACTTAGAATTCTCTCCAGATAAAGCTTTGTAGTACCATAAGGATTTGTTGTAGAAAGTGGGAAATCCTCTGTTATCGGACAACTCTTAGGTGAACCATAAACTGTTGCTGAGGATGAGAAAATGATCTTCTTGCAGCCATATTTATCCATCAACTTACATAGATTAATGGTTCCTGAAATGTTATTTTCATAATATTTAAGTGGAAGCTTTACCGACTCACCAACCGCCTTAAGACCGGCAAAATGTATTACTGCATCAAATGTATTTTCCTGGAAAATCACTTCCATCTCTTCCGGAATAAGCATATCAGCCTTGTAGAACTTAGGCCTTATTCCTGTTATTTTTTCAATATAATCTAGTGTTATTTCTTTTGAATTATAAAGATTATCAAATATTACCACCTGATGTCCTGCTTTGATCAGTTCAACTACTGTATGTGAACCTATGTAACCGGTACCACCTGTAACCAATATGTTCATTACTCTTATTCCTTTCATAATTGACAATAATTTTTTGATATGTTAAGATTTCGTTTGTTAATCAGCCGGCGTGTTGGAATTGGCAGACAAGGCAGACTCAAAATCTGTTGGTGTGTGAGCACCGTGCGGGTTCGACCCCCGCCGCCGGCAAATCTAATGAGCCCTTAAGGCTCTTTTTATATTTCTTCATCAGGCATATCCTTAATGATATCCTCTATTTCAGACATTTCTTCGTCAGTTACTCCATCCTTCTTGATGATCTGCTTAAGCTTCTCAGCTACCCCAGGGATCATTTCAAGAACCTTTCCAAGTGAACCCTTATCTTCGTTAACATTAATTATCTCTGTATATCCATTTTTAATTACAATAATTGATGTAGGTGACAGCTTTCCGCCCATTCCACCTCCGGCGTAGTCGGATCTCTTGCCTCCATAAGCACCTGCGCCTACGCCGAAGTTAACATCACAGAGAGGGATGATAGTTGTGTCACCCACCTGAATAGGTTCTCCCACTACTGATTTTGATGTTAGAAATGCATCCATTCCTTTGAAAAGTGAATTGATTGTTGAATTGAAATCATTTCCGTTTGCCATAGTAACCTCCATTTATGAAATATCTGAATTTGATTAGTTGTCTTGTGATTATAATTATTTTAAATTCTATATTTTCTTAGATAATTTATATGTTTTCCAGAAATCTCTACTGATTAAAATTCTGAGAACCGGGAAAACAAATCTGAATATATATATTCGTCCCTTTATATCTATATCGCCCTCGATAACCTTGTTATAGAAGTCAGGCTCTACTGTAAGCCATTTGCCATATAGAGGATAAAAGCTGGACATTTTTCCAAGCATCATTCCTGTATCTGCTGAGGAGTTAAGTCCCATTCTTAAATATCCCTTACTCTTCTTTGGCTTTATAGTTCCGAAGAATCTCTTTAGAACCTTTAATGCTCGCGTAATGGTTCTTCTTACATATTCTTTATCCAGGAACTGCATTACGTGATCATATTTGGTTGTTAAGTCATTCTTTTTGTTATCCAGTTCTGTCAGCTTATTATCAAGCTTATCCAGACCTTCGTCTATTTTTTCAGAGAGTGGAACCTTTTCCTTCTCTATCTCATCTATCTCCTGTATTTCTTCTGATTCTGTAATCTCAGTTTCATCAATTATATTTATATCATTTGATGAATTCTTCGGAGTTTCAATTATATCTGTGTCTTCGGCTTCATTAATTGCGATTATTTCGGCTGATGAATCATTCGAAGTTTCTTGTGCATCTGTTTCTTCAGTCTCATCATTCACACTTATTTCAGCCTCAGCATCATTAGAAGTCTCGGCTTCTTCGTCATCTGATTTGTAATCAGGATTCATATCCAGAACATCGCCTTCTTCAAAGTCAGCGTCTTCTTCAGGCTTTTCTTTACCTGGATATATCTTGAAGCATAGAAGCTTTACAGCATAGTCCAGCCCAGACCCCTTATTATATTCAACAATTCCTCTGATTATCAAAAACCCTATCTTAGCTTTAGCGGCTGTATTCTCTTCATTATGATTTGCAGAAAGTCTGTAGCTTATTGGAGTAAATAGTACTAAAGCTAGAATCAAAAGGATCAGACCAAGTATTACCAGAAGAATTATTCCTATTACCTTTAGAATGGCAAGAAATATCGTCATATTGCTTTTTCCAATCCGAAATATTTATTGATATCTGCGGATCCATATTCATTATATGTATCCTCAAGAATATCGCGTACTAATTCTTTAGCGTGCTCTCTACTAGATGATACGCCAAGAATATTAATGGTTACCTTCTTTTTCTTATAATAAGGCTGAAGCAGTTCGTTGTAGTTATATATCTCCATTATTCCTGCATCGAACAGAGGTGTTGTGACAACATAGAGATTATTAACCGGTCTCTTAAGTTTTATAGATATAAGCTCTTTACGGAACTTTTTTTCTTTTTCAGCCTTAGTATATATATTGTCTGCTAATTTGAATTTCATTTATCATCCCATTAATTCATTTACCAGTCCTTCGCAGGCTGTGAGCTCAGACATATCTGCACAGCTGTTTAGGGCATAACTAAAGTATTCCAGTATCTCATCCTTGGAATTAAAGAATACAGGCATTTGAGCAAGTATTTTAGCCATGATACTTCTTCTCTGCATTTTTCCAAGAGTTTTAAAGCTTTCTTTTATATCATTTATCAGTTCATCTGTCTCTTCTTTGATAAAGACTTCATCTGCCTCATCTACAACTACGGTAAATTCAGATTCATCTATATCCATAAAGAGAGATGTTGAAGTAAGTCTGTCGGCTTTATTTAAAGAATCAAAATTATTCTTTACATCCTCGCCATATATTTCGTAGTAGCTATTCTTTAGTTCATCAAGATTGCTGGCTAGGAATGCAAGGTCCTCATAAGAACTCTCCTGTACACCTTCAAGCTCGATAAATAGTTTATCAAATGTATCTGCTGCCTCATAAATGTCATCAGCACTTACTATCTCTCCAATGATTCTAGCGGCAACCTCGTACTTTTCATCAAGATACCCCTTATCTGTGATTGGATTTGTATATAGAATTACAAGTACGTCATTTATTATCTCTGTAAGCATCAGGTAATTAGTTACAGCAGATTGAATGGATTCGGATGCGTCTGTGATAAGCCCTGAAAGCTCATCAAATGTCTTTTCATCAAGCTTTATATAATCAGCATCCCTAAGAGTCACATACGTCTTATAGAGGTCAGGATAAGCCTCTTCTATTCCTTCAGGAATATTAATAAGCGCTGAGTCCCTAATAGACGCTGTATAGTCTAGCACTGACCTTTTCTCACTACCCTTATATAGTGCGATTGAATTCTCAATTATATTAAAGAAATGATCTCTGGACATTCTGACAGGAAGCTGAGCTGTAAAATCCTTTATTCTAGAGTTGATAAGCATTGTATCATCCTCTGAGAAAACAAACTCAAACATGTTATTTGCCAGCTGCTCCAGATTGATTTCTTCGTTTACAAATCCTTTAAGTGCCGGTTCCTTACGGTTAAGTATATATTCATATACTTCTAAAGCATCTGTATAGAAAGTAAGTATTTTCATATTTCGAGTGATACTATCTCTAATATCTGTTATCGACTTAATTGTCTCAGCATCTGCCTGCTCTTTGTCAACATAGATTTTTCTTAGAGCCATATTGATTATGTCTATATAGTCTTCAATTTCATCTCTTCTATCAAGGCTGATATCTTCTGACATTTCAAACATTGTGAAAAGGTTCATAGATAGCTTGATAGTTGCATAATTTTCAAAGGAAGCAGCTGTAAGCTTTTGATATTTTAAAAGGGCATTTTCTCTATCTCTATCAGCATTTATATCTGTGAGTAGTATTTTGCCTGTCTTTTTCATTTTAATTACCTGTCTTTCTTAAAGTGATTTTTCCTAAAGTTATTTATTCATAAAGAGTTTATTCTTAAAGAGTTCAATTACTGAATATGCTCGTGGGTATATAAATGATCAGAACAATATTCATAATTGCCATTACATTTTGAGCAGAATCTGAATTCAAGATTTGGATCATCATTCTCTGTTCTGCCACATACAGCGCATTTATGTATTGAAATACCCGTTGGATTACCGTATCCGGGAGGTATTATTTTCGAAGAACCCGGGAACTTAATCGTTCCGTCAGAATTATATTTAATATCCTTTGGCTTCGAACTCTTAGGCTTATAAGCACTCTTAAACTTTCTTTTCCTCTTTAGGTCGGAAGGACTAGGAATATAACGCTTCTTATTGATGAAGAAGTAAATGAAATAATTAAGTATTGAAGCGACAACAATAAGCTTAGTAAACAAGCCACCAATTATGAAATAATACAGAAGTATTAGCAGATCTATATATCCCAGCCATTTCATTTTTAGTGGTAGAACAAAATACATATATACGATTCCATCTCCGCCTATAACCGTGAAAGCAAGGAATATGCTAATATATACGAATCTCATGATATTGGTGCCGGCATACAGTTCATCAGTGATAAACATAGTTGATTTAAATAGACCAAGATTATACTTAAGAATCCCGCCAAGAATAACAAAGATATTTATTAACAGAAAACCGCCTAAAACATACAGGTTATACATCAGTCTTCCCCAATACATCTCAAGTCTTCTACCAATTGTGTAATAGAAGTAAAGGTTGATTGGAAGTATTAGCATCATCCAAAGGGACCCACCAATCTCATAAGGAACGGTGAATATCCATGTAAAGAATCGCCAATACTGACGATTTACAATTGCCTCATATGGATTAAGAAGCAGTTTCAAGTATGCTTCGGGAGCTGAATACCTAAGAATATATCCCATTATTGTACATATCATTATTATAAAATATAGATATGGGATGCCGAAATCTTCATGTTTTTTTAAGAACTTAGTTGTTTTATTCATGTTAATCCTCTGTTAGTAAACTATGTCCAATGGACACAAAATAACAAACTAAATTATACGATAAAACGCCTTAAAACTCAAGAAATAGTAACTGTATATTTGGATTGAAATAAACAAATCAATGCATTATAATATCATGGACTATGTGAAAGCATTTAAATAAGTAGAAAAAATATTAAAAGGAGACAATCATCTTGAAACATCTTGGAATTGATATAGGCTCTACAACAGTTAAAATTGCTATAATTGACGAACAAAACAAGATACTCTATTCGGAGTATCAGAGACATTTCGCAAAAATAAAGGAAACTCTTAAAGAATTGCTGGAAAATGCAGTTAAGTCTATTGGGGATACAGAGGTTTCAGCATGTATCACCGGTTCTGGCGGTCTCGCTCTATCCAATGTAATTGATATCCCTTTTGAGCAGGAGGTGGTTTGTGTATCCAGTGCCCTCAAGACTTATGCGCCAAAGACTCAGGTTGCTATTGAGCTTGGTGGTGAGGATGCTAAGATCATTTACTTCTCCAAACATGGAATTGAACAAAGAATGAATTCAGTTTGTGCCGGTGGTACAGGCTCTTTTATAGACCAAATGGCTGCTCTTCTTATGACAGATGCATCTGGACTTAATACTCTTGCTAAGGATTATGATACCATTCATCCTATAGCTGCTCGATGTGGAGTTTTTGCAAAAACTGATATTCAGCCTCTTATCAACGAAGGAGCTACAAAGCCTAACCTTTCAGCTTCTATATTCCAGGCTGTTGTAAATCAGACTATATCAGGACTCGCCTGTGGTAAGCCTATCAGAGGCTATGTTGCATTTCTTGGCGGTCCTCTTCATTTTCTTGATCAATTAAGAGAAAGATTTATTGATACATTAAATCTCGATGAGGAACATGCTATTGTTCCAGATAATTCACATCTATTTGCAGCTTCTGGCGCAGCTTTTCACGCTGAAGATGATAATGTAATTACTCTTCAGGCTCTTGCTGATAAACTTACACCAGAGCTTAAGATTGAGGTTGAGGTTAATCGTCTTGATCCTCTCTTCGAGTCCGAAAAGGATTATAAAGAATTCTCTGACAGAATGGCTAATTACAAGGTTAGACGTGGAGACCTTAGTACTTATAAGGGAAATGTATTCCTTGGTATAGATGCCGGTTCTACCACTACAAAGCTTGCACTTATCGGAGAAAGAGGCGAGCTTCTATATGATTTCTACAGCAATAATAATGGTAGCCCTGTTAATACAACTATCAAGGCCATGAAGGAAATATATAGTTTACTGCCTGAAGGTGTAAAGATTGCAGGAAGCTGTTCAACCGGTTATGGTGAAGCTCTGCTTAAGTCTGCTTTCAATCTTGATTATGGCGAGGTTGAGACTATAGCTCACTATACTGCCGCTGCTTTCTTTAATCCAGAGGTTGATACAATCCTTGATATTGGTGGCCAGGATATGAAATGTATCAAAATCAAGGAAGGTGTCGTAGATAATGTAATGCTTAATGAGTCCTGTTCCTCTGGATGTGGCTCCTTTATAGAAACCTTTGCCAACTCTCTCGATTACCAGGTTAAGGACTTTGCTAAAATTGCTCTTTTTGCCAAGAGTCCAATTGATCTTGGTTCGAGATGTACTGTTTTCATGAATTCAAAGGTTAAACAGGCTCAAAAGGAAGGCGCTTCAGTTGAAGATATCTCTGCCGGACTTGCTTATTCTGTTATAAAGAATGCACTTCTCAAGGTTATCAAGCTTACAGATCCTAAACAGCTAGGATCGCAGATAGTTGTTCAGGGTGGTACATTTTATAATGATGCTGTACTTAGAGCTTTCGAGCTTGTTTCGGGTGCTCAGGCTATACGTCCTGATATTGCAGGTATTATGGGCGCCTTTGGTGCGGCTCTTATTGCAAGAGATAACTATGAGGATGGTTTTGAGTCAACAACTCTTCCATCTGAGGATGTTAATGCACTCACTTACGAAACTCAGATGGCCAGATGCGGTAAATGTACCAACAATTGTCTGCTTACAATAAATAAGTTCACAGGTAATAGACGTTTTATTACAGGTAATAGATGCGAAAGAGGTCTTGGACTTAAGAAGAATAAGGAAAATCTTCCAAACCTCTATGAATATAAGTTTAATAGAATATTTAACTACGAGCCACTTTCTCCTGAAGAGGCGACTCGTGGTGAGGTGGGTGTTCCAAGAGTTCTGAATATGTATGAGAATTATCCTTTCTGGTTCACCTTCCTGACAGAACTAAAATATAGAGTTATTCTCTCTCCTAAGTCAGATAAGAATATATATCAGATGGGTATTGAGTCTATACCTAGTGATACTGAGTGTTACCCGGCTAAGATGAGTCATGGTCATGTTATGTGGCTTATTAAAAATGGTCTCAAAACTATATTCTATCCATGTATTCCTTATGAGATGAATGAGACTCCGGATGCTAACAATCATTACAACTGTCCTATAGTTACTTCATATTCAGAGAATATAAAGAATAATATGGAGGAGCTTGAAACAGAACACATCACTTATATCAGGCCTTTCCTTGCTCTGGATAATAAGCTGGCTCTGAAGGACCGTATGTTTAGAGAATTTTCCAAGTATACTGATGTAACTCGCGAGGAAATCAGTAATGCTATAGATAAGGCCTATATTGAGGCGGAAAATGTTAAGGCAGATGTTCGTAAGAAGGGCGAGGAAACACTTAAGTTCTTAAATGAAACAGGTAAGGTTGGTATAGTTCTTGCTGGTCGTCCATATCATGTAGATCCTGAGATAAATCATGGTATACCAGAGCTTATTAATTCATATGGTGTTGCCGTACTTTCTGAGGATTCAATCGCTCATTTAGGTGAGGTTGACAGACCACTTATTGTATCAGATCAGTGGATGTACCATTCCAGACTATATAAGGCTGCTAACTATGTTAAGACCAAGACTAATCTTGAACTTATACAGCTCTTCTCCTTTGGTTGTGGACTTGATGCTGTTACAACGGACTGCGTAAAGGATATACTTTCAAATTCAAATAAAATATATACAGTTCTTAAGATAGATGAGGTTTCAAACCTTGGCGCTGCCAGAATCAGAATTCGTTCTCTTCTATCAGCCATGAAGGTTCGCGAGAAGAAACATTTCAAACCAATTGACTGCTCTACAGCTCTTGAAAGGATTGAATTCACTAAGAATATGAGGGATGATTACACTGTTCTTTGTCCTCAGATGTCCCCTATTCATTTCAAGATGCTCCAGGCAGCTATGAGACATTTCCACGTTAACTTCGTGATGCTTCCGGATGCTACTAAGAGCACGATTGATGAGGGACTTAGATTCGTTAATAATGATGCCTGCTACCCTTCAATTATCGTTGTGGGACAGCTGATGGAGGCAATTGAATCTGGAAAATATAATGTAGATAAGCTGGCTGTTGCAATTACTCAGACAGGTGGTGGTTGCCGTGCCACAAACTACATCGGCTTTATTCGACGAGCTCTTGCAAAGTCCGGATATGGTCAGATTCCTGTGGTTTCTATTAGTGCCCAGGGACTTGAGAAGAACTCTGGTCTAAAGATAAACCTTAAAGGTCTTAAATGCTGTATGCATGCTGTTATGTACGGAGACCTCTTCATGAGAGTTGTTTATAGAACCAGACCTTATGAAAAGGTTCCAGGATCTGTTAATAAGCTTCATAAGAAATGGGAAAAGATCTGCATAAGAGATATAAATAGAGGTTCTCATAACTTCAAGAAAATTGTTAGAGACATAGTACGTGATTTCGATAATATTCCACTTAACGATAATGTTCGTAAGCCTAGAGTTGGTATAGTTGGCGAAATACTTGTTAAGTTCCTTCCTTCAGCAAATAATCACCTGGTTGATCTGCTAGAGTCAGAAGGCGCTGAGGCTGTTATGCCAGATCTGCTTGATTTCCTCTTCTACAGTGCTTACAACTCGAATTATAAATATGAATATCTTGGAAAGACTAAGAAATCAGCTAAAATCAGTAATATGCTGATAGATATACTTGAAAAGCTTAGAAATCCTATGAGTAAAGCACTTAAAGAAAGTAAAAGATTCGAACCACCAACCCCAATTGCTACTATTGCATCATATGCAAGACCAATTGTTTCAATCGGAAATGAAACTGGTGAAGGCTGGTTCCTGACCGGAGAAATGGTGGAGCTTATTAAGGAAGGTGCTCCAAATATTGTATGCTGTCAGCCATTTGCATGTCTTCCAAATCATATAATCGGTAAAGGTGTAATTAAGAAGCTTCGAACTGTTTATCCAGATGCAAATATTACTCCTATCGATTTCGATCCGGGAGCTTCAGAAGTTAATCAGATAAATCGAATCAAGCTTATGCTTGCAGCCGCTAAGGAGAATATGAATGATTAAATTTACAGAAGATAGACTATCTATCGCAGAATATCAGAATTTAAGAGATGCTGTTGGTTGGAGAAAACTGACAGATAGACAGGCTGAGCTGGCACTTGTTAATTGTATGTACCAGATATCTGCATATGACGAAGGAAAGCTTATTGGTATGGGAAGAATCGTTGGAGACGGTGCTGTAATATGTTATATACAGGATCTTATCGTTTTACCTGAATACCACGGCAAAGGCGTTGGATCAGCCCTTATGATGCACCTTAAGAACTATGTATCCTCTCTCGCCACTAACGGTGAGCAGATAATGTTAGCTCTTATGTGTGCCAAAGGACGCGAAGGTTTCTATGAAAGATGTGGCTTTATAGCCCGCCCAACTGATAACCTCGGCCCCGGCATGATCCTCTATATTCAAAAATGATATCAATGGAGTGTGAGTATATAGGGCCGTCCCTATTTGCACACTATAGTCTTACAGGAATGTTGTTCGCAGCCAAGTATTTTTTTACTTCTTTAATTTCAAGTTCTTTGAAATGGAATAGGCTTGCTGCAAGGGCGGCATCTGCTTCTCCCGCTGTCAGGGCATCCTTAAAATGCTCCATTGTTCCGGCACCACCGGAGGCTATAACAGGTACATTTACATTTTCAGCAATAGTCCTTGTTAGTTCTATATCATAGCCAGCCTTGGTACCATCGGCATCCATACTTGTTAGAAGTATCTCGCCTGCACCCAGCTCTACAGCCTTGATTGCCCACTCGACTGCATCAATCTGCATATCAACTCTACCACCGTTCTTATATACAGTCCAGCCGTCAGCCGGGGTCCATTCATCATTTATTTTTATACTTTCAGAATAGCTTAGTGAAGGATCTGCAGCCTTACCAACACGGCGTCTACGTGCATCTATAGCCACAACTACGCATTGACTACCGAATACATCTGCAGCCTCACTTATAAGTGATGGATTATCTATAGCGGCTGAATTAACAGAAACTTTATCAGCGCCTTCTCGTAGGATTGCTCTAAAATCATCTATAGATCTGATTCCGCCACCTACTGTAAATGGTATGAATACAGTTTCAGCTACACGTCTAACCATATCCGCCATTATGTTTCTCTTATCAGAGGATGCTGTGATATCCAGAAAGACCAGCTCGTCTGCACCTGCTTTATCATAGGCCTTTCCACATTCAACAGGATCTCCTGCATCAATTAGGTCCACGAAATTAATACCTTTAACAACTCTTCCGTCCTTAACATCCAGGCAAGGGATTATTCTTTTTGTATGCATTTATTTACCCTCCACTCTTTTAGTCATTTCTATAAAGTTACTTAGGATTTTCAGGCCAACATCTGAACTCTTTTCAGGATGGAACTGTGTCGCCATTATATTACCTCTTTCAACTGCTGCATGAATCTTAACACCGTATTCTGTAGTTGCAATAACATCACTTATATCAGCAGCCTCAAGATAAAAGGAATGAACAAAATATACATACGAGCCATTAGCAATTCCTTTCATCAGTTTACTTGAAGGATTAATCTCTATACTATTCCAGCCTATATGAGGAACCTTGAGTGTCGAACCATCAGCATATTCTGAAGGAATCCTCTTGATCTTACCTTCAAGTAATCCAAGACCTTTTTCACCTGGAGTTTCATTGCTTTCATCAAAAAGAAGCTGAAGTCCAAGACATATGCCAAGGAAGGGCTTACCGGTTGAAACATATTCCTTTATGGTCTCCACAAGGCCTCTGGCACGGAGTTTATCCATAGCTACGCCAAATGCACCAACACCTGGAAGTATCACCCCATCACTAGCCATTATCCTGTCCTTGTCACTTGTAATTTCTGCCTCTTCGCCCAGGAAATTAATAGCCTTCTCAACGCTTTTTATATTACCTGCATCATAATCTATTATTGATATCATAATTATCCTCTACATTAATAAACAGCTTCCGAATGTACCCCGAAAGCTGTTTATCTTTACTTAAAAATCATTCTGTGTGTTGATAATAGGAAATGAACCAGCTGTCTTCCCATTAAATACGTAATAAACTCTGTCGTCCTCTGGTTTAATATACAGTTCCAACTTCTTTAAGTCTGAGGCCTTTTTGCCAAGATCTTTCCAGATTTTTTTAGCCTCTGTAATCAACTCACTTTGTGAAACCTGTTCACCATAGAACTCAATATAAACATTTTCCTTCACGAGACACCCCTCCTTCTCATTTATTAGACATTTTTAAGTTTATCATACTGAGTTATTTGTATCAAGTTCGAAATAGAACACAACACCACCATCAGTATTATATACACCATAATCCTTATTGTGAGCTTTCATAATAGCGGCAACGATTGACAGTCCTATTCCGGAACCTCCATAGCTTCTGGTTCTTGCAGCATCTGTCTTGTAGAACTTGATAAATAGCTTCTCCAGATCGTCATCTGCTATGTTGTTACCATCATTATAAACATTAACTCTTAATACATCACCCTTGTCATCTATCCAAACCTTAATCTCGCCATCTTCCTTGACGTAGTGAATAGCATTTGTAAGATAATTTGTAATAACCTCTTCTATCATGAAGCTGTCAGCCCAAACATAATGTTCATTTATTTCATTGAAAATGATATTAACATTATCCTGAACAAGAACAGATGAATTCTTAATAATAACTCTTATTAGCTTAGTAATATCGAATCTTTCGATGGAAATGTCATCGCCGGTCTCCAGCTGATTAAGATCAATAAGCTTCATAACGAGCTCATTCATTTTCGAAGCTTCATCAGAGATAACATCGCAATAATAAGCTATATCCTCCGGCTCTGTGGCGACACCACTCTTAAGACCTTCTGCATATCCTTGAATAATGGCCAGAGGAGTTTTAAGCTCGTGGGATACGTGTGACAGGAAGTCGCTTCTCATCTCCTCAATCTGTTCCTTCTTGCGGATATCATTGGAAAGTTCAATATTTGCATTCTTAAGATCCTTAATAGAAAGCTCAAGTGTATTCGACAGGTTATTCATACTTTCGCCAAGCTCACCTATCTCATCTCTACTCTTAATCTCGACTCTGGCACTGAAATCCATATTTGCCATTCTTCGGGCAACCCTATTCATTTCAATAATAGGACGCGAGAATATATTCGAAATAATAAGAACTACAAGAAGCTCGAAAATAAGAAGCGCAAATGCAATACTGGTGAACATTCTTGAAGCAAAATCAATACTTTCAGTTATACTATCTACAGAAGTTCTGATAACAACTATATAATCATTATCAAGAAGACCTATAAGGTCATAATAGGTACCCGTTTGACGTTCATTACCTGTACCATATTCAGTCTTATTCTGAACTATCACATACCTTTTAGGCTTATATTTTAGTGAATCCATATCATAGGAATCAACCAAAGCTTTAAGTCCCATAACAGACTGTTCGTTCATTTTAACAGATGAAAATATATCAAAATCTTTAGGATTAATAAGGAAAACAGACGCTCCGGACGGATTCTCAATATATCCATATAAGCTCTCTATCTCGTTATTTTTAATAAGTAGTATGCTTTCATCATCATTAATAAAATCATTACAGGAATTATAAGTCTGAACAAGCATATTCTTGGTATGTGTTATATAGAACTGATCAATAAAACGATTACTGAAAGTCCAGGAAATGACAATCGTAATAAGAGTTACAATAAAAACCATTATTGCAATCTTGAATCTAATAGATTGTCTAAAACGTGAATTCATCACTAATTAACCTCGAATTTATATCCTACAGCTCTGATTGTCTTGATATAAGCTCCCTTTAATCCCATTTTAGCACGGAGCTTCTTAACGTGAGTATCTATGGTTCTGGCATCACCAAAATAGTCATAATTCCAAACTCGGTTTAAAATGTTATCTCTTGTAAGTGCTCTACCTTCATTGGTTATAAAGTATTCGAGAAGTTCAAATTCCTTGAAGGAAAGCTCTATTTCTTCACCATCAATTGTAACTCTATGCGCTACTTTGTCGATTACGATTCCTCCCGATTCAAGAAGGTCATCCTTCTCATCTCCGCCGGTACGTCTTAGAACCGCCTCGACTCTGGCAACAAGTATCTGAGGACTGAAAGGCTTTGTAATATATTCATCGACTCCAATTTCGAAGCCTTTTAGCTCATCTTTCTCAGTTGATTTAGCTGTAAGCATAATAATTGGAACCTTTGATATCTCTCTGATAGCCTTACTGGCTTCATATCCATCCATTTTAGGCATCATTACGTCCATAATGATAAGTGATATATCACTATTATTAGCAAAGATATTGTAAGCCTCTTCGCCGTCACTAGCTTCCATTACATAGTAATTATTCTTTGCAAGGAAATCCTTAACAAGCTTACGTAGTCTTGGTTCATCATCTACAACAAGTATTTTTGTATCTCCCATTTCTTATACCCCCAATATTTCTAAAAAGGACAAGTGGCTACATACCACTTGTCCTAAAATATTATTCCGGATCAGTAGCAGATGCATCTCCAGTAGAAGCATCAACCAGCTTTGATGACTGGAATTCACCAATAATCTCGATATTATATGTTTCACATAGGCGCTTAAGCTCATCCTCATACATTTTCAGATATGTCTCTGAGTCATCGATGCACTGTGATGCTTCACCAAGCTTTGCACTATCAAGGTTATTAATTGCATCAACAACACACTGAATTGCGTCTCTCTGACTTGAAGCAGACTTAGCAAAAAGATCTTTCAGATTCTGAACCTCAGCATTTTCGTAAGTAAGCGCATCAAGATTAGCAAGATATGTATCATATGAAGTTAGTGCTTCACTCTCAAGCTTTGTTTTCCAACTCTCGGAATCCTGACTTGATGAATCTTTAAAATAATCATTATATATTGATACTGCGTTATCTCTGTCAGCAGCTATACCTGGAAGATCTTCATTAACTAGTTTAACGATTTCTTCCTGTACGCTTGCTCCAGTAGCTTCGTCCTTATCCTTCTTCTTTCCACAACCAACTACACTGAAAATCATAGCTGTAGCAAGAACTAATGCAAGTATTCTTTTCTTCATAATTAATAGTTCTCCTCTTATGTAAGATTTGTTCTTTAACGCTCTATATTTTACCACAATAGCAATATAGTGTCAAAATTACGACTTATTTATTTTTATATTCTTCGTATAGATCTGGCCTATATTTTTCAGTGATTTCAAGAGCTTTTTGCTCTCTCCACTCAGCTATCAACTTATGATTACCAGACATAAGTACCTGTGGCACCTCTAGCCCTTCATATACTGGAGGTCTAGTGTACTGAGGGTATTCAAGTAGTCCATTATAAAAGGACTCATCTATAGCGCTGTCGTCGCTTCCAAGTACACCACTTATCTGTCTGGTTATAGCGTCCATCATAAGTACGGATGGAAGCTCTCCGCCTGTAAGCACGAAATCGCCAATAGATACATATTCTGGCTCGATTAGCTCGATAGCCCTTTCGTCTATTCCTTCATAATGTCCGCAAAGGAAAATGATATCTTCTTCTTTAGCAAGTTCGTTAGCCATAGCTTGATCAAAGGTCTTACCTCTTGGTGACATATAAAGTACTCTAGGCTTATGACCTATCTTAGAAATAAGGTCTTTATAACATAGCCATACAGGTTCAGCCTGAATAAGCATACCTGAACCACCGCCATATATATAATCATCTACATGTTTAGTTTTATTCTGGGCAAACTCTCTGAAATTAACAGTATTCAGAGTGATTATACCATTACTTAGAGCTCTTCCCATGATACTATGATTCATAGCAGCTTCGATAAGCTCTGGAAATAGAGTCATTACATGATAATTCATATTATTGTCCCTTAAATATATAAGTTTTTGAAAATGTCTTACATTCCCTTAACTAAATTCACTTCTATAGTTCCTTCTTCTATATCAACATTCTTAATAAATTCAGGTATATCAAGAATATATTTCTCTGTTCCATCCGTGCATTTAACTATAAAAATAGTTTGGTCCGCTTCATTTTCAGTATAATCAGCGACTTCTCCAATTGTTTCTCCTTTAGAAATAACCTTGAAGCCAATTGTGTCGGCCAGATAAAACTCGCCATCTTCAAGAGGTATGGCGTGTTCTCTATCCACATATAAATCAGAACCCTTTAATGCTTCAACCTCTTCTATGCTATTATATTCTTCAAATTTTAGTATAGGCATATTCTTTTTATATTTACAGCCTGTTACATGAAGGAGTGTATATTCACCGTTCTTAAGAATATAGCATTCCTTTAATTCTCTAAATCTCTCTAAATCATCAGTTGTTGGATATAGAGATATTTCGCCCTTTACACCATGAACTGATGTAAACTGGCCGATTCTAAAATAATCATTCATTAGATTTCCCCTGATAAAAAATAAACTATAATTTAACTAAGCCGTGGACTAGCCACGGCTTACATTTATCTAATATCTACAATAACCTTTTTGTCGCCTTTAGATGCAGCAGCTTTTACTACTGTTCTTATAGATTTTGCGATACGTCCGCCCTTACCTATAACCTTACCCATATCTTCAGGAGCCACTGTAAGCTCGATGTTGATAGTATTATCATCAGTAGTTTCTTTTACTACAACACTATCTGGATTGTCGACAAGAGATTTTGCGATAAGTTCAACTAAATCTTTCACTTGCGATTACCTCCAGGCTATTTATTTCTCTACACCAGCTTCCTTGAGAAGTTTAGCTACTCTTTCTGTAGGCTGAGCACCATTTTCTAACCACTTCTTAGCTGCTTCTTCATCAACCTTGAAAAGTGAAGGCTCCTGATTTGGATCATATGAACCGATTTCATCGATAACCTTTCCATCTCTAGCTGTTCTTGAATCAGCAACTACTACTCTGTAAATAGGGTGCTTCTTGTAACCAATTCTTCTTAATCTGATTTTTACTGCCATTTTTATATTCCTCCATGAAATAAAATAAATTATATTGTAAACCATCTATGTGGCTACTTATCATTAATTAAAAACCAAATGGGAATCTCATTCCGCCTCTACGGCGTTTCTTGCTTCCCTTACCGCCCATCATATTGGACATTTGTTTCATCATCTTACGGGACTGCTCGAACTGCTTCATGAATCTGTTAACTTCAGCTATATCGAGTCCACAGCCCTTTGCAATTCTCTGCTTGCGACTAACATTTATAAGATCCGGATTAGACCTCTCTTCAGCAGTCATTGACTGGATAATAGCCTTAGGTTTAGTAAGTGCATCCTCATCTATTTCGACATTTCCAAGCTTTTGACTCATGCCCGGAATCATATTCATGAGGTCGTTTACACCACCCATTTTATTTATCTGCTCAAGCTGATCAAGGAAATCGTTGAAATCAAATTCAGCTTTACGCATCTTCTCTTCCATTCGTTTAGCTTGATCTTCATCGATAGCAGCCTGTGCCTTTTCTATAAGGGTTTCAACATCCCCCATTCCAAGGATTCGACTGGCCATACGGTCCGGATAGAAAGGCTCCAGATCTGTAAGCTTCTCGCCCATACCGGCGTACATAATAGGCTTTCCTGTTACTGCCTTAATTGAAAGTGCAGCACCACCTCTTGTATCTCCATCCAGCTTTGTAAGAACAACGCCATCTACACCTATTTCCTCATTAAATGTCTTAGCAACATTTACGGCATCCTGACCTGTCATTGCATCTACGGTCAGAAGTGTATAAGTAACGTCGATATTCTCTTTAACATCCTTTAGCTCGTCCATCATTTCTGTATCGATATGAAGACGACCAGCGGTATCTATAAATACAAGATTTATATTATGATCCTTTGCATATTTAAGAGCTTCTGTTACTATCTCAACCGGCTTATGATCAGTTCCCATCTCAAAAACTGGAACTCCAACCTTTTCACCGTTCGTTTTTAACTGTTCTATAGCTGCAGGTCTATAAATATCGCAGGCAACCAGAAGAGGTTTCTTGCCCTTATTCTTAAACTGACCAGCCAGCTTAGCTATTGTGGTTGTTTTACCAGCACCCTGAAGACCACACATCATAATGATAGTCTGCTCGTTGCTTGGGAGAAGCTTCATTTCAACAACTTCTTCCCCCATGAGAGTTACAAGCTCTTCCTTAACTATCTTGATGACCATCTGTCCAGGATTAAGTCCCTTCATGACGTCTTCACCAATAGCTTTTTCAGTTACTGAATTCACAAAGTTTTTAACGACTTTAAAGTTTACATCGGCCTCAAGAAGTGCTCTCTTGACCTCTTTCATGGCTTCTTTAACATCAGCCTCATCCAGAAGTCCCTTACTTCTAAGCTTCTTGAACACCCCTTGCATCTTATCGCTTAAGCTGTCAAATGCCATTATATTCTCCTGATTTAAAACTTATCAAATATCTCACTGGATAAATTGGTTATTTCCTGTAAATGACTATTAAGGTTATTCTTTATAGATTTATCTATCTTAGAATTCTCAAGTGTGTCATTCATTTCTATTACTGAAGCCTTAAGCTCTTTCATTTTGCCTTGTGCTACTGTAAACCTTTCCAGTAGTCCGAGTCTCTCCTCATAGCCTTCAAGCTTCTTATTAATTCTTCTAATTAAGTCAAATGCTGCTTGTCTGGAACAATCAAACTCCTCAGCAAGTTCAGAATAGCTCATATCATCAAATATTGCCGCAGAAAAAACTGACTTCTGATGATCTGTAAGTAACTCGCCGTAGAAATCATATAGTAAAGATTGTCTTAATCTTTCTTCCATAATGACAAGCATTTCTCCTTTACAACGACGATATAATAACAAACTTGATCATGGATGTCAAGTAATAATACTTTATATAGTGTAATAATGCTATTATTGTGTTCTTATTTGAAAGTATTATATTTTGTAATATTTTCCTCGGATATGCTGGTTCCTTTGAATCTATATTTATAATAGAGATCAAATAGCTCCTTATATTTCTCTTTATCCTCTGCTTCTATATAATCTAAATAGTTATATAGAGAACCGTCGTTAGCTCTCAGTTTTATTAAAGCTTCTTCATTATCTATATTTTTCTCGATTTTCTTACAGGTCTTCTTTACTATCTCTGTCAGCTTTTTCTCAGGTGTAAGGGTTCTAAACCATATTATCCTTGAAATAATGATTATTATTATAACAAATATCGCTACACCAAGGATAACTCCGGAATATAGAAGAACTGTTTTAAGAATATTAATATCAACCTTCTTATTCTCTTTTGATTTATCCTTAGATGAATCGTCAATTTGTGAATAATCGAGATTATTTAAATATTCTTCTAGCGGATCTATATAATCTTCATTTTCTGCTTCTAGTTCCTCTTCTGTCTTTTGCTTTTTAGGTTTACGTCCCCATGTAAGATCTTCGGAGGTTGGATTTCCAGCAGTTGGTTCAAAGGTCATCCAACCTAGCCCTTCGATATAGGCTTCAACCCAAGCGTGTGCTTCGCTTCCCATGACGTTCTTAGATTCTGTTTTATGCATATATCCGCTGACATATCTGGCAGGAATACCAGCATCTCTTAGCATAAGAACCATTGCTGATGCAAAATGAACACAGTATCCGCTCTTTGTGTCAAAGATAAAGGAATCGATATAATTCTCTTTATCTCTTAAATCAACGGATTTATCATATTTATAAGTTCTTAGATACGTCTCAATAGCTTTAGCTTTTTGATAATTTGAATCTGCATCCTTAGTTATTTCGTAAGTAAGCTCTTTTATTCCGTCTGTAGACATCGAAGTATCAAGATATTTAGACATATCGTCGGTATATTCACCAGATATTAGTTTATCTCGGATATCATTATACCTATCTTCAGATATTATAATTGCAAGATTGATATTATAAATATCTTTAACGTATCGTCTAATTTCATCATAGGACTGGATATCCTTTTCAGAATAACCGCCCTCTTTTATTTCACTCTTCTCTATAAGATCTTTATAATAAGGACTACCATAGTCTATAAACATGTATTGGACTTTGTAATAAAAGCCTTTACCAACTCTTCTATCTAGGCCATTCTTTAATTCTTCATCAATTTTAAGTAGATGTGTAGGTCGAATGATATCCTGTGTTCTAAGATATTTATATTTGACTTCGGTAGTAATTATTTCAGAAAAACATTCGGCAGTAGCCTCGTCTATTTCAGAGTTATATAGAGCGTTGAAGTATTCCACCAGCCATTCATCGTAGCTGGAATCAAAGGATTCTTTACCCGTAAGGCCATCTGCTTCCAAGGTATTATAGGTGGCACCCTTAAGATAAATAGTTCTTTCCTTATTTCTCATCGAAAAGGATATCTCAGGCTTTTTGCTATCCTTCATACCACCAGATAGCTTACCAATATCTGAATATCCGCTATATGAATTACCTAAATCTATTATTCCGCTAATATGATATCCAATGTCATAGATTTTATCTTCGGCATTATATATGCAATAATTAACAAAGTTTTTAATTGGTGTCCATTTAATAGGTTCGTCTCTAACTGGCATTATCAGAATAAATGCAAAAGCAAGAACTATAATGGTTCCGTATTCCATATCTCTTTTTATTACGCAACCAATAGAATAAATCACACTTACTATGAGACATAAGACCAATACTTTATTATCTGTACTTACTGTTAACCAGAAAATAATGTTTAAAAGGACAAATATTGGTAAACCAAATCTTATGTATTTATCAATAGTTAAAAATAAAGCAACGAAAGCAAATATCAAAGCAGCTATTAGATTAAAAACTAATAATAAGTCTCTTGATATAAGTATTAAAACTATAGTAAAGATAAATATACTTGGAATAATAAAACGTTTCTTATCCATATAAATCAGGAGTCCATAAACTCCGAGATAGAAAACTAAATAAGAAATATAGAAAAATGTCGATAGATACAAATCTCCAGAAGCTATTTTATTCACAGCAAAAAAGCCCAGTATGCAGGTTATAAGAATAACTGGCATTCTTAAGAAATATTTCTTAAGTATAATGTTTTTACTAGAAGATTCCTCCATTTAAGGCTCCTTTAAAGCTTTTCTATACTACATGTATCTTCTTTTAGAATAATAATATTCTCATATTTATCAGACATTTCATTTGCCATTTCGTCTAAATGACCAGCAGAATGTTTGATTCCAATTCTAGTGAGAGTTTCCATATAAAACTGGTTAAAGGTTTTAGGACTATCTATAACCATACTTTTAACATTCATATCATAATAAACAACAACCAGAGGTCTACTTGTCATACCGAAGTATTCTACAATTGAAACAAGGTACTCAAGAAACTCATCTCTCTTCCTCAGTCCGTCCATAGTTTTATCCATAACTACAGTTTCAAGAACAAGACAAATTATCTCTGATTCCTGATTATCACGAAGTCTAACAAACATCTCTCCTGTTCTGGCATAGTTTTTCCAATGTATAGTATTTAAACTATCTCCTGCAACATATTTTCTTATATCATTTCCGAGATAATTCTCTAATTGAGTAAGTTTTATTCTATTTCCGGCCGACTCATTAAAGCCCATCTCATTAATAAGACTATGGGCAATGTCTGTAATTATCGGAAGAACATGGATTCTAATAGGAATCTTGATCTTTCTACGGAGTCTTATGATGCCAAAGATATCTTCTAGGTAATATCCTTCAATACCTGCATCATAACCACCTGCGAAGTGACACATAATGTCAGTATTAAATTCATATTTTTGTTTAGGCAAGAATCTAAATGTATTTAATGTAAAGTCTTCCTGAAAGCTTGTTATTTCTTCATTGTAATAAAAGGAAATGCCACTAATCGGAAGTATTGAATTATTCTTAGCTATGAATTGATATTTTTCGCCTGTATTTTTATAAATCAGTTTATTTTCTGTTTCCTGAAAAACCTCAAGACTAATCATAGATATAATCATATAGATAATTGATAAAGGTAAATATAAAAGAATAGAATAAAAAAAGACATAAGAAAACGTTCCGCCGTTAATACTTACATTTACTGTGGCTATTACTAAGAGCAGTAAATATATAATTATCGGAATACGTTTCTTATATCTATTAAAAAAAGTCTTAATACTATATCTCACTATAAATACTTCACCTTTACTTACTGAGGTCTCTTTATTTTGTCTATCATATCTACAACTAACTGGTGAGCTGTATATTTATTCATTTTAGCCTGTGTGGTTAGTATCATTCTATGTGGAAGTGTAACCTTAGACATAGCTATAACATCCTCAGGAATAACAAAGTCTCTTCCATCCACATATGCTGCAGCCTTTGAAGCAGCAAGAAGATCCAGACTCGATCTAGGACTTAGTCCATATTCAAGATTATCATTTGAACGAGATGCTTCAATTATCTGTAAGGCATAGTCAATCAGTTCGTCTGTCATTGTAACCTGCTTCACATCATTTTTCATTTCAATTATATCTGAAGCTTTTAAGACTGGAGTTAGATTATCTTCAAGACTGCCTTCAAGGAATCTCTTAGCAAGACTCATTTGCATATCCTTATTTGGATAACCAATAGATATTTTCATAAGGAATCTATCAAGCTCAGCCTCTGGAAGCATATAGGTTCCAAGCTGTTTTGAAGGATTTTGAGTAGCTATAACCATAAAAAGTTCTGGGAGCTTAAAGGTCTCACCATCAATAGTAACCTGGTGCTCTTCCATCGCTTCTAGTAGAGAGGACTGAGTTTTAGGAGATGTACGGTTAATCTCGTCCGCTAGGACTATTTCACTATGAATAGGTCCCTTTACCACTCTAAATTTTTTCTTTTCAGCATCATAAATAGATGTTCCAGTAATATCCGTAGGAAGTGTATCTGGAGTAAACTGTATACGAGCAAATACAGCATCGATAGACTGAGCTAAGGACTTGGCAAGCTTGGTTTTACCAACACCTGGAACGTCCTCTATTAGAACATGGCCACCAGCAAGCAACGCTGTAAGCAGATTATTTACTACGCTTGACTTACCTACAAACTTTTTCTCTATATTTTCTTTGATTATTTGTACATTTCCCTGATTCATATAATACCTCAACTAATAATAGGGTTAAAACTTGGATCAACCTATATAATGTGTAACATGTGCTCTCTTCTTTGCGGCTTTTTTACTACGTGAGCTTTTTCTCTTCTTCTTTTTCTTTACAGTTTTGTCATCCCAGATAGTATAATCTCTTTCGAAAAGTTGACTCGTTATATCTAATCTAGTTTGTTCTTCGCCAACCTTGTCTATAAGTCTCTGATATATCTCTCTTCGTCTTTTATTAGCAAGCTTGGGAAGTCCTTCTTTTTCCTGGATATTAGATAACTCATTTCTCCACAACAGATCAAGCTGGTCAAATATCTTAACTTTAGGACATTGAGCTGCATCCCTATCTACGGTGACATTTTCATTATTTACAACGATTATACCCCAATAATCAGGAATATGCTCGCTTACATGAATATGAGACTCCCCTACCACAACATAACACCTATTGCAGAAGTGCTCATAGTCTTTTATTTGTCTTTTAAGTCTTGAGTAGGTGTCACTGTCTGACTTTATCTCAAACCCGATTATTTCGCCTTCTACAATAGCAAGAACATCTGCACGGGATTTACCAATTATCTTCTCTTCGATTGTCCTTACCTTGCCATATCTCTCATCGAGATAATCAAATAACGGTTCACGAATATCCTTATCTAGCATTTAAACACCTTTTGCATAAAGACAGGGAGCAAAACTTTGCTCCCTGAATCATTCAAAACGATGGGATGATATATTCACATACCATCTTAGTCTACAATATATGGCTTAATAGCTTCCATTATTTTATCTTCATCCTGATCAGCATATATATTAAGCTGGATTGGATTAGATAAATCCAAACTGAAAATTCCCATAATAGACTTAGCATCAATTACATATCTACCGGAAACTAGATCAAAATCAGCCTTAAATCCTGTTATATCATTAACAAATGATTTAACCTTCTCCATAGAATTAAGTGATACTTTAACTTCAGTCATACCTACATCCTCCATTGTTTACAGAATTTTTACTTATGCTATAATAATAAAAGTTATGTAAAGAAAAGTCAACTTAAAAAGCCTTGATAATTCTTTGAAATAAAATGCTAATTTGGAGTTATTTATGTATTCAAATCTAAAGAATAAAACTGTATATATTTGCACTTTAGGCTGCAAAGTAAATCAATATGAATCCGATGCCATGCTCGAACTTTTAAAGGACGAAGGTGTTATACCTGTTGGTAATGGCGAATATGCTGATATCTATATAATTAATACCTGTTCTGTAACTAATATGGCAGATAAAAAATCTCGTCAGATGATAAGCCGTATGAGACGTCTAAATCCCAATGCTATAATTGTTGCTACTGGTTGCTATATACAGGCAACTGGTGATGAGCTGGTTCAAAAAGGTACTGTAGATCTAATAATTGGTAACAACCGCAAGAAGGATGTCGCAAGAATCCTTGATGAATATATAAGCAGTAATGTCGTTGTAGATAATTTCATAGATATTAATCATGATCCTGATTTTGAAAGCCTAAGTATCGTTATGCCTGAGAACCACACAAGAGCATATATTAAGATACAAGATGGCTGTAACAACTTCTGTTCTTACTGCATTATCCCTTATGTCAGAGGACGTATCAGAAGTAAGAAATATGAGGACATAATAAATGAGGCTACTACTCTTGCTAATAATGGAGTGAAAGAAATAATTCTTACTGGTATAAATGTTTCAAGCTATAGTGATGGCGAAATGAGACTTGAGGATATCATTACAGGAATTAATTCGATTAAAGGAATATGCAGAATAAGAATGAGTTCTGTAGAACCAAGAGTTATTACAGATAAATTCCTAGAAGCGGTTAAGAATGCAGATAAATTCTGCCCTCATTTCCATTTATCCCTTCAGAGCGCTTGTAATAAGACTCTTAAAGCAATGAATAGAAAATATACAATTGAAGAATATACTAAAACTTGTAAGCGACTAAGAGAAACCTTTGATGCGCCAGCTATTACCACTGATATTATAGTTGGCTTTCCAGGAGAAACTGAGGAAGACTTTAATGATACAGTTAAGAACCTGACAAATCTTGAGCTTTACGAAATACATGTATTTAAATATTCCAGACGTAAGGGAACTGTTGCAGATAAAATGCCAGATCAGGTGGATGAAAAAATCAAGAACCAGAGAAGCGACATAGTCTTAGAACTTACTTCAAAACAAAAGAAATCTTTTGAAGACAAGTTTATTAATAAGAGCCAGGATGTATTAGTTGAGGAAATAGTTGAAATAGATGGTAAGAAATATTATAGAGGACATACGACAAGATATGTACTGATTGATATTCCACTCTCTTCTATACTTGCTGAGGGGGAGGATGAGAATAAGTATATAAATGAACTCATTAGTTATACATTAACTTAACAAAAATGGTCTCGCCGTTCGATTCTCTGCATAAAGATTATAGTGAGTATATAGGGACGGTTCTGTTTTACTCATTGCAATTAAGCAATGAGTAAAACAGAACCGTCCCTATATACTCACGAGCTGAGGTCTCGCTGTTCGATTCCCTTGATACGAAAAAAATCACAGGACCTATGTCCTGTGATTTTTTTGTAGTCCGTAGGGGAATCGAACCCCTGTTTCCGCCGTGAGAGGGCGGCGTCTTAGCCGCTTGACCAACGGACCATCTGTTTCACAACGAATGTTAGTTTAACAGAGTTAGTTGATAAATGCAAGCACTTTTTTATTTTTTTACTTTTTTATTTTTTGCATTTACTATTTGCTGAATAATTATTATTCAAGAAACTACTTTAACCACTTTATTTCAGCAGTTTCTATGGCTTTATCAATAAGCTCTTCCACCTTTCCAACAAGGTGCTTTTCTGATATTTCTATAGATTTCATCTTAGGCTTTGTTACAGGATGCTTGTCTACAAATATAGTGCAGCAGTCTTCATATGGCTCAATAGAGGTTTCAAAAGTACCAATCCTCTGGGAGTATTCTACTATCTCCTGCTTATCCATACCTATAACCGGTCTATATACAGGACAATCTACAGCTGCATCTATAACACCGAGACTCTGCATAGTCTGAGAAGATACCTGTCCTATAGATTCGCCTGTTACTATTGCCTGACAGTCATTTGCAGCAGCTAGTCTCTCTGCTATCTGGAAGAATATTCTCTTCATGATGATAGTAAGCTGATCATGAGGACAGTTATCGTATATACACAGCTGTATGTCAGTGAAGTTAACTATGTGAAGCTTAATAGGTCCTGCATACTGAGCCACGATAGTTCCAAGCTTCTCAACCTTCTCCTGTGCACGTGCAGATGTATATGGAGGTGAATTAAAGTATACAGCCTCCATCTCAACACCACGTTTAGCTATCATATATGTAGCAACCGGGCTGTCTATACCACCCGACAGAAGAGACATAGCCTTACCATTTGTTCCAACCGGAAGTCCACCCGGTCCAGGAATGATTCTGGAATACACATATCCCTTGTCTCCTCTCAGTTCTACCTCAACCATTACATCAGGCTTATGTACATCTACATGAAGTCCTTCTGATTCGTATTTTTCAAGTAAGTCATGTCCTATCTCCATATCTATTTCCATGGAGTTCATTGGGAATTCCTTATTAACACGACGAGTGTGTACCTTAAATGAGAAGTTAAAGCCATTATATTCACTATCAGAGTCCGGTCCAAAGGACTCGTCAAAATGCTCCAGTGCGGCATCTCTTATACATTCATAGGTAAGCTCCTCTGCAACCGTTACAGGGCAGAGTCCAACTATACCAAAGATCTTAGTAAGCTTAGCCACTACCTCATCATAATCATAGTCTGATAATGCTTCTATATAGATACGTCCAAAGTCCCTTCTTACATCAAAGTCGCCATTTGGCTTAAGACGGTTACGTATCCTCTTGCAGAGCATATCCTCAAATACATATCTATTCTTTCCCTTTGTACCTATCTCTGCATATCTGACCAGAAACATTTTTATATTATTCATATCTTTCCTCTTTTCGAAATATTATCTTACATAATGACGCAGCATTGGTAGCAGTTCTTTAATGGTACTTATGGCATAATCTACTTCCTCTTCGGTATTATCTTCACCAAAGCTGAATCTAAGGGTGGATTCAAGTCTCTTCTTATCAAGGCCTATTGCTGATAGAACAGCTGACTCCTTGCTTTTATTTGAAGAACAAGCAGATCCAGAAGAAACATATATCCCCTTATCTTCTAATGAGTGAAGCATTACCTCAGCCCTTACACCTACAAAGCTTATACTTGCTATATGAGGAGCTCCATTATCTATATCTGTATTTGAATACACTTCTTCTAATTGAGTCAGTTCATTTACCAGCTTATCTCTGACAGTCCTGATATGACTGATTTTATCATCAAAATTCTCGAACGTCTTCTCTACAGCTACACCAAGACCTGCTATAGCGGGTACATTTTCAGTTCCGGAACGCATATTTTTCTGCTGTCCACCGCCGTAGATAATAGGTCTTATAAGACTGCCTTTCTTAATATATAGGAATCCTGAACCCTTAGGACCGTGAATCTTGTGGCCTGAAACTGACATCAGATCTGCTCCCAGATTCTTTGGTATTGTTTCGATTTTTCCAAAGGACTGGATAGCATCCACATGGAAATAAAGATTTGGATTTTTAGCTTTTATAGCCCTGCTTATTTCCTTTATTGGCATTATCGAACCTATCTCATTATTTATATGCATGCAGGAAACAAGGATTGTATCATCTCTCACAGCATCTGCAAAGGCCTCAGGAGATACTATTCCGTGCTCATCACTTGGAATATACGTTATTTCGTAGCCTTCTCTTATAAGGAATTGCATAACAGAGGATACAGAAGCATGTTCAACAGATGAAACTACTATATGCTTTCCACTTCTCTTCTTGGCAAGTGCCGTTCCTATAATAGCCATATTATTAGATTCTGTACCACCCGAAGTGAAAACTATCTCCTCTGGTAAACATTTTAGAACCTTACTAATTGTTTCAGCACTTCCAGTTACAAGATGCTCTGCATCAAGTCCCTTTAAATGCAGGGAGGAAGGATTTCCGTAGTCCTCTCGCATTGTCTTTACTACTACATCAATTACCTCGTCATAAACCTTTGTAGTTGCACTGTTATCAAAATATACTTCCATAATAAATTACCTTTATATAATTAGTCATCAAGAAGAAAACTAAGTATAGACATAACTGTCATACCTGCTGTTTCCGTTCTAAGTATCCTATGTCCAAGAGACATGGTCTTCGCATCTATATCCTCCAGAGCCTTTGCTTCTGATTCGGAGAAACCTCCTTCAGGACCGATAAATATCCCAATTGACATCTTCTCATTATCAGAATTCTTTAATTTAGCTTCATTAACTATATTATTTATGATATCTCGGCTTACATCCATCCCTTCAGCAAGTTCATAGGGGAAAAGAACTATATCCATCTGGCTCTCAGCAAAGCTGATAGCTTCATTCATAGACATATAGTCTAAAACCTTAGGTATGATGCCTCTACGGGATTGTTTAGCAGCAGACTCTGCTATGGCGTTATATCTATTAATTTTCTTTTCTTTTTTCTTATCATCAAGTTTAACAATTGTTCGTTCCATCATAACTGGAATAAGGGAATAAACTCCGAGTTCTACACACTTCTGAATGATGGTTTCAAGCTTGTCCCCCTTTGGAACGCCCTGAAATAGGTATATATCAGCCGGTAGTTCAGCATTACTTCCAGTTATATCAAGGATATCAGCTATTACAGCAGGTTCGCCAAACCTGGAATTATCCCCGCAGTAGTCTGATATCTTACATAGATAATCCCTGGAACTACCATCGCTAATAGTTATTTCATCTCCAACTGTTAATCTAAGAACATTTAAAATATGATTTACATCTTCTCCGGTTATTCTGATTGACTTATCAGCCTCGGAACAACCATCTACATAAAACCTATGCATATATCACACCTATTTTGATACGATACAAACCCATTCATTTTCACGGGTTATATCTATTATTTCAAAACCATTTTGAAGTAGAGCCTTCTTTACATCCTCTTCTCTGGAATCGCTTATGCCAGAAGCTATAAATACAGCATTTTCGTTCATATATTCACGAATCATTGTAGATAATGGAATAATAACGTCAGCCAGAATATTTGCTACAACGATATCATACTTTCTAGCTGGTATTGGATCACAGTCTCCAAGCTCTATGTCGACCATCTGAGCTGCATTACTTGGATTAACTGGTGAAGCTATTCCTGAACCAATACTTGCTTTCTCCATCCTTTCACGGTTATCACCTTCTGATAAATAATTCTCGGCTATTCTATTATCAGCCAGTAGATTGCCGCAGGAGAATTCTATTCTATTTTCAGTAAGTCCGCTTGCCAGGGCATTTATCTTGCTTGCCCTAACTGCCTGTGGATCAATATCAAGTCCATGAACATAGCCGGCTCCAAGAAGACAGGCAGCAATTGATAGTATACCACTTCCACAGCCTACGTCAAATACTGAGTTTTCGGCAGTTATATATTTCTGGACCTGACCTAAGCATAGCCTTGTAGTCTCATGTGTACCAGTACCAAAAGCGGTAACAGTTTCAATTCTGATTATCTTATCGTCATCCTTTAGTGCAAAGCCTTCCAGGTTCTTATAGGCTTTAAGAGTATCATATACATCAGACTCTTCATCAATTACAGGCATGATAACAATATTGTCATAAAGCCTGGTTGGTTTAAAGTTCTCTTTAAACTTGTCATTCCAGGTGGAGTCGTCAGTTGTATTTTCAATAGAAATATTTCCTGTTCCTATTGGCAGGAACTCAGAAAGTCTTGTTAGTTCGTTATGAATATTTTTCTTTAATTCGTTTATTTTAGTATCATCAAATGAATCATCTAAGTAACAGGAAACTGTGGCCAGATCATCATTTGAATTCATCTGAAGTGGTATATCGACATACATTTGCTTTATCTCCTCTTCAGTAAGAGGTAAATTATCCTCTATCTGTATACCTTCTATACCTTGTTCACTAAGAAATTCAGATAATATATCAACTACCTCTGTACTTGTTTCTATGCTTAATTTTTTCCAAATCATAATATTAATCCTTTGTATATAATTAATCAGTCATATAATAATACATTTTTAAATTATTTACCAATACATTTAAAATCCCGATCTGCAAGAAAAGCAAATCGGGATCCTAATTAAATGGAAAAAATATAGTTATTTTTTGAATTTCTTCTTCTTGTAACCGCCAAAGGAGAAATCGCCAGCTGAATCTGTACTTGATCTAGCATTAACTGCAGGACCAGATGCATTTTCATACTGATTAAGAATATTTTTCTGCTCATCTGTCAGATTCTCTGGAACCTGAACAACAAGTGTTACATAATGATCACCACGAACAGTTTTATTCTTAAGTGTTGGAACACCCTTTCCTTTAAGCTTAACCTTAGTATTTGTCTGTGTTCCTGGAGCTATATCATAGTTGTAAGGACCATCGATTGTATTAAGCTGAACCTTACCACCAAGTGCTGCCTGAGTAAATGAAATAGGCTCTGATGAATATATATCATATCCCTGTCTCTGGAATACAGGATGTTTATCCACAAGGATAGTTACGAGAAGATCACCTCTTTCTCCTCCATTTATTCCAGGCTCACCCATCTCTCTTAGACGGATAGACTGACCATTATCGATTCCTGCAGGAACCTTGATCTGAATTTTCTTCTTGCTCTTAACATATCCGGAACCGGCACAGTTGGAACATTTATACTTAATGATCTTACCGGAACCAGTACAATCAGGACATGTCTGAACTGTTCTAGCCATTCCGAAGAGTGACTGCTGTGTAAATACAACCTGACCCTTACCACCACACTTTGTACAAGTTTCAGGCGCGTGTCCAGGCTGAGCACCACTTCCCTTACATACAGGACATTCATCCTTAAGAGGAAGTTCTATTTCTGTCTGTGTACCGAAGATAGCCTCTTCAAATGTAACACGGACAGTTGTTCTGATATCAGCTCCCTTTACAGGACCATTTGACTGTCTCTGTCTGGTTCCGCCAAATATATCACCGAAGATATCTCCAAAGATATCTCCCATATCTGCGAAATCAAATCCAAATCCTCCACCACCTGGACCACCATCTTGATCAAATGCTGCGAAACCAAACTGATCATACTTCTGTCTGTTAGCAGGATCTGACAAAATAGCATAAGCTTCAGATGCTTCTTTGAACTTCTCTTCAGCTTCTTTATCTCCAGGATTGGCATCTGGATGGTATTTCTTAGCAAGGACTCTGTATGCTTTCTTTAACTCACTATCTGTAGCGTTCTTGGAAACTCCAAGGACTTCATATAGGTCTCTCTTTTCCTCTGCCATTATTTATCACCCTTCACTTTTAAACTTCTGTAAAGTCTCCATCTACAACATCGCCATCACCAAAGTCTGGTGTGCCTGCGCCTGTACCAGCGTTTGCACCAGGACCGTTCTGCTCATAGAGCTTCTCGAATAGCTGCTGAGCTGATGTCATAAGTGATTCCTTACCAGCCTTGAGCTTCTCTATATCATAATCTGAAAGGTTTTCAATGTCAGTTCCTTCAATGATTGTCTTAAGAGCATTAAGCTCATCCTCAACCTTCTTCTTCTCATCATCTGGAAGTTTATCTCCAACTTCCTGAAGAGCCTTCTCTGTCTGGAATACAATAGCATCAGCGTCGTTACGGATCTCAACACCCTCTTTACGCTTCTTATCTGCCTCTTCGTACTCTGCAGCTTCCTTCATAGCCCTCTCGATATCATCATCAGAAAGTGATGTACCAGATGTAATTGTGATATGCTGCTCACGACCTGTACCTAGATCCTTAGCGGATACATTTACGATACCATTGGCATCGATATCGAAGGTTACCTCAATCTGTGGAACACCTCTACGAGCTGGAGCAATACCATCAAGTCTGAATCTACCAAGTGACTTGTTATCCTTAGCGAACTCACGCTCACCCTGAACGATGTTGATATCAACAGCGTCCTGATTATCCTGTGCTGTTGAGAATATCTGACTCTTATGAGTAGGGATTGTTGTATTTCTCTCAATAAGGTGTGTAGCGATACCACCCATTGTCTCAATTGAAAGTGTAAGTGGTGTAACATCAAGAAGAAGGATATCTCCTGCACCAGCATCACCAGCAAGCTTACCACCCTGGATACAAGCACCGATAGCAACACACTCATCTGGGTTAATACCCTGGAAAGGCTCCTTACCTGTTATTGTCTTAACTGCATCCTTAACAGCGATAATACGAGTTGAACCACCAACAAGAAGAACCTTGTCTATTTCGTCTGCTGAAAGACCTGCATCTTCAAGTGCCTGGTTTACAGGACCTCTTGTCTTCTCAACAAGATCATCTGTAAGCTCATCAAACTTAGCTCTTGTAAGATCCATATCGAAATGCTTAGGACCATCAGCTGTAGCTGTGATGAATGGAAGGTTGATATTTGTAACTGTCTGTGATGAAAGCTCTTTCTTAGCCTTCTC
>CAMKQB010000017.1 GCA_946414825.1 uncultured Lachnospiraceae bacterium
AAGGTCTCCTCGTGGCCATCTATGAATTTGGCCTTAACCCTGTAATCAAAAAGCTTCTTATCTTTAAGTCTAATAGAATAGAACCCTTCATATCGTTCAGAAATAAGAGAATATGTCTTCCCCTCTGTTATATCTGTAATTTTGACTACCTTTGCATCTGGAAGATATACATTAACATAAACATCATCAATGCATTCATGAATTCCAAGAATGTGATGAGGATTATCATGTCTCGCCTGAGTAAGTGCCTCAACCTCCATCCAATTTATAGCAAATACAGCTTTTCTCCTTGAATTCATCACAATCTCCTTTATCTAGCACCAAAATATATGTCAAAATATATATAACATAGTTCATGTGTTATATAAACACTCGTCACAAGTATATACAAAAATAAGCCGTTCTGCAAGCAAAACAGCAGACGGCTTATTCATATATTTTAGAATCTAAAATGTTAAATCTTATGGATAAATATACCACTTCTAAGCTTAGGCTCAAACCATGTGGATTTCGGTGGCATGAGAAGTCCAGCATCCGCAACCTCAAAGAGTTCATTTATAGATGTTGGATACATTGAAAATGCCAGTACCATATCTGTATGGCATCTTCTCTCAAGCTCGCCAAGTCCTCTGATTCCGCCTACAAAATCTATACGTTTATCAGTACGTGGGTCCTCAATGCCAAGAATAGGTGTGAGAACATAATCCTGAAGCAGTGAAACATCAAGTCCTGCGACTGGGTCATCACATCTCAGATCATCGTTTATTGTAAGCTTATACCATTTGTCTTTAAGGAACATGCCAAATGTTCCCTTATCGACAGGTTGAAACTGCTCGCTTACTTCTTCTATCTCAAAGGCCTGTGAAAGCTGACTCATAAATGCATCAGGCTCCAATCCATTTAAATCCTTTATTACTCTGTTATATGGTAGAATCTCAAGCTCACTCTCAGGGAAAAGAACCGAAAGGAAGAAGTTGAAATCTTCGTCACCTGTGTATCCAGGGTTTTCTTCCCTCTTCTTAAGTCCAACCTTTACAGCGGATGCTGCTCTATGATGTCCATCTGCTATATAGATTCTGTTCTCAGCCTCAAACTCAGCCTTTAATGCCTCTATATCAGAAGCATCATTGATAAGCCATACATTATGTACTACACCATCGTCAGCTGTGAAACCATATGTCTTCTCACCCTGCTTAACCTTGGAAACTATAGCATTTATTACATCTCTATCTCTATAAGCCAGGAAGATAGGACCTGTCTGAGCATTGCAGTTATAGATATGATTTATTCTATCCTGCTCCTTAGCAGCAAGTGTATTTTCATGCTTCTTGATGGTTCCATCTATATAATCATCAACAGAAACAACTGCAACGATACCTGTCTGTGAACGTCCATCCATTATAAGCTCATAAATATAATATACTGGAGCTTCATCATGAATGTATGTTCCATTTGTCATGTCCTCGTTAAGCATCTCATTTGCCTTATCATAAACTTCCTGAGCATACATATCCTGAGTTTCAGGGAACTGTGTCTCAGGTCTGTCTATTCTAAGAAAGCTCTTTGGATGCTCATCAACAAATGCTTTTGCTTCTGCTCTTTTGTATACATCATACGGAAGTGCAGCAACTTCACTTACAACATCTTTGTTAGGTCTAAATGCAGCGAAAGGTAGTACTTTTGACATTTTATTTTCTCCTATATAATTTCCTCATCCGTTCCATCGTAATCTGCTTCGCAGCTTACTTCGATATATTATATAAGATTATGATGTAACGAATTCGGAAATCCCGTGCTTCGCACTCCCGATTTCCTCATCCGTTCCATCGTAATCTGCTTCGCAGCTTACACATAAACGAATAGATACACCTCCGATTGCAAGCAATCACGGTGTATCTATTTGTTTATGATAATCTTATAAGTAGTTACTTATCTTCGAATGTAGTCAACAGCCTGAACAATTGACTCATCGAATTCTTCATCACTTGAGTTATTGAAGATAAACAGCTCTGGAATACCCTTTGGAGTAGAATAATCCTGTGTTGCAACATACTCATCCCAATGCTCTATCTTCCATGTATCTCTTTCTGAGTTACGTGTGATCATTCTCTGGTGAACGATCTCAATATCAGTGTGAACCCATATAATACAAAGCTCTGCATTTTTAGCCGCTAACTTCTGACGCATCATTGAAAGCCATTCCTGATCTCTGATCTCTGACTTAAATGGTGCATTTATTAGAACGGTATCATTATAATTTAGCGCATTAAATGCAATTTCAAGTATTGCAAGATATTCCGCATCACGGATATTTTCCTGGAAAAACTGAGATGATCTATCAAATGGCTCTCCAGCAACCTTATATATCTGCTTAGATAGAACAATCAGGTCATCCTTATCTAAATATACGCAGTTATTAAGAGCTCTTGCGAGATTCTTAGTTATAAATGTTTTACCACATGCTGGTGGTGATGTTACCAGGACAAGTTTTTTCTTAGCCATGATACCCTCCTAAACAAATTAAAATAAATCCCCCGAAATATTTTAACCTCACTCAATCATGGTTAATCTTTATATTAAGCCTTAATTATTTCTTTGTTATATAACCCTTAGCTGTCAGAAGTTCTGCACACAGAACTGCTCCACCTGCAGCACCACGGATAGTATTATGGGACAGACCAACGAACTTGTAGTCAAACAGAGTATCCTCACGAAGTCTACCCATTGATACACCCATACCATTTTCGTAGTTAACATCAGCCTGAACCTGTGGTCTGTTATCTTCTTCCATGTAACGGATGAACTGCTTTGGAGCTGATGGAAGGTCTAACTTCTGTGGTTCACCACTGAAGCTCTCCCACTTCTCAATGATCTGCTCTTTTGTTGGCTTCTTACCGAAGTTAACAAATACAGTTGCTGTATGTCCGTAAAGAACTGGAACTCTGATACACTGAGCTGTAATCTTTGGAGCGTCAGGATTAAGCTTAATCTCGCCATCCTCAACCCTACCCCAGATACGAAGTGGCTCTTTCTCAGACTTCTCTTCTTCACCACCGATATAAGGGATGATATTTTCAACCATCTCTGGCCAGTCCTTGAAGTTCTTACCGGCTCCTGAGATAGCCTGATATGTTGAAACAACAACTTCCTTAGGCTCAAACTCTTTAAGAGCGAAAAGTGCAGGTGCATAAGACTGAATAGAACAGTTAGGCTTTACAGCGATAAATCCTCTCTTAGTTCCAAGTCTCTTCCTCTGAGCCTCGATAATTTCGAAATGCTCTGGATTCAGTTCTGGCACTACCATAGGAACATCTGGTGTCCATCTATGTGCACTATTATTAGAAACAACTGGAGTCTCTGTCTTAGCATAAGCCTCCTCAATAGCCTTGATCTCATCCTTTGTCATATCAACAGCACTGAATACGAAATCAACGCCACTAGCTATTTCTTCAACTTCATTTACATTTTTAAGTACAAGATCAGCAACTGACTCTGGAATTGGATTATCCATCTTCCATCTGCCTTCTACTGCCTCGCTATATTTCTTTCCAGCGCTACGTGGGGATGCAGCTACTGTTACAACATCGAACCATGGGTGATTATTCAGGAGGTCTATGAATCTCTGACCTACCATACCTGTAGCACCTAGGATTCCTACTCTTAATTTTTCCATAATAGTTTCCTCTTTATTTACTTTACAACACGTACACGGATAACTCCGTCGATTGCCTCAAGCTCCTTAGCCATATCAGCAGCTTCTGCTGTATCAACATCAAGGATTGTGTATGCATAATCGCCACGTGACTTACTTACCATATCTGGAACATTTATACCATGCTTAGAAAATGCACCAGTGAACTGTGTAAGCATGTTAGGGATATTCTTGTGGCAAACTGTGATACGTCCAGCTGATGAAGGAACACCTGCATCACACTTAGGATAGTTAACTGAGTTAACGACATTACCATTCTCAAGAAAGTCTCTGATCTCGTTAACAGCCATAACTGCACAGTTATCTTCTGACTCAGCTGTTGATGCACCAAGGTGTGGAGTACAGATAACGCCTTCATGACCAACTACTGTTGGGTTAGCGAAGTCTGTTACATAACGATGTACCTTACCTGCATCAATTGCCTTCATAAGAGCTGGCTCATCAACGAGGATATCACGAGCATAGTTAAGAACAACAACTCCGTCCTTCATCATTGAGATAGCTTCTTCATTTATCATTCCCTTAGTTGAATCCATAAGTGGAACGTGAACTGTGATGTAATCACAATTAGCGTAAATGTCATTTACATTCTTAATGTGCTTAACTGACTTTGAAAGGTTCCATGCTGCATCTACTGATACAAATGGATCATAACCCCAAACTTCCATTCCAAGGTGTACAGCAGCATTTGCAACTCTACATCCGATAGCACCAAGTCCGATAACACCGAGCTTCTTGCCCTGAATCTCATTTCCGGCATAAAGCTTCTTCTGCTTCTCAGCTGTCTTAGCGATATTATCATCATCCTTATCTTCAACAACCCAGTTAGCACCAGCAACGATATCACGTGATCCAAGAAGAAGACCTGCAATAACAAGCTCCTTAACACCGTTAGCGTTAGCACCTGGTGTATTGAATACTACGATACCCTTCTCTGCGTAAGCATCAAGTGGAATGTTGTTTACTCCGGCACCTGCTCTTGCAACAGCAAGAAGTGAATCAGGAACCTCAAGCTCATGCATTGAAGCACTTCTTACAAGTACTGCATCAGCTTCATTTAAATTATCAGTCATCTCATAGCTAGCGTCGAAAAGATCTGTTCCGCACTTAGCTATAGGGTTTAAGCAATTAATCTTAGCCATTTTATTTTCCTCTTAATTTTTTATATTTTAGGTGAGTAAATAAGAACCGACACTATTTACTCATTACTTGTTAGCTTCTTCGAAAGCTTTCATGAACTCAACGAGCTTCTCAACACCTTCAATTGGCATAGCGTTGTAGATAGAAGCACGCATACCACCAACTGATCTATGACCCTTGAGGTTAACGAATCCTGCCTCAGTTGCTTCCTTAACGAACTTAGCCTCCAGGTCAGCGTCATGATTTCTAGTAACAAAAGGAACATTCATAAGAGATCTATCCTTCTCTACTACTGTACCCATGAACATCTCTGACTGGTCAAGATAATCATAAAGAATCTTAGCTTTCTTCTCATTATGAGCCTTCATAGCCTTAAGACCGCCCATAGACTTAACCCACTTGAATACAAGTCCGCAAATGTAAATACCGTAGCAAGGAGGTGTATTGTAAAGTGAATCAGCATCAGCCTGAGTCTTATACTTAAGCATTGTAGGAACGAACTCTGGAAGATCATCACGGATGAGGTCCTCACGAACAATTACTATTACAACACCTGCAGGTCCAACGTTCTTCTGAACTCCGAAGAAGATAAGACCATAGTCTTCTACATTTACTGGCTGTGACAGAATGTCTGAAGACATATCTGCTACAAGAATCTTACCCTTTGTGTTAGGAAGCTCTTTAAATGCAGTTCCGTAGATTGTATTGTTATGACAAATGTATACATAATCAGCATCATCTGAAATAGGAAGGTCTGAACAATCAGGAATATATGAGAAAGTCTTGTCCTCTGATGAAGCAATCTTGTTAGCCTTTCCATACTTCTGAGCTTCCTGCCAAGCCTTCTTAGCCCACTGACCTGTTACGATGAAGTCAGCAACTCCATTCTTCATAAGGTTCATAGGGATTGCAGCAAACTGCTGTGATGCACCACCCTGAAGGAAAAGAACCTTATAGTTATCTGGGATATCCATAAGATCTCTGAGGTCTTTCTCAGCTTCTTTAATGATGTCATCATAAACCTTTGAACGGTGTGACATCTCCATAACTGACTGACCACTTCCCTTATAGTCAAGCATCTCCTCTGCTGCCTGCTTCAGAACTACCTCTGGTAAAATAGATGGTCCTGCTGAAAAGTTGTAAACTCTTGCCATTTTTATTTTTCCTCCGTTTATATAATTAAGTTATTTAATTTACATTATGATACATTTCAATATAATAAATTTTTTTTATAAATTATTCAAGGCAAAAATATTGCTAAAATTCAGTATTATTTTGTTAATATTGTCACACTTTTGAATAATTACTTCTTTAAAGCATCCTCTGAATCGAAGCATGTCTCGATTGAAGCGCCTGGAGCAACCATTGGCCAAACCTTGTCATCCTCTCCTATCTGGCAGTCAATAAGGTAAGCTCCCTCACCCTTGATAGCCTCCTTAAGAGCCTTCTCGAACTCAGCTACTGTTCTAACTGTGTAGCCCTTAGCTCCCATAGCATCAGCAAGCTTAGCAAAATCAGTCTTGTCCTCAAGTATAGTATTTGAATATCTCTTTCCATAGAAAAGCGTCTGCCACTGGCGTACCATACCAAGAACGTGGTTATTGATAACAATCTCAATTACGTGAAGATCCTCTCTTGCTGCTGTAGCCATCTCATTCATATTCATACGGAAACATCCGTCTCCAGCTATATTTATTACTATCTTGTCCGGGCATCCAACCTTCGCACCGATTGCAGCGCCAAGTCCGTAACCCATAGTTCCGAGACCACCTGATGAAAGGAAATGTCTAGGCTCCTTATACTTATAGTATTGTGCAGCCCACATCTGATGCTGTCCAACGTCTGTAGTTATAACAGCCTCACCCTTTGTCTCCTCATAGATCTTGCTGATGATAGCCGGACCTGTGAGGTGCTGCATATCATATGTAAGTGGATTCTCTGCCATAAGATCCTGGATTTCCTTATTCCACTCTGGCTTCTTAGAAGCCTTAACCTTAGCATTTAGCCTCTTAAGTATCTCATTTGCATCACCGATTATCTTGGCATCAACGTCAATATTCTTGTTGATCTCAGCTCTATCTACATCGATATGAAGGATTCTTGCGCCCTTCGCAAATGTACTGGCATCGCCAATAACTCTGTCAGAGAATCTTGCACCAACAACGATAAGAAGATCCGCCTTATTAACCCCAAGGTTTGAAGTCTTAGTACCATGCATACCAATCATACCAGTATAGTTCTTCTTAGTTCCATCATATGCACCCTTACCCATTAGAGTATCACAAACTGGAGCGTCAACCTTCTTAACAAGCTTAGCAAGCTCTGCAGAAGCGCCCGAAAGTGTTACACCACCACCTACAAGGAAGTAAGGTCTCTCAGACATATTTATCATTTCTACTGCTTTATCAATATCTGAATCCTTAATGGTATCAACTGTTTTCTTAATAGGCTCTATCTTCTTAGGTGTATAATCAGCCTTCGCAGCTGTAACATCCTTAGTGATATCCACAAGTACAGGACCCGGACGACCAGTCTGTGCTATTTTGAATGCACGTCTTATGGTTTCAGCCAGCTCATGTACATTCTTAACGATGAAGCTGTGCTTTGTAACAGGCATAACAACACCTGCTATATCAACCTCCTGGAAGCTGTCCTTTCCAAGCATAGCAACTCCAACGTTTGCTGTAATTGCTACTACAGGGATAGAATCCATGTATGCTGTAGCAATTCCTGTTACAAGATTTGTTGCACCAGGACCTGATGTAGCCATACATACTCCAACCTTACCTGTTGCTCTTGCATATCCATCCGCAGCATGGCTGGCGCCCTGCTCATGAGATGTAAGTACATGATGTATCTCGTCTGAGTGCTTATATAATTCATCGTAAACATTAAGAATTGTTCCGCCTGGGTAACCAAATACGGTATCAACTCCCTGTTCTTTTAAACATTCTATTACTATTTGTGAACCAGTTAATTGCATAGCATTTTCTCCTTGTTATTTTGTAGGTATTTCGAGGATAGCTCCGCGGTTACCGGATGTAACCATAGATGCATAGCGTGCAAGATAACCTGTTGTTACCTTAGGCTCACGTGGAGTCCAAGCCTCTTTACGCTTTGCAAGCTCCTCATCACTTACTTTAAGTGTAATCGAATAATTATTGATATCGATTTCAATCATATCGCCCTCTTCAACAAGTGCGATAGGTCCGCCTACTGCAGCCTCTGGTGATACATGTCCGATAGAAGCTCCACGGCTTGCACCTGAGAAACGTCCATCTGTAATAAGAGCAACTGTGCTTCCAAGTCCCATACCAGCGATAGCTGAGGTTGGGTTAAGCATTTCTCTCATACCAGGACCACCCTTAGGACCTTCGTAACGAATGACGACGACGTCACCGTCCACAATCTTTCCACCAAGGATAGCAGCGATTGCATCCTCCTCAGAATCAAAGACTCGAGCTGGACCTTCATGCTTCAGCATTTCAGGAACAACTGCTGATCTCTTGACGACAGAACCGTCTGGAGCAAGATTTCCCTTAAGTACTGCAAGTCCACCTGTCTTTGAATATGGATTATCAGTAGGTCTGATGACCTCTGGATTTCTATTTACACTATTCTTAACTGCTTCACCGATAGTCTTACCAGTTACAGTCATACAATCTTCATTTATAAGTCCAAGGTCGCAAAGTTCCTTGACTACTGCATATACACCACCTGCTTCGTTGAGGTCTTCCATATATGTAGGACCTGCAGGTGCGAGGTGACAAAGGTTAGGTGTCTTCTCGCTGATAGGGTTAGCAAATGATATATCGAAGTCAAATCCAATCTCATGTGCGATTGCTGGTAAATGCAGCATTGAGTTTGTTGAGCAACCCAGTGCCATATCTACTGTAAGAGCATTTAGGATAGCATCCTTTGTGATAATGTCACGTGGACGAATATTCTTCTCGAGCATATCCATCACTGCATATCCTGCCTTCTTAGCAAGACGAAGTCTCTCTGAATAAACAGCAGGGATAGTACCATTTCCAGGAAGTCCCATACCAAGAACCTCTGTTAAGCAGTTCATTGAGTTAGCTGTGTACATACCTGAACAAGAACCACAGGTTGGGCATACCTTCTCTTCGAACTCGAGTACTTCTGCATCATCGATTTTTCCAGCTGTACGCTCTCCTACAGCCTCGAACATGGATGAAAGACTTCTCTTTCTTCCATGAATATGTCCTGCAAGCATAGGACCACCGGATACGAAAACTGTTGGTACATTTACTCTTGCTGCGGCCATAAGAAGACCTGGAACATTTTTATCACAGTTAGGTATCATTACAAGAGCATCAAACTGATGTGCAATCGCCATCGCCTCTGTGGAATCTGCGATAAGATCTCTTGTGACCAGGCTGTACTTCATACCGATATGTCCCATTGCTATACCATCGCAGACGGCGATAGCTGGGAACATAACTGGTGTTCCACCTGCTTCAGCGACGCCGAGTTTCACGGCCTCAGCTATCTTATCGAGGTTCATATGTCCTGGAACAATCTCGTTGTAAGAACATACAATACCAACCATAGGCTTTCTGATTTCTTCTGCAGTATATCCAAGTGCGTTCAGAAGTGAACGAGCTGGAGCTTGCTGCAGACCACATTTCATGTTATCACTCTGCATAATTTTCAACTCCTTTTTATATCAATATCTTTTATATTTTCTAAACTGATCAATGCTAGCGGCAAAGGCTATTATACTGATAAATGCTATAATACCCGATACTATTATCAACCAATGCAATTTGTCTTCAAGTCCCATAACACCTATAATGATAAAGGCTGCAAGACAAGCAATAAATAAAGTACCAGTAATTATCGCAGCAATTAGTCCTGTCCTGGCTTTAGGATGTAACCCTTCTGAGGCAATACCTTCGCCGTACCTACCCTTTCCCGAAGGAATCAATTTCTCGAGACACCCTATCAGCTGATCATAATCATTTATATTTTTATCTATGTATATATATGAGGTTACTTCTTTACCAGCTTGATTTATAAAGTCACACTCTACTGTCACTCTATCAAATTCCACCCTGATATCATGAACCTTTTTGATAGGACAACCAAGTTCTTTTTCTTTCTTATCGTGAACTATTTTGCTAAGCGCATTTCTAGTACAAAGATAAGCATTATACTTATTTATAGCTTTCTTTCTCTTTATATAAGAAACAAGGGTAGCAAATCTGGAAGCATTTGTCACACCATTAGAGCTGATACTTGGAATATCAAACTGGCCTAGGATTCCCAGATATTCCTTAATCTTAAAGGAATCCATAAAATATACATATAAGTTTCCCATATCATCCTCATAGAAGGGATTAAGGCACGCCGCCGTATAGACATTATGCGGTCCTTCTAGCGGATAAGAAAACATTTTAGACATATCATCACGCCCCGATAATTATACCCTCTCAGCTATAAGACTTCCCATCTCATCGCATTTAACCTGCTCTTCGCCCGGCTTAGCAAGGTCGATAGTTCTATATCCTTCCTCAAGGACTTTCTTCACAGCATTTTCTATCGCATCCGCCTCTTTGTCAAGGTCAAATGTATATCTCAGCATCATTGCAGCACTGAGAATAGTAGCAATTGGGTTAGCTATATTCTTACCAGCGATGTCCGGCGCTGATCCACCTGATGGCTCATATAGACCGAACTTCGTCTCATTTAGAGATGCTGATGGAAGCATTCCGATAGAACCTGTGATCTGTGATGCCTCATCTGAAAGGATATCACCGAACATGTTTTCTGTAAGAACCACGTCAAACTGTGCAGGATCCTTGACAAGCTGCATAGCAGCGTTATCAACAAGCATTACACCGTACTCAACCTCTGGATAATCCTTTGCAACTTCCTCAGTAACCTTTCTCCAAAGTCTGGAGCTATCGAGAACATTTGCCTTATCAATAAGTGTCACCTTCTTGCGACGCTTCATTGCTATATCAAATGCCTTAATAGCGATACGTCTTATCTCGTTCTCGTTATAGGAAAGTGTGTCGACTGCTGTCATCACACCATCTATCTCTTTTGTATATCTCTCACCGAAGTAGAGACCGCCTGTCAGCTCACGCATCATCATCATATCGAAGCCCTTCTCAGCAACTTCCTTCTTAAGTGGGCATGCCTCTGAAAGCTCAGGATAAAGGTATGCTGGACGAAGGTTTGCAAAAAGCGCAAGTGCCTTTCTGATTCCGAGAAGTCCTGCCTCTGGTCTCTTCTCTGGTGGAAGCTTGTACCAAGGTGAGGTCTGTGTGTTACCACCTATTGAACCCATGAGAACAGCATCCTTTGTTTTAGCTATCTCAACTGTTTCATCTGTAAGTGGCACTCCATTTACATCGATTGAGCATCCACCCATAAGGAGCTGCTCGTAATTAAATGTGTGACCGTACTTTTCTCCGACCGCATCCAGAACCTTCATAGCCTCTGTGACTATTTCGGGACCGATTCCGTCGCCTTTAATAACTCCGATATTACATATCATTTCCTTTTCCTCTTTTCTGTAATTAATTTCTGTCTATATATTTTTTATTACTTTCTATTTATCTTTAGGAACAAGGTTGAACTCGTATGGATTCGCATATTTCACGAGTGTCAGCTTGTTTCCATCCTTATCGTGTACATAGAAACCGTATAATGTGGTCGTTACCTGCTCGCCCTTTTTATACTCCTTTTCCTGACCATAGAAGACTTCCTTCTCGTTAGTAAGCACGAGGCATACGAAATTATCCTTCGTTGCACCATATTCAGGTTTTTCGAGCGATTCCACATAATCCTCGTCTACAAGAGCACTGACCTCTGATTCATCTACCAGATAATCAACTGCATCCTCCCCTAGATAAAGCTTATAGCTTCCTGAATAATAATCTCCATCGGTACTACTTCTATCTCTATACCAAGTGAATTTGTTACCAGATTCAGGAATAATTAAAGCTGAATCATTTAACCCTTCCCATTTATGATTTTCGAAATATAACTGAGTCAGGCCTCCATTTGCTGCCTCTTTAGCTAGCTCTCTATATTTAACGAAAGCTGGATATGTGATAGCCAGTCCTACTAAAAGCACCAGTACGATTGCACCTATTACTATACCTATTATAAGTCCACTACTACTCTTCTGAGGTTGACCATTTGGTTGTGCCCAGTAGCCTTGTTGAGGTTGCTGTGGATTTGAATAGCCTTGCTGTGGATAGCCCTGTTGTTGTGGGTAACCTTGCTGCGACCAGTAACCTTGTGGTTGCTGCATCTGAGGTTGTCCGCCTTGCTGCACCCAGTAACCTTGTTGAGGTTGCTGCATCTGAGGTTGTCCTGCCTGCTGAGCCCAATAACCTTGTTGAGATTGCTGTGGATTTGAGTAACCTTGCTGCTGTGGATATCCACCTTGATTTGGATACTGTGGTCCACCTGGGAACTGTCCTTCGTTCATATATGCCCCCTTTATAACCTAAAACACATAATCAGATAGATAACGAAAACAATTTATTCTGGTTGGAACAGATAATATGTTGCAGAATTCATATTAGCTATATCAAAGCCTTCCTCACCATTTTCTTTAACATAGAAGCCATAATATGGAGTCGTTACTGTGCTAGTAGCTGTGTTCTCTCCATCAATTATGCATTCTTCATTATCAAGAACAAGGCAAACAAAATTTCCTTTTTTATATTTGTCATTTCTATCAATTAGACCTTGAATTTCATCTCTGGTAACACCATAGTCACTAAGATCGTTTACAACATAATCGATACCTTCATCTCCTACGTACAGCTTATAATGTCCTGTATAGTAGTAATCAGTAAGGTCAGTCTTATCCTTATAATACTTAAAGGTTCCATCAGACTTTGGAACTAGATATGAATTACTATAATATTCTACCCATTTATTATCACAGAACTTTGATTTGTTTATATCTGAACTTGCCCCACTAATTCCTGAGAAAATACCAGCTATAAAGCAAATAACAAAAAATAAGACAATTACTCCAACAACTATACCAATTATTAGTCCAACATGAGATTTGCTTCCCTGATTCTGTGGATTAGACCAATAGCCTGGCTGTGGATTACCATTAAACTGCTGTGGATAGCCCACCTGTTGCTGCGGATTTACCTGTGGCTGGCCGCCTTGCTGAGCCGCGGCGTAGCCAGCTCCTTGCTGTGCCCAGTAACCTGGTTGTGGTTGGCCGCCTTGATTTGGATTTCCTTGTGGTTGGCCGCCCTGCTGTGCCCAGTAGCCTGGCTGTGGTTGGCCACCTTGCTGTGGATAGCCTACCTGTATCTGTGGATTTCCCTGTGGTTGCTGATTTGGATAGCCTTGTGGTTGCTGCGGATAGCCAGGATAACCTTGTGGCTGTCCTCCCTGATTTGGATACTGTGGTCCACCTGGATATTGTCCTTCATTCATAATCTGACCCCCTCAATACTTTTTCACACTTTAATTATTTCTCAATCTTTCTGTTTGTTCCGAATGCGTCCACATATACAGAAACAGGTGGAACTATAACTGAAATCATCGAGATTACATTTAACGCCGATTTATTATTAAATAAATCCATAAACGAAAGGAATCCTTGATTCTTATTCGTTAGCATATTCGTCATATTGTAAATAATCTGACTGAAGTAATATGTTCTTCCTGTGTATACAAGTAGCAGGATGATAAACAGTACCAAAACCCAAGTTGAATAATCGTAGCCAGAAAACATTTTAAATGCCAGGATTGTCGCAATAAATCGAAGGATAAATATACCTATTGAAGATGCCATATAAGAACCAACTGTAGGTATAACATTTACAATCAAAGGCATGAACCACTCGATAATCGCTCCCGCAATGGCGATAAAACAGCCCATAAATTGTCTACCTCTTCCGATTTCTTCATGCTTATTCGAAAGCTTTATACCGAAAATAATTGTTAGTAAGCATATTAAAAAACCTGGATATTGAACCAACGCATAATCAACGATCAGCTTTAAGTATCTAATTACCATATCACTTCACCTCGCGAATTACCCCTTTGCATTAATAGAGTTGATAAGACCACCGCTGGTAATAATATTCTGCCTCAATGGAGGAAATGCCTGTCCCTGATATTTCTTTCCTGTTGTAATATCAGTAATCTCTCCTGTGTCGAAGTTAACCTCAACCTCATCCTCGGCATTGATTTCTTCGCTTGCTTCCTTACACTCAAGAATAGGAAGTCCGATATTGATTGAATTTCTGTAGAAAATTCTTGCGAAGGACTCTGCTATAACGCATGAGATTCCGGAAGCCTTGATAGCTATTGGAGCATGCTCTCTGGAGGAACCACATCCGAAGTTCTTACCAGCGACCATGATGTCACCGTCCTTTACTCTCTTTACAAAATCCTTATCTATATCCTCCATGCAGTTCTTTGCGAGCTCTGCAGGATCTGCTGTATTTAAATATCTTGCTGGGATGATAACGTCTGTATCTACATTATCGCCATATCTATGTACTGTACCATGTGCTTTCATGTGTATCTTCCTTTCTGTATTCCAAGTATCCACTAATGAGTATATAAGAACCGACCCTATATACTCATTTATACTTAATTTTATGTGCAAATAGGGACGTTTCTGTTTTGCACAATCTTCGCTAACTAATGCTGTTTAATTAAAGTATTTACAATTGTGCAAAACAGAAACGTCCCTATTTGCACAACCTACACTATTTACTCATTATAGGTCTTCTGGGCTGGAGATCTTGCCGGTGATGGCAGAAGCTGCTGCAACTGCTGGGCTGGCAAGATATATCTCGGAGTCGATTGCCCCCATACGACCGATGAAGTTACGGTTTGTTGTAGATACCGCTCTCTCACCGTGGGCAAGGATACCCATATGTCCTCCAAGACAAGGGCCACAGGTTGGTGTGCTGACGATAGCACCTGCATCTATGAATATCTCTGTCAGACCTTCACGAAGCATCTGCTTATATATCTCCTGTGTACCAGGGATAATGATTACTCTCAGCCAGTCTGCAACCTTACGTCCGTTCATGATATCTGCTGCGATACGCATGTCATCGATACGTCCATTTGTACATGAACCGATTACAACCTGATCTATCTCGATGTCACCCTCTGCATGAATCTCATCGATTGTCTTAGTATTCTCAGGAAGATGTGGAAATGCAATCGTAGGACGAAGTGTTCCGAGATCAATCTCGATAACCTCATCATATTCTGCGTCCTCATCTGCCTCGTAAACTGTATATTCATTATTTACAAACTTCTCAGGAGCGTGCTCCTTCATATATTCAAGTGTAAGATCATCAACCGGGAAGATTCCATTTTTTGCACCGGCTTCGATAGCCATGTTAGCAATAGTAAATCTGTCGTCCATAGTAAGTGATTTAACTCCCTCACCAACGAACTCCATTGACTTATATCTGGCACCGTCAACTCCAATCATACCGATAATGTGGAGAATCAGATCCTTACCACTTGTCCACTCAGCCTTCTCGCCCTTAAGAACAAACTTGATAGCTGAAGGAACCTTGAACCATGCCTTACCTGTAACCATACCGGCAGCCATATCTGTGGAACCAACACCAGTTGAAAATGCCCCCAGCGCGCCATATGTACAAGTATGTGAATCTGCACCTATACATGTATTACCCGCAACGATGAGTCCCTTCTCTGGAAGGAGCGCATGCTCGATTCCCATCTGTCCAACATCGAAGTAGTTAACAATATTATTAGCCTTAGAGAAATCTCTAACCTGCTTAACATGCTCCGCACTCTTTATATCCTTATTAGGAGTAAAATGATCCATAACAAGAGCTATCTTAGTATTATCAAATACTGTCTTCTTATTAAATTTATCAAGCTCATTTATAGCAACAGGAGTTGTAACATCATTTCCAAGTACGAGATCCAGACTCGCCTCGATAAGCTCTCCTGCCTTTACTGATTCAAGACCTGCATGAGCGGCCAGAATCTTCTGTGTCATAGTCATTCCCATATATTTTTCCTCCTTTTGACCTTTGTTACCATTTTAAAACGATAACTTATATATTTTATCATAAAGTTAATGTATTAGCAAAATATAGTTTTGGGGGTTACTGCTTGATTTTAGACATCAGATTCAGCACATCTACGACCTGTTGCTTACCATATACTAGGAATATCTGATCGCATACCCATTGATACATTTGTCTCTCTTCCTGACTAAGATTCAGTCCCTGCTCTATGAAATATACAACCTCTACTTCTCCGCCCATAGAAACTGTATATTTATATTCTATCTGCTCACCATATGGATTACCTGAATCATAGATAACACGGTCCATGATCTGTCCCGCTCTCATATGATGATGCTCTGGAAATTTTATTCTGAGAATTATTTTTGAATAATGCATATCCTTTGCCATATCGATGTAATCCTCAGAAGATGGATATGTCAGTGCTGCTTCGTGTGTATATTTGTATAAGAACTTTCTTATATCTTCATATACCTTTTCCTTTTTAATGACGCTCATAATTTTTCTCCCTTGTAGTTACTATTATAAGATTCTTCAAGCTTTGTTCTCAGAATAACATTTACTTACTCATGCGTTCCATGTATTCATTCTTAGGCATAGGCTTTGCATAATAATATCCTTGTATCATATCACATTCAAGATCAGCAAGGAACTTAACATATTCTTCATCTTCTATTCCCTCAGCGACGGTTTTCATATGAAGACTTTTCGCAAGTGCAATAGCTTCACTGATTACTTTCTTGCCACGGTCATCACTGGTTTCACCTCTGAAGAATTCCGCATCAAGCTTAAGAACATCCAGCGGAAGATCCTTGAGAGAATTGAGGGATGAGTATCCCGCTCCAAAATCATCCATTGAAACCTTGAAGCCATAATTCTTCAGTCGATTAATTGTTTCAATAAGAGCTTTCTTATCATCGAAGAAAGCACTCTCTGTGAGCTCTATCTCAATAAGCTCATGTGGACAACCTGCCGCATCTATCAAATCCCTTATCTGTTCCGCCAGATCTGATTCTGCAAAATGCGCCCTGGATACATTTACGGATACCGGAACACATTTGTACCCCTGATCCAGCCATCTCTTCTGGTCTCTCGCAACATGCTTTAACATATAATGATCTATTTCTGTAATAAAACCATTATTTTCAAAAATAGGGATGAATCTTCCAGGTGTTACAAAGCCATGCTTAGGTGAATTCCATCTGATTAGTGCTTCAGCCCCCTCCAGCTTATCAGTGCGAGGATCATATTTAGGCTGATAATACACTTCAAACTCCTCATTCTTAAGGGCTGACAACTGTTCTTCCTGAACAGTATCCAGCCATTTCTGATTCTCAACCAGCTTATTATCAAAGAATTTTATGCCCGACTCATTACTTACTCCCAGCTCTGCCTTTGCGGCACAAGCATTATTATACTCCGTATCAAGATCTATATCTTTACGTCTAACAACTCTTCCGCCGGCTGTCTCCTGAACTCCTATCAGATCAACCCCTGCCTGGAAGGAGAAGCTATGACTCTCATCCAAAAGAGTTAACGTCTTGATAAGTTCATGAAGTCGCATCTTTAGCTTATCTTCATCATCATATTTGAGGAGCAGTGCAAAGCTTGACGAAGTCTTGTGAGCACATAGCTCCTTATGCTCTAATGTCTTGACTATACACTTATGAATATCTTTTATTACATCCTCGCCCTCTTTAATTGAATGGCAGAGACAATAATTCCTGTAATTAACAAATGTAAGATTGACTGATGCAAACTTCTGTCTTGCATTACTTGCCTTAGATAGAAGCTTTTCACCTTTGTACAGATACCATTTCCAGTTCTTACCACCTGTAACATCATCTTCAAAATATAGATTTGTAATCCTGATGTGTCGAGCCAGATTACGAACAGAATTTATCATAAGTACTATGAGCAGAAGCCCAATAAGACCTATAATAACTATTACTATTCTAACCAGAAGATTAAGATCTCTCATATTTACATTAATAGTTGCCCGACCGATAAATGTCTCCTGTCCATCTTTCACATTTATTGGTATCCAGATAGGAAGATCAAACTGCTCAGGATTGTCAGAGCTGACAACTATAACATCCTGCTCATCATCAACATCTCTTATTTCTATCTCATGAACAACTACGCCATTTTCACCATCAGGATTGCGAACCAGGCGATCAAAGGAACGTCTGTTCAGAATCAGCTTCTTATCTGAATCAATTTTGAAATAGTTATTCTTTACATCTTTATAAATCGTTATAGGATTATCATAGCCTGTTACTACAACTTCATTTGGAGTATCTCCGCAGGTATTCTCCCCATTTTCATACAGAACCTTACCACTGTCATCAGTAATAATGAAGCTGTGTCCCTCGGTCTCAAGCAGCTTATATATATCCGGATTATCCTTACCCTTTTCATATATATCCGCCAGAGCTTTAATGGATCTATACTCATTATCTATTTTATTATCAATTACATAGAAATAGAAGCTTTCAGAATAATACCTCACGACTATTATTGTAACTACTAATAATAGTATAAATGTGATAAATGTTAGAGCGAAACCATTTCCCCTTATCTTTTTCAGTTTCTTCTTATCAGCTCTTTTCATAGCATCTAACCTCCGAAATATCTACATCCTACTTAGTTTACTGATTGTTTCTCCATCCGGAACATAGTCCCCATATCTAACAGCATCATAAACGGATGTAAGCTCAGCAGCCGGTGGAGTCTCCTGCTTATCCAGGATTTTCTTTATATCACCGGTGGTATCCGACCTTTCAGGCCTGAAAATGTCCTTATAGGACCGGACTCTCTTCTTATATATCCTTCTAACCTTCATGGCCGGAGAGCTTCCTCGCAGCCTGTCCTCTTTCACTATACGCTCGCGGACAACAGCATTTTTCTTCTTATACGATATATCCTCCAGCAGCTCGTATCTTCTATCCTGTTTCGAGATAATGAATTTGATCACAAACATCAAGAATTTCACAGTAAAAAATACCACTACTATTATAAATCCGGCAACAAGTATGAAGTTAATAATATTTGCCAGAAGTCCGGGCTCACCCTCTATTTCTTCGAAGCCATCCATTGGGGTGCCACCTATTCGCCCTCCAGTTAGTAGGCTAAATATAAAACCAAGGATAGCAAGAAGTACGACAAATATCAATTTAATAATTAATAAAATTGATCTGAGGAACTCTTCCAGTACAACCTCGAAATGCAGTAGATAGCCTAGTGTTATAGTCATAAATATAATAAATATGATTCCTATAATAATTAGTGTATTAACAGATATTATTTGACTTAGTGGCGCTCCCGACACTGTCCTCGACTTAGCTATATAGTTCTCAAGCCCCTCAATATATAGAGAAATAAGGAAAATAATTATAGTAATGATAGGGAGTATGTAGCCTAGCCGGGTGTGCTCTGGGGAATGAAAATGAATTCCCAGCGCGGTAACTGCTATTCCCAGTGCAACACTCATCCATGGTATATCCGAAATCCTCTTAAGCGTATAGTTCGAATGTAGATAATATAATCCGTCAAAAAAGAATTCAGCAATAACAACAATAATAACCCATTTGAAATATATATCCGATATCAGAAAAAATGTAGCCGCCCCCATAATAACGTGAATAAGCAGCAAGGATATACCACGAGACATGCGCTCTCTAGCTATATAAGATATGCAAAGCATACCGAATACATAAAGCATGATACTTGGACTAATAATAGGCTGTCTAAATAGTCCAAATACTAAGTTTAGTAATAAAACTAATATACAGAATTGATAAAGGAGCCTAAGAACTCTTCTAAGTACACTTGTCCATTTATACATTTATCGGCACCTCCCATCCTTCAGCGTATGGTCGGTTAGATATGAAGGGATATTCATCATAGCAAGGAACTATAAGTCTGACTGAAGCCCCTGCCTTATCTATACTATCCATCACATCCAGCATATCCTGTCTGGCATATGGACTAATTACAAGATAAAGGGTATTATCCCTAGGGCTTGCCGCTTCTTCCTTTAGAAATCTAATAAAGGTGTCCTTTCCCTCGGAACCACTGATTTCTGCCAGCATCCTGTCTATTGTCACACCATGTCTCTTCTCGGCGCCCTCTTCTACGGCCGGTATGACATTTCCCTTATTATCCTTTCCATTTGTAATAACGGAAACCATGATACCATCCTCCAGAAGCTCGCGTGCTATACTGCTGGCAAGTGAAATGGCCTCTTCAAGAAGCTTATTGGTTTCTATCATGTAATCATTATCCAGGTTAAGCATAATCCTGACGCGGCTGTCAGTGGTATAGCCATACATATTTACCATCAGTTCTCTGGCCTTGGCGCTCTGTTTCCAATTAATACTTCTATATGGATCAAAGGACTGGTATTGTCTGACACCTCTAAAGGAAAGGTTGTCTTCAACTATACTTCTCTTAGATTCAATCTCGCCCATTATGCCTCTGAAGAAAACCTTGAATCTATCAGAGTTAAGCTTCTTGGGAAAAACATAAATAACATCTGAGTGGTTCATTTTACAAGCATAGCTACGTAGCATGAAGAAATCTCGCACAAGGATGCTGGCATTATTTACACCAACAACCCCACGGGAAGTACCTGTAAATGTGAGTCTCCTCGTAATCCTCTGATGACCAAGGATGGAGAAAAGCTCATTCTTATGATATAGGTCAGTAACATTTGAATTCGTTTTATCCAGGAACTTCAGACTCTTATCGACCGAAAACTTCAAATGAAAAACAGGCAGAGGCAAAAACTTATCATTAGAAACAACTTCTATAAGTTCTGCGCTCTCCCCGCACTCAATATAATCCCGACTAAAGCTCACCTCTGTGTCGAGACCCTTACTCCAATATCTCATAAAGAGAAACTTCTGGATCAAATATATAATTGTAATCAAGATAACTGCTACAACTAAACGCATTGGTTTACTCCCAGTCTTCAACAGGCGCTTCTACACTCGTCAGTGCTCCGCCAATAATGTCTCTCACATCCTTTAAGCCACTAACTCCCGAGCCTGTGATGACTCTATGTGCATACACATATGGAGCCAGAAATTTAACATCATCCGGAGTAACATAGTCTCTTCCAGATATCGCGGCAAAAGCCTGCGACATTCTCATAAGATTAAGAGAGGCTCTTGGACTTACGCCTGAGAAAAGCTTCGCTGATTTTCTCGTAGCCTCTGATATATCAACGATATATTGCATTACAATTTTCTTGACTTTTACATTTTTGACTGCTTCAGCTGCATTTACTATATCCTCACCTGAGCAGACAGGCTTTATTTCTTCCTGAGGGGTGTCTGTGATAAATCTTTCAAGTATAGAAACTTCATCATCTCTTGTAAGGTCTCCCATGGTCAGCTTAACCATGAATCTATCCAGCTGGGCCTCTGGAAGTGGAAATGTACCCGTGGTTTCAACCGGATTCTCCGTAGCAATAACAATGAAAGGAGCCGTCAGCTCTCGTCCAACCCCATCTACTGTAACCACTCTCTCTTCCATTGCCTCAAGAAGTGCACTCTGGGTACGAGGAGTAGCACGGTTTATCTCATCCGCCAGAAGAATATTCGTGAAAACTGGACCAGGGATAAACTCGAACTCTTCTGTTTTCTGACTGTAAATATTCAGACCTGTTATATCCTGTGGCATCAGATCCGGAGTGAACTGAACTCGTCTGAACTCCGCCGCGATGCTGTCTGCGATACATTTCGCCATGGTTGTCTTTCCTGTTCCCGGCATATCCTCCAGGAGAACATGTCCCCCAGATAGCATCGCTGAGAAAATGAGGGAGAAAACCTCCTCGCTTCCTATCATGACGGTACGGATATTTCCTAACACCTTATTATATAAACTTCTTACTTCTGAAATTTCCATATACTCCCCACTTATAAACCTGTATCCTAAAACGTGAAGAAACCCCGACAGCTGCTACTGTTGGGGTTTCGTCTTTGATATGTGTCAATTATCAATTTTGTAACTGATTTCTCAGTCAATTTTGTTATAACATATATCTACTTGATATTCAACCCCAAATACTTTTCTATCCTTGAATTTACTTGAAGTACTCAACACCTGACTCAAATATCTTCTGATCTTTATCACCGAAGATATTAAGGTATGTATTCTTATCTCTACGCTCTGAGTGGCCCATCTTACCAAGCACACGACCATCTGGACTTGTGATACCCTCGATTGCCATATATGAACCATTGATATTGTAATCCTCATCCATTGTAGGACGACCTTCAGCATCTACGTACTGAGTTGCAACCTGACCATTCTCAAAGAGCTTTCTGAGCCACTCTTCCTTAGCCACAAAGCGTCCTTCACCGTGTGAAATAGGAATTGAATAAACTCCACCAAGAGTTGCCTTACGTAGCCAAGGGCTCTTATTAGAAACAACCTTTGTATAAGCGATTCTTGACTGATGACGTCCGATTGAGTTACGAGCAAGTGTAGGGCTCATTTCTGTCTGTTCTACTATCTCACCTGTTGGAACAAGACCAAGCTTGATAAGTGCCTGGAATCCGTTACAGATACCAAGTACCAGACCGTCTCTCTCGTTAAGGAGTTTCATCATTTCGTCCTTGATCTTCTCATTTCTAAATGTAGTCGCGATGAACTTACCGGATCCATCTGGCTCATCACCACCTGAGAATCCACCAGGGAACATTACGATCTGTGACTGACTGATAGCCTTGGTAAATGCATCAACGCTATCTCTTATACCCTGAGCATCCATATTGTTGAGGACGATAACCTCAGCATCCGCACCGGCTCTCTCAAAAGCTCTCGCGCTATCATATTCGCAGTTAGTACCTGGGAATACTGGTATAAATACCTTAGGTCTAGCAACCTTATTCTTAGCTACATATATACTCTTTGCCTCATATACGCCGCCTTCATATCCTGTAAGCTCCGGATTGTATCTGAACTTAAGCTCAGACTCAGCTGTTCCAGCCTTCTTAGCAGCCATATAATCCTTTGCATGGCCCTCAAAGCGAGGCTCTACTCCACTATCTGTACTAAATACCTTCTTAAGTGGTGTTGTCCATGCCTTGATAGCATCGTCTACAGAAATCTTTACAGAACCATATGTAAATGTACCATCATCAGTTACTGAACCAATAACCTTTGCAGGAAGACCAAGTGCCTTAACATCCTCAGGTCTAACCTCCATAATTATTGAACCATAATCCTTGCGGCCGAGCTCATCCTCTGAAACCACATTTTTATCAAGGCTTACGCCAAGTTTATTACCAAATGCCATCTTGCTTACTGCTTCGATGATACCACCGAATCCAACAGCGAAGGCTGACTGAATAAGTCCCTGCTCTACAGCAGCACGTACCTTCGCATATTTATCAAGTACATCCGCATAATCAGGAACATCATACTCATCCTTGTTGATGTCCATCTTCACGAGAAGATTTCCTGCTGACTTAAGTTCGGATGTAACTACATTTTCAACTGTATTCATAACTACAGCAAAGGAGCAAAGTGTTGGAGGTACGTCTATCTCATTAAAGGAACCTGACATACTATCCTTACCACCGATAGATGGAAGTCCAAGACCTATCTGAGCTGAGTATGAACCAAGAAGTGCAGCCAGTGGCTTACCCCAACGAGTAGGCACATCATTCATTCTCTCAAAATATTCCTGGAAAGTGAGACGTATCTTCGATACATCACCACCAGCTGCTGCTATTTTAGCAACAGAATCAATTACTGCATATATAGCACCGTGGTATGGACTCCAGCTAAGAAGATATGGATCCAGACCATAGCTCATCATACTTACAGCATCTGTGCTGCGAGTTCCAAGCATAGGAACTGTAGCAATCATTGTCTGCATTGGTGAGAGCTGATACTTACCACCATATGGCATTGTTACTGTATTAGCTCCGATAGTTGAGTCAAACATTTCCACCAGACCACGCTCTGAAGATACGTTGAGATCTGACAGAATGTCTAGCCATTTTGTCTTTATATCAGCATTCTTGTTGCTGTACTCTTCTGTGCTACCCTCAGCATCTATACCTGCAAATGGCTTAACAGTCTCTGATGGCATCTCAACCTCAGCTACAGTCTCCTGATGAGCACCATTGGTGTTCAGGAAGGCACGTGAGATATTAACTATCTCCTTACCTCTCCACTTAAGCACAAGTCTAGGGGACTCTGTTACAGTTGCCACCTTGACTGCCTCAAGATTCTCTTCTCTTGCATACTCAAGAAGTTTATCTGCATCCTTAGGATCAACAACCAGTGCCATTCTTTCCTGTGACTCGGAAATTGCAAGCTCTGTACCATCCAGACCTGCATACTTCTTTGGTACGAGATCAAGATTAATATCCAGACCATCAGCAAGCTCACCTATAGCAACTGATACACCCCCTGCACCGAAGTCATTACATTTCTTAATAAGTGTAGTAACCTCTGGACGACGGAACAGTCTCTGAAGCTTACGCTCTGTAGGAGGATTACCCTTCTGTACCTCAGCACCGCAGGATTCAAGGGACTCTGAGTTATGAGCCTTTGAAGAACCTGTAGCTCCACCACAACCATCACGACCTGTACGTCCACCGAGAAGGATGATCACATCTCCCGGATCAGAGGTCAGTCTCTTAACATTATTCTTTGGAGCGGCACCTATAACGGCACCAATCTCCATACGCTTAGCAACATAGTTTGGATGATAAACCTCCTGAACCAGACCTGTTGCAAGACCTATCTGGTTACCATAGGAAGAATATCCCTTAGCAGCTGTCTGAACAATCTTACGCTGTGGCAGCTTGTTAGGAAGTGTCTCAGAAAGCGCCTTAGTAGGATCAGCAGCACCGGTTACACGCATAGCCTGGTACACATATGTACGACCTGACAGTGGATCACGGATAGCTCCTCCAAGACATGTAGCCGCGCCACCGAACGGCTCTATCTCTGTAGGATGGTTATGTGTCTCATTCTTAAAGGAAATCAGCCAATTCTCAGTAACAACACTTCCGTCCTCGTTCTTAATTGTAAGGGGAGCAACTATTGTACAAGCATTTATCTCGTCTGATACGTCCAGATCCTCCAGCTTTCCATCCTTACGGAGCTTCTTCATACCCATAAGAGCGATATCCATGAGGCATGTAAACTTATCGTCTCTACCTGCATTTATCTCAGCCGCATCTGCAAGATACTTCTTAAATGTGCCTTCAATTGCGTCCTTATATTTACCCTCATCAAACTTAATATCTGTAAGTTCTGTGGCAAATGTAGTATGACGGCAATGGTCAGACCAGTATGTGTCCAGAACCCTGATCTCTGTCATTGAAGGATCTCTCTTCTCCTCAGAACCGAAATAATTTCTGATATGCTGGAAATCCTTAAATGTCATGGCAAGTCCAAGTGAATCATACAGCTTCTGGAAATCCTCCTCAGACATGCTGCAGAAGCCATCCAGAATAGCTACATCTGCCGGCTCGTCATAGTTTGCAACGAGAGTCTCTGGCTTAGCACCATCAGAGATACGTGCCTCAACCGGGTTAATAACATATTCCTCGATTGTCTTCTTATCAGCATCAGTAAGTGTTCCTGATACTGCATATGTGATACCCGATCTGATGATAGGCTCAGATGCATCATCAAGAAGCTTAACGCACTGCTCTGCAGAGTCCGCTCTCTGATCAAACTGACCAGGAAGGTATTCCATAGAGAACACAAACTCATCATCTGTATGAGGGAAATCCTCTCTATAAACAAGATCTACCGGAGGCTCTGAAAAAACTGTAACTATAGCTTCCTCAAATACTTCGTCAGACAGATTCTCAACATCATATCTAACAAGCTCTCTGACCTTTACATCCTTGAGACTGAGATATGCTCTGAACTCATTTGTAAGCTCATCGGCTCTAACCGCATAGTCAGGTCTCTTTTCCACGTAGATTCTTCTTACACTCATAATATTCTCCTCTTTTTCTAAGATTCTTCTGCTTCAGCCAAAGAATCCTTATTATATGTGTTAATGCTTTATAAAGCATAATCTGCTTACTTATGTATCTTCTTAATTATTCTAAACAGCACTATATTCTGATAAATCAGCGGTGCGTCCTGCATATAGAATATGATACCATCCACAGGCGATATTATCTCATTTAAGATATGTCCATCCATTGGATCGATTATCTCTCCGAGTACGTCGCCCTTCTTAACCTCAACATTTACATCCTTGAGGCGACGGAAGAAACCTGCCGCATCCGACTTGATGCTGAGCATTTCCTCTTCTTCCATAAGGGTGGATATGTTACCGCCCATACTATTATATCTGATTATTCCCATTCTGGAAAGAAATCTGAGAACGGCACTAACAGCTATCTCTGCATATTCCTCATTTATTCTCTCGGTACCACCTGAATAAACCGAAAATGCCTCTGTGCCCGCCTTCTGCCAGTTATAATTGAGCGTACATTCATCAAATGGTTTCTTCTCTGCCATCATTACAAATGGAAAACCGAAGAGATTTGCAAGATTTGTACTCTCAAATCCCGTCTTCATCATTCTAACGTGAGGAATGAATCTTCCTCTCATATAATAGGACGGAAACTGGATTCCATAGGAATAATTCTTCAGTTCCTCCAGCAGACTATATGCCAGTCTACTTGTAGCCGGTCCCATAGGGTTTCCAGGGAACTCCCTATTGATATCTGAATCATCTGATAACCAGAACTTATGATTGGCATTCATAGCACTGTAATTAACAGATGGCACCAGGAGTATCGACTTGCCACGAACTATTTCGCCTGCCTCCTCTATCTCAGAGAGTCTGGCTGCCAGCTTCGAACATATATAGAGCTGCTGATGCTCATTTCCTCTCATAGCACCAACTATCGCAGCGCTATTTTCCGCCTGAACAGGCTCTGAATAAGTGCCTGCTCCATATATGTAACCATATATATTATGCTCACCACTAAATGGTGTTTCATACGAAAAAAGAATTTTCTGTCTCAACTTTATACCCCATTATCATTTAAAATGTAATACCCAAAATCAATTTCAGTCAGGACTAACTATACGCGCCACGAGAGAACCCATTTCAATCGCCGGATAATCTCTTATACCGCATATCATTCCGCTCTTTGGAGCTACAACCTTTTCCTCAACGGTTCCTGTCAGAATATTTACCACTGAACCGATATGCATTCCGGCGTCAACCATATCATGAACTCTGACGGTAGGAATAAACATACCACTACTTTCAGCATTTATAAATGTTATCTGATTATCATATGCCACCATAGGATTTCTGACCGGATTAATCTCGCCCTGCCATATTCCCATCTGCTTCATAACCGCGAATATGCCATCTACAAGCTGAAGTCCCTCAGCCTGATCTATCATATATGCAGCGCAGGACTCAGTAACACAGGAAGGAACTCCTCTCTGGTTCAGCTCGTATACAAGGCTTCCACCCTTAACCTGAGTGGATGGATGAATCCATATCATATCAGTATTAAGCTTAGCCGCAAATGGCATTATATCATCAACTACATCATCATTCAGCCTTATCTGGAGTATTTCCTCCAAATACATATTGCTGCCGTGGATATCCAAACAGAAGCTGGTCTTAGGACCATCCTCTTCACTGAGTATATCATCAATGATACATCTAGCAGCATATTCGCCCATGGCACCACTCTTAGCGCCTGGGAAAAGCTGATTCATATCAAGCTCAGGACCAGGTATCTCTCTTGTCTTTGCCTCGCTGGCAAGAGGATTGATACATGGATATACATCAACTATACCTGTAAGGCTGGCATAGTCTTCCTTTATTCGTCTAATAACCTCGTAGCATACAAACTCTCCCTGCAGCTCATCACCGTAAATACCTGAGACAAGAGCTATTCTCTTCTCGTTCCCAGTGATTATGTCAGGAGTAAGTCTGTTTTTCTTTATTTTTAGAACCTCATTTACCATGAGGTTTACTCTGGCAATTGTTTCTATCATTATACTTTCCTTTTAAAGCTTCTTCGCTACATTCAAAATAACATCGTACTTACTTAGCAAGCATCTCTCGGGCTGTCTCAAGAACCGAGTCGGTTACGCTGGCACCACCGAGAAGTCTCGCAAGTTCCATAACTCTACCTTCATCATCGAGCCTATTTATATCAGTGACTGTCTTCTCTCCTATAACCTGTTTCTCTATAACAAATGCTGTATCCGCGAGAGCCGCAATCTGTGGCAGGTGTGTGATGGAAATAATCTGTCGGGACTCGGCTAAGCGGTGCATGGTTGCGCCGACCTTCTCAGCCGTGATTCCACTGATACCAACATCTATTTCATCAAAGATAAGAGTTGGTGTATCGACCGCCTCAGATACTACCGACTTAATAGCGAGCATTACTCTTGAAAGCTCACCACCGGAAGCAACCTCAACCAGTGGTCTCATGTCTTCTCCGACATTAGTTGAGATAATAAACTGAGCGGAGTCAATTCCGTTAGCTGTAGGAGTATCATTCTTTGTGAATTCCATACTGAATCTGACATCATTAAAGTTCAGCTCCTGCATAGCTTCTGCTATATCAGCACATAGCTTCTTAGCAACAGTCTTACGCTGCTCTGATAGCTTCTCACATGCAGTGTCCAGCTTCTTCTCAAGTACCTGCTTCTCTTTACCAAGCTCGGCAATTGTATCCTCATAAGAAATAAGAGAGCTTTCCTCCTCGCGAAGCTTCTCCAGGTTCCCCAGGATATCTTCTATACTTGAACCGTATCTCGCTTTAAGAGTATTAATGAGATTCAATCGATTTTCCACGTTTACAAGAGTTTCTTCATCGAATTCCATATCAGATATGTAATCCGCGAGCTGTCTTGAGAAATCACTCATCAAGCTATCTATATCTGTAAGTGTATTTACTAACTCCTCTGCACCTGCATCATATTTTGTGAGACCTGATATTTCTTTTAAAGCCATTGATATCTGGCTTCCTGAGGAAGCATCTCTATCATAGCCTGTCAGTTCCTCCACCTTTGAGGTGATCTCAGCTATGGACTGAGCACTGCTTGCCTTGCAATAAACATCTTCCAGTTCTTCATCCTCACCAGCCACAAGACGGGCTGACTCTATATCGTTGATTTCATATTGTATGTAGTCAAGCCTCTTGGCTCTCTCAGTTTCGTCAAGGGAGAGACTGCTGAGTTTATCATTTACCTGCTTATATTCCTTGTAGCAGGAAGCGACTTCGCTTTTAAGTTCAGCAATATCCTTATCATAGCTATCGACTAGCTCCAAGTGCCTAGCCGCTTTCAGAAGTGTTCTCTGCTCATGCTGAGCATGGAGACTTATAAGCTTCTCAGCTACCTTCTTCAGCTTCGCCACAGTAACATTTGAATCATTTATTCTATTTACAGATCTTCCACCAGTGAGACGTCTGGAAATGAGTATCTCACCATCTTCAACCTCTATATCTTCCTCAGCAAGAGTCTCAGCGAGATTTCTGTCTACAGAAAAAAGAAGTTCAACCAGTCCGTCCTTCTCAGGATCTCTTAGAAGTGCAGTATCATATCTTCCGCCAAGGCCTATTCCAATAGAGCCTATAATGATAGACTTACCTGCACCAGTTTCACCGGTAAGTATATTTAGTCCCTCTGTAAAATCAACATCCAGCTCATCAATAAGAGCCAGATTCACTATATGCAAATTAACAAGCATTTAATTCCCCTTTTCTCAGCCGCCTATCTTCTTTCTGAGTATTTCATATACACTGGCTTCGTCCAGTTTAATGAGTCTAAAAATCTTATCAGAAACGGTAATCTCAACCTTGTCTCCAACCTGCATAGTAAGATTCTCAGCTCCGTCGAAGGATACAAGACCTACGTTCTCTGTATCCTTTCTCTTCTCGAGAAGCTCAAGTGTTATTATATCGTCTGCACCAAAGATCACACTCCTGCGGGATAAGGAGTAAGGTGATATCGGTGTCATTACCATTAGTCTTGCATCCGGCTGAACGATTGGTCCGCCTGCAGACAGGTTGTAGCCTGTCGATCCGGTAGGTGTGGATATTAGAATACCGTCACCTTCCATTGTGTCAAATTCTTTATCATTAACGTAGATTCTTACCGCGTTCATTCTAAGAGAATTCTCACGGGAAAGAACTATGTCGTTGAGTGCATCCAGCTTTGTAGAGCCATCACTATTTTTTACATTTCCGGAGAGCATCATTCTGTCTTCTATTACGAAGTCATTATTAAATAGTCTGTCGAGCATTGCGTCGATTTCGGCAACTACCACTTCTGTGAGGAAGCCTACTGTACCAAGATTCACTCCGATGACAGGAATCTCCTGACCATTCAGAAGATGGGCCACACGAAGCATTGTTCCATCTCCACCCATAACAATTATTGCATCGAACTCCGCGGAAATATCTCCTGCCGGAAGACTATCCATGCCCTCTTGAAGAGTGGCACTGCCCCCACAGGAGTTAACCTTGTCCTGGATATACTTCGACCATTTGAAGCCTATATCCTTTGTTTCGTTTGCAATAATTAAGAAACTGTTCACGTTTTGTTCTCCGTTAAATTAATCTTCCTGCACCTCATCCGTCAGCTGATATATCAGCTGATACCTTCTCCGCCCTCACTTCGTTCGTGGAGAACAGTTCACTGGACTGTTCTCCTCAAGGGGAAGGCAATTAACAATAACATATACTTTATGAAGGCTTGTCCAGTGTCTTATGACTTTCTTCAACTAAATCCTTTATTCTATTAAGTAATTCTTCATCCAACTTAGTTGTTAAGCTCTTTGTAACACCTTTATCTGGAATTTCACTATCACCAGTCGACTCACTTTCAAGCTTTCTTATATGCATCAGGTATTCGATATTCCCCTCCGGTCCTTTAACTGGTGAGAAGTCGAGTCCGAGTAGTTCGAATCCTGAGCTAAGTGCATAACCGACTACATTTTCTATTACCTCTACGTGTACCTTCTTGTCTCTTACCACACCCTTCTTGCCAACCTTCTCTCGACCAGCCTCGAACTGTGGCTTAACAAGGCATACCACCTCTCCTTCGTCCTTCAGAAGCTCTCTGAGTGGTGGAAGCACCTTTGATAAAGAAATGAAGGATACATCTACTGATGCAAAATCAATTTTATCCTCTATATCTTCAGGAGTCACATATCTGATATTTGTTTTCTCCATGCAGACAACACGCTCATCCTGTCTCAGCTTCCAAGCTAGCTGTCCATATCCAACATCAACAGAATAAACCTTAACTGCACCGCACTGGAGCATGCAGTCTGTAAAACCTCCCGTGGATGCTCCAACATCCATGCAGATAGTACCATCAAGCGTAATAGGAAAAACCTGCATAGCCTTCTCCAGCTTAAGTCCTCCGCGGCTAACATACTTAAGAGTCTTGCCTCTAACCTCAATCTTAGCTGTTTCCGGAAAATTGCTACCAGCCTTATCCTCTTTCTCACCATCTACATATACTATTCCAGACATTATGATGGCCTTCGCCTTCTCCCGTGACTCTGCAAGACCATTTTCAACCAGAAGTACATCCAGTCTCTTCTTCATTTATGCTCCTTGTATATAAAGCCCTTTTAATCATTTTATCAGCTTTATATCATTATTTCTTAATATCTTAATATCTTTATTTCTTTATAACCCTACAGATATCCTTATAAATTGAATCCGTATCCAGTCCAAGTTCTGACTTCAGACGATTTACGCTTCCGTGCTGAACTGTCTCTGCCTCGATGCAGTAATGTAGGAGCTTGGCGCTTCTTTCTGAGTTTAGAGATGCGATCTCGTAACCGACCGCCTCACCAACGCTACCTCGCTTTATCGATTCCTCCAAAACAGCTATATAATCAAACTCTTCTGCTGTCTCGCGAATCCTCTCTATATCAAGCGGATTAATGAACCTTACATTAATTAGCTGAGGCTCATAACCTGTTTCTTCTTTAAGTCTATCTCTTATCTCAACCCCAGTCTTAACCATGCTGCCGACTGCCATAATAGCAAGTGACTTGCAGCTAGCTTCGCCTACCTGAGAGCTGAAATTGATAACTTCAGAACGTCCCTCGATAAACTGGAAGTTCTTATCATTCGGGCCTTCGTACGCTGCGCCCTTAGGATACTTAATAGCAACAGGTCCATCATGCGCAACGGCAAAGTCCATCGCCTCTTCCAGCTCTTTTGCTCCCTTAGGAGCAATCACTGTAAGATTCGGTATACTCCTGAGATAAGCCGTATCATATATTCCCATATGAGTCTCGCCATCTTCACCAACTATACCGGAGCGATCTATCATAACTATCACATGAAGCTTCTGGAGTGCTACATCGTGAAGCAACTGATCATAACCTCTCTGAAGGAATGAGCTATATATCGCAACTACAGGGATGAAGCCTCCTGCAGCAAGTCCCGCCGCAAAGGTCAGCGCATGCTGCTCCGCTATTCCAACGTCAAAGCATCTATCTGGAAATGCCTTCTGGAACGACCTGACTCCAGTACCTCTACTCATGGCAGCGGTAATCGCCAGAATCTTATCATTCTTCTCTCCCAGCTTAACAAGCTTCTTAGCAAATATATCTGTATAACTGTCACTAGACTTAGTCTTGGTTGATTTACCTGTTTCAGGATTGAAAGGCCCAACTCCATGGAAATGCTCCGGGTACCTCTCAGCAAACCTATAGCCTTTACCCTTAACCGTCTTGATATGTACTATCACAGGACGGTTCAGTCTAAAAGCTCTCTCGAATATCTCGACCATCTTCTCTGTATCATGGCCATCAATAGGTCCAAGATAGGTTATACCCATATCTCCGAATATGGTTCCTGGCACAATCAGATTCTTGATGGAATCCTTTGACTTCTTGATTCCTTTTGCCACCTTCTGACCTACAGTAGGTATGTCCAGCAGAGCATTTTCCACATTTGACTTCAGTTCATTGTAGGACTTACCAACTCTGAACTTACTGAGTGTACTTGAGAGCCCACCGACATTTTCGGAAATCGACATCTCATTATCATTTAGAACAATCAGACAGTTAGACTTAAGGGACGCTATCTGATCCAGCGCCTCGTAAACCATACCGCCCGTCATAGAACCATCGCCGATAACTGCCGCTATTCTTTCATGCGAACCACTCAGTTCGCGGGCCTTAGCAAGTCCAAATGCAGCAGATATAGAGGTGGAACTATGTCCTGTATTAAAGGCATCCGAAGAAGACTCGCAGGTCTTAGGGAAACCGCTGATTCCTCCATATGTACGGAGTTTGTAAAAATCATCCTTCCTGCCCGTCAGAATCTTATGGGTATAGGACTGGTGACCAACGTCGAATATAATCTTGTCGTTTGGAAAATTCATACATCTATGAAGCGCCATGGTTAGTTCGACTGCACCAAGATTGGAGGCCAGATGTCCGCCGGTCTTAGCTACATTTGCGATGATAAAGGCTCTTATCTCCGCAGCCAGCTCCGGCATATCGGACATATCTATATTCTTTATGTCATTTTCGTGATTTATTCGGTCTAGTATACTCAAAACTTCTCTCCAACGAATGCTGTGATACAGCATATCTTATATTCATAAACAATCGAATAATTTATTTAATTCGAATAATCGTTATATCTAGGATTCTCTATAAACCAGAGAGTTGATTAGCTCAATTAGTAGATCTCTGTAATCATTATCAGGCAGGCTGTTCAAAATTATGTCAACCGCCTTTCCACTCTCTTCCTTAACATACTCCCTTGCGGCATCAATTCCGTATCTGGCAACGTAAGTATTCTTCTCATTACGCTGGTCCTGATGTACATCCTTGCCAAGCTTCTCAGCGTCGCCTATAACGTCCAGAATATCATCCTCAACCTGAAATGCCATACCGATCATTTCACCCGCTCTCTCGAGCTCATCTATTACGATACTGTCTGCCCCAGCCAGCGTTGCACCTATCATAATCGGAGCCTCTATAAGGGCGCAGGTCTTCTTCTTGTTGATGTAATCGCGCTGCTCATCCGTCATCGCCTGACCGGAGAGCTCTACATCAAGCCCCTGCCCACCGAGCATACCGTTGATACCGGTTTTGTCTGCCAAGATTCGAAGGGAGTCCTGAAAGGCTTTTCTGTAGGACAGTTCATCCTCATCTTTTAACGAATCCAGCCCGGCATCAAATGCAAGATTGCAGGTCTCATAGGCTCTATTAAGAAGCGCATCGCCAGCAAGTATTGCAGTTGATTCATCAAACTGAACATGAACTGTTGGACGGCCACGTCGAACTGAGTCGTTATCAAGAGCTGGCAGGTCGTCATGTATAAGAGAATGCGTATGAATCATTTCGATGGCTGATATAAAGCCCTTAAGGAGCTCATCCTTGGCTGATATCTTATTCTCAGCTGGTGCTTTGACTTCGGCTGTATTCTCATCTTCTGATAGAAGGTATTCTGACTTAAGATTAGCGTCTGACACAGCCGCATACGTAAGGAACATGAAAACCGGTCTGATTCTCTTTCCACCCGCTGTCATAGCATAATTCATAGCCTCGACGATATGCGAAGGAAACTCTCTCGCATCCGGCAAGGCTTCTGTAATAATCTGTTCTATTTCATTTGTTATATTACTAAGGTTCATCAGATAAGATCCTCCAGTCTGAAAGCTTCCAGGTTATAAATTCTTGCATTTACAAGATGTCAAAAACAGCTTGATCTTATCTTATGCCTAGTTTGCATCAGTTGCATTTACAACTTCTATCTCCTGCTTAACACCTTCTATGCTTTCCTTACACTTTGCAGCGAGCTCCATGCCTTCCTTGTAAAGCTTCATGGCGTCGCCCAGTGCTACATCACCTGTGCTAAGCTGGTTATTTATTTCTTCGAGACGAGCCAGGCCCTTCTCTACGTCAAATTCTTTCTTATCGCTCATTTTTTCTATCCTTATTATGCTTTATATCTCTTATATCTTTAATATTTTAGCTATATGCCTCTGTTTTATACTTAACAACTTAAATATAGATTTTAGTTTCGATATTACTTAGTTGATTTAACCGCTGCAACTATCTCACCATCATGAAGCGTGATCCTTATCTCATCACCCTCACGAACAACCTTTACAGAGTCTACTGGATTACCGTCCTTCTCGATATATCCAAAACCGCCTGTCAGCTTAGCCTGAGGATTCATTGCCTCAAGTCTTGCCGTTTCTCTATCCAGCCTGTTCTGGTAAAACTCTAGCTTTCGGGACATGTTATCTCGAAGGTCTTTACTGAGATCTGTCAGCCTATTTGCCTTATTCTCATAAATACGAGTCATATTATAGTCAAGTTGTTCGACCATACGCTTCAGGTTTTCTTCCATCACCTTAAGCTTCTGAACTGGGTTATGCTGTTTTATGCTTAACTCAAGGCTTTCAATCCTATGACGGTATAGCTTGACTATCTGCGACGTACTGTAAGTAATTCCTTTTCGAAGGTTTTCTATATCCTTTAGATCCTGAACTACATCATGCACTGCATCACTCGCCGCCATCGTAGGAGTCGAAGCTCTAAGATCCGCCGCATAGTCCGACAGGGTAAAATGCACCTCGTGACCGGTACCGGCGATTATAGGCTTCTCAGCATTATATACAGCCCTTACTACTATCTCTTCATCGAAGGGTCCGAGCTCTTCACTACTACCACCGCCTCGACCAATAATGATGATATCAACATCCGTCTTCTTATCAAAGTACTCAATGCCCTTCACTATCTGCTCTGCAGCACCAGGCCCCTGAACCAGTGCATGGTACAGATAAAGCTTTACGTAAGGATTCTTCTTATCTACTTCCTTTTGGATGTCGTATCTAACAGCACCTGTCGAAGAAGTAACGATTCCAATAGATTTCGGAAATGCAGGAATCGGCTTCTTGTGGGCATCATCGAAAAGTCCCTCTGCTGATAAGCGTTTTCTTCGCATTTCATATTCGGCCTTGGCTGCGCCCACTTCGTTATTATCGAAGATACTGGATACAACCACCTGAACCTCACTTCGGCTCTCGTAGGTCGCCACCTTACCGATAATTGTAACAACCTTGCCATCAGCCATTTCAACCTTGCAGGTCTTGTCCTTATTGTGACCGAACTTGGCGCATTTGATAATATAGTCCTTGGGTCTGCCCCATCCATCCTTGCCCTTTTCCTTGAGGCTGAAATAGATGTGGCCAGATGCTGGAGCGGAATAACCTGTTA
>CAMKQB010000018.1 GCA_946414825.1 uncultured Lachnospiraceae bacterium
CAGTGACCTTATATTCCTCATCACCAACCTTGATGGTATCGCCAACCTTAACACCCGTATTATCTGCATGCATTCTATCGATAGCTATTTCATTATCCGCCTTAGGCATCTCGCCTTCATGAATGCTATATAGATCCACATCCTTTCTATCCTTATAAACTCGGATGGTCGCATCCTCATTACCATCCAGGTCTCTATCTTCGCTGGCATCCTTGTAAAAATTCTCATATACCTTTATAGGAACTGCCTTGTAGTCCGGATTCTCCAGATCATACTTATCAACTGCCTTCTCATACTCCTCATCAACTTCCTTTTCTACTTCCTCGTGGGCTTCCTTAATTGCATCATCCAGAGTCTCATTATATTCGTCACTACCTATAAATTCTTCTGGAAATGCCTCGTCAACAGCCTTCTTCACCTCTTTATCTGCTTCATCATAAGCCTTATCCAGATAGAACTGTTTTACATCTGCTTTTTCGCCCTTTTCAAGAGCATCTATCATTTCCTCGCTGGCCTTATCACTCAGTTCAAAGGAACCATCCTCCAGATTATATTCAACCTTCTTCTTCTCTGCGGATGTAAGCATGCTGTTATTAGCCACATACATTCCTGAGATAAAGCCAATCATTACTATAAGAAATAGTGCTATAACCAGATATTTATGCCACTCACCGAGGAGTTCTCTTGGAACTCTTTTCTTAAGTGGGCTCTTTATCTTACTCATATCATTTCTCCTCATTTCAGTTTACATAACTACCAATCCAGATCAATTGCCGATATCTTATTCTCATTTATATTGTTATGTCGAACAACACCGTCACGAAGCTTTATTACGTGATCTGCCATATTCTTGATAGCCTCATTATGTGTAACCATGATAATTGTATTTCCGTACTTCTGATTTACATCCTCTATCAGCTTCAGTATTTCCTTTGAAGTATTGTAATCAAGCGCACCTGTTGGTTCGTCGCAGAGAAGTATGTCAGGATTCTTAACAATAGCTCGTCCTATCGAAACTCTCTGCTGCTGTCCACCAGACAGCTGATTCGGAAGCTTATGTCTATGTTCATACAGTCCCAAGGTATTCAGTAGCTCATCTATCTCAAGTGGGGCATCGGATAGATAAGCACCTACTTCTATATTTTCCTTTACATTTAGATTTGAAATCAGATTGTACATCTGGAATACATAACCGAGATGCTTACGGCGATATTGGGTAAGCCCCTTCTCTCCCATCTCTTCCAGCTTGTCGCCACTGATTGATATGTAACCTGAATCAGGATTATCTATACCACCAATGATATTCAGTAGCGTGGATTTCCCTGAACCGGATGGTCCTAAGAGTACACAGAACTCACCCTTTGCAACTGTAAAATTCATTCCTCTCAGAACCTCTTGTCGGGAATCCCCAGAACCGAAGCCCTTCTTAAGATCAACAATTTCCAGAAACTTTCTCTCAAATTCTGTCATAATTATTCTCCTTTTTCATATGAATGATTATTCATATATTCACGTGTTCAATATATCCCATATTTTATATTTTGTCAATCCCAAATGATAATTTGATTAACAATGGTTAAATTTAAAGTATTTAAACTATTCATTTTTAACATTATCAACAAAAAACGAGACCCATTTGCAGAAAATCAAACTTTGAATCCTTTGATTCTAGGTTTAAGTTTCTGCAAATAAGTCTCGCTAATTACTCATAAACCGAAGCTTTACGCTTGTGATGACGATTATATGAAACGAATAAATGTTCGACAGCTACTCCCTCACTGCCCTTTCAAAATAACAATTAATCTGAGAACTGTCAACCACAATTTTAATATTAATCATGTTATTTTGATATATTTATGATAATATAAATCTATGTTGAATAGGTTTATTCGGTTTCAAAGGAGATTATTATGGAATCCAATAGTAGCAGAGTCTTTGTAATCGTTGCATTCATTTTTGTTGCATTATTCTTTATCTTTTTAGGAATATCCTCTTATAAAGAGAGAGAAAGAAGGCAGCTCGAAGAAGAGGCAAACGAAAGAAGAATTCATGAAGAACTGGAGAAGGAAACAGTCCATAACATAGACGAAGTTTACGAAAGAGTCGAGGACGCCTTCTTTAATTCATATGAGTCAAATGTATATATGAGAGCGCCTGGGGATATCGGTGAGGACAAACTTAAAGAGGTAGCGGATTCCATAGACCCATTATTTGGACGTGTTTCACTATATTCATATACAACTAGTTCTTCACAGGAAGAAGGCCTGGATCCTGTATATGACTATTATGTTGGAGTTAATTTTGATCTATATAGAACGGATGAATACTACGTCCTTGAAGCTATTCAAAATGGAACAGCTATTCCATCAGCTTTAAATAATGCGAATACACTAAAAGATGTATGCGAGGACTTTCTACAGAATAATATTACCGAAAGTATGACGGACTACGAGAAGGAGCTTGCTGTTCATGACTACATAATAAATAACTGTGAGTATGCCTTCAGCGATGATAATGACAGAACCGAATTCCAGGCATACGGCGCACTTGTAAATCATAAGGCTGTATGTGAAGGCTATGCCCGTGCATCCGCTCTTCTCCTCAGACTTTGCGGTATTGAGGCAAATCTCGTATCCGGAGACGCAGAAACAAGCGATGAATCAGGCGAACATGAGGGTGCCAGCTATGTAGTACTTCCGGATGGACAGGTTGCTGAGGGGCACATGTGGGATCAGGTTAAGATTGAAGGTAATTGGTACAACCTGGATACTACCTGGGATGACCCCATCTCTGAGGAACCTATGCTTACTTATACCTACTTCAACGTAAGCGATGAGATACTTTCTAATAATCATACATGGGAAGAAAAAGACGCAGCAACCTGCAACTCTATGGATGCAAATTACTACGTCAAGAATAATTCATTTTTTGAAGATGATGCCTCTCTCAAGGAATATATCAGTTCGCAGCTTGCAAGCGGAAGCCGTGAGCCTATTATATGTGCATATAAGGATGCAGATTTAAGTGAAGAGGCTATGTATTTTGTTTTTGACTATGAGGGAATAGATCATTATTCATATTCTACTCACGGTGTAGATGGCTATACCTGTCTAGAGCTTGTATTTAACCCTTAAGGAAATCACATGCTGCAATAGCTGCATATGCTCCGTCTGAACAAGCTGTAGCTACCTGTCTAAGAGTCTTAGCTCTGCAATCACCAGCTATATATATACCAGGTGTTTTTGTGGTGCAGATATTATCTGTTGTGAAATAACCAGCCTCATTAACATCTGCCATATCAGTAAAGGCGTCGTTCTCTGGAACAAGTCCCACTGCCAGGAATACTCCGTCACTACTTACTTCCTTAGCCGTGCCTTCCTCTTCATATCTAACCCCCTTCAGCTGTCCATCCTGGATGATATAATCAAGAATCTTAGTTCCAACATGTGTTTCAACATTTCCATGTGATAGCACCTGTTCCTGAAGCTTCTTATCAGCGGTAAAGAAAGGCATATCCTGAAGAATAACCAGTTCCTTTACTATATCTACCAGAAGGTTTGACTCAACGAATGCAGAGTTACCTCCACCAATCATAACAACCTTCTTATCTCTATAGAAATCACCATCACATACGGCACAGAAGCTGATACCATTTCCAATCAGATCCTGCTCTCCCTCAAGACCGAGAACTCTATGAGTTGTTCCAGTAGCAAGAATAACCGTTCTACCTTCGTATGCACCACCCTCAGCAGTTTTTACGATAAATGTATCTCCATTTTTCTCAACCCCGGTAACCTCCTCGAGGGTAACCTCAGCCCCCTGTCCCATAGCCTGCTCCAGCATCTTGTCGCCGAACTCATCTCCACTTATGGAGTCAAATCCAGGTATGTTCTCAACCTTTGGAGAATTGACTATCTGTCCTCCAAAAACCGACTTCTCTATAACGAAAACTGTTTTTCCATTTCTTAGTCCATATATTGCAGCAGTAAGACCAGCTGGTCCGCCACCGACTACTATAATATCGTACATCCCATTAATCTCCCTTTTGTACCATTATAAATCAATACCTTTTATAACAACATAAGCATCTTCCTGTGACTGCAGGCAGTCCCAGTAGATGCTTATATTTTAAACATTTCAATCTGGCAGTTACTGTAATTTAAGCATTATGAGCCTTAAGCCACTCTGCTGCTGCATTATCTCCTACATATCTTGTTCCATCCGGATCAATTATTGTAGGTGTCTGCTGGATGTTAAGCTCTCTAGCTATATCCATATTCTCTGAACAGTTAACTTCACTATATTCAACCTTAGCAAGCTTGAATCTCTGCTCTGCACCCTTGCACTTTGGACAATGATCCTTTACATACATTACTGGCATATCTGATGCAGATACTTCTTCCTTGATCTCAGCCTCTTTAACTGACTCTGTCTGTGCAGCATTTGCACCCTCACGAGAATGCTCTGAGTAATCATACTTGATTACCTGTGGGCCATCATGTGTGAGCTTGCTGACCATGATGTCATACTCACGACGATCCATGTACTCCTGAGTCTTTCCATCATTCCAGTTCTGGATAGGACGATAATATCCTGTGATACGGCTGTAAACCTCTGTCTTCTCTCCACAGTCCGGGCATACATAAACTTCACCAGTTATATAGCCATGGTTCTTACATACTGAGTATGTAGGAGACATTGTGTAATAAGGCAGTCTGTAGTTCTCTGCAATCTTACGAACAAGATTAGCTGCTGACTTCCAATCAGGAAGCTTCTCTCCAAGGAATGCATGGAATACAGTACCTGATGTATAAAGTGTCTGCAGATTATCCTGAACATCAAGAGCTGAGAAGATATCCTCTGTATAACCAACTGGAAGATGTGATGAGTTAGTATAGTAAGGAGTTCCATTCTCATTAGCTGTGATAATATCAGGGAACTGCTCCTTGTCATGCTTAGCAAAACGATATGTTGTAGACTCAGCCGGGGTAGCCTCAAGATTGTACAGATCACCGTACTGCTCCTGATAATCGCTGAGCTTTTCTCTCATGTGGTTAAGTACATCAGCTGCAAACTTCTGTGTCTCAACATGTGTAAGATCCTTGTGAAGCCACTTAGCATTCAGACCAACTTCATTCATACCGATAAGACCAATAGTTGAGAAGTGGTTATCAAAGGTTCCAAGGTATCTCTTTGTATATGGATAGAGACCTGAATCAAGAAGCTTTGTAATAACCTGTCTCTTTGTCTTAAGTGATCTGGCTGCGATATCCATCAGACGATCAAGTCTTGCATAGAAATCAGCCTCATCGCTTGCAAGGTATGCAATACGTGGAAGGTTGATAGTAACAACACCTACTGATCCTGTTGACTCTCCACTTCCGAAGAAACCACCTGACTTCTTACGAAGCTCACGGAGATCAAGTCTAAGTCTACAGCACATAGAACGAACATCACTTGGCTCCATATCTGAGTTAATGTAGTTTGAGAAGTATGGAGTACCATACTTAGCTGTCATCTCGAACAGAAGCTTGTTGTTCTCTGTCTCATCCCAATTGAAGTCTCTTGTGATTGAATATGTTGGGATAGGATACTGGAATCCACGACCATTTGCATCACCTTCAATCATGATCTCGATGAAGGCCTTGTTGACCATATCCATTTCCTTCTGGCAGTCGCCATAAGTGAAGTCAACCTGCTTTCCACCTACCCAGCAGTTCTCCTCCTGCATATCTCTTGGAACTGTCCAGTCCAGAGTGATATTTGTAAATGGTGACTGAGTACCCCATCTAGATGGTGTATTAACGCCGAAGATGAAGGACTGGATGCACTGCTTAACTTCCTTCTGAGTAAGGTTATCTATCTTAACGAAAGGTGCCAAATATGTATCGAAGGATGAGAATGCCTGAGCTCCTGCCCACTCATTCTGCATGATGCCCAGGAAGTTGACCATCTGATTGCAAAGTGTTGAGAGATGTCCTGCTGGTGCAGATGTTATCTTTCCTGTAACACCACCAAGGCCTTCCTGAATAAGCTGCTTAAGTGACCAACCTGCACAGTATCCTGTAAGCATACTAAGGTCATGAATGTGGATAGCTGCACTTCTATGTGCATCCGCTATTTCCTGATCATAGATCTCACTCAGCCAGTAGTTAGCTGTAATTGCTCCTGAGTTAGAAAGGATCAGACCACCTACACTATATGTTACTGTTGAGTTCTCTTTAACTCTCCAGTCATTTATCTGCAGGTAGTTATCTACGATATCCTTGTAGTTAAGCATAGCGCTCTTAACATTACGAACCTTCTCACGCTGCTTACGATACAGGATGTATGCCTTAGCAACATCTGTATAACCAGCCTCTGAAAGAATCTTCTCAACACTGTCCTGGATATCCTCTACTGAGATAACATCATTCTTTATCTTATCTTCAAAATCACTTGTAACACGAAGAGCCAGCATATCAACTACTGTTGGATGATACTTCTTCTCACATGCGATAAATGCCTTCTCTATCGCTGCGCTGATCTTCGATACGTCAAAATCTACTTCTACTCCATCTCTTTTTAAAACCCGATACATTACTTGGAAACCTCCCCTTCAACTTATTATTTTTTCGTGGTAGGTATCATAATAACACAAAATAAAAAAAAGTCAATATCTTGTGGCGATTTTTTTTATCAACACAAGATATTGTATCTTTTTTTATAATTATAAAATATTAGATTTTACCTAAAAACCCCTTATATCTATTGACTTTACGTGCGGTTTTACTATCTCCAGGAAGCCTTTCATCTCCTCTTCAGAATATGCTTCCAGACCAGAATATGGTACTGTTTCCCTGTCAACAAATCCCTGAAGGTAGTAATGAGATGCTCCATTTATCCATTTTGATATTTCCACAAATGACTCCGAATCATGAAATTGTTTCACAACAGTTGTGCGGAATTCATAATCAACATTTCCTTCGAGGAGGAATCTAATACTCTCATCAACCTTTGATACATCAAAATTCGGAATACCTATTGTCTCGCCATATCTGGCAGGAGAATTCTTTACATCTATAGCCACATAATCTATCAGGCCATCTGCCACCAGTTTTTTCAGCAGGGCCGGATGATTACCATTAGTGTCCAGCTTGATATTAAAGCCCAGTTCTCTTATCTTTTCTATAAACTCCGGAATACCTTCTCTGACAAGGGGTTCACCGCCTGTAATGGCAACACCGTCCAAAAGTCCCTTTCTACTATTCAGAAACTTAAAGAATTCCTCATCCTCCATGATGACAGGTGTAGATGGATCCAGTATGTCCCAATTATGACAGAATGGACATCTAAAGTCGCATCCTCCCAGAAAAACCGTACAAGCCACCTGTCCGGGAAAATCCAAAAGTGTCATTTTTTGAAGTCCATGTATTTTCATATTATTCCCAGCTCTCCCAATCCGTTTCTTCTGATTCTACTCCCTGTCCACCGGTAGAAGTAGTATTAATAGTTATTTTCCATTCATATCCCTCTTCCAGAGAAGTTAAGTAACGATCATCCTCTACTTCATCAAAAATCATATTTTCATATTTACCATCTTCGCCAAAGAGTTCAGTCTCTCCATACCAGTCAGTTCCGGTAGCAGATCTGACGTAGTATTCTCCACCCTTCAGCGATGTCTCTACAGTTCCGTCCCCATTAATAAATAGGGATTCAACCAGCTCGTGATCTTTTGTATATACTGCTATATATCTGCTGGTATTTTCCTCTTCACTCTCCACAACAAAGGTAAGAATCATATTGTCGCTGGTATTATTCTCATCATGCCATATCTCGCCTGTTTCAGGTTTTGTCTGGACACACTCTGCAGCGCGTTGCTCCCAGTCACCATACTTACTGTTTTCGAAAGCCTTTTTTGCACTATAGTATTTACCCTCTTCAAACAGAGCATTGGCGTTATTATACTCAGCTTCTGCAGGATCTTCGGTAGTAGCTTCTGTTGTTGCTTCCGTTGTTACCTCGGTGGTTGCTTCTGTGGTCGACTCCGTTGTTGCCTCGGTGGTCGACTCTGTTGTTACCTCTGTTGTGACTTCCGCAACCTCTTCCTTTGAATTCCTTTTTACAAGTAACGCAATCAGGAGACCTATACCTATAAGGAGTATAGCTCCCACACAAATTAGCGCTATTATGAGCGGCTTATTATTCTCTTCATTTTTCTTCGGTGATTGCTGTTGAACCGGTTGCTGCTGAAGCTGTGGTTGCTGAGTCTGTTGCTGCATCTGTGGTTGCTGAACAGACTGCTGCATCTGTGGTTGCTGAATAGTTTGCTGCTGTAACTGCGGTTGCATCTGCTTAGCACCACAGTATTCGCAGAATAATGAGCCATCAGTTATCTGATTTCCGCATTTATTACAAAACATATGGAGCCCCCCTTCTATGTTTTTATACATTTCATCTTATAGTATTAAGTATAACATATTTCGGGAAACAAAAAAGCCCCCGGAAAGAATCCGGAGGCCTAATCATCTGAGATTATTTAACCTCAAGTGTCATATTATCAAGTACATTTGCACCATCAGTTCCATCAGCGATATCTACATCACTAATCTGGATTCTAACGTACTCATCACCTGATATTTTTCCATAGTACTCTGTCCATTCCATACCAACATATGAGTATGTCTTCCCCTGAAGATCAACGCCACCGATTGTTCTGTTATCGATATCAACAACGTTCTCCATTGACTCTGTATAGTAATCAAGTGTCTCCTGATCAGCAAGTGATACCTGAATTCTAGGTGAGTTTGAATATGCATCATCCTTTGAAGCTACATTATAGAAATATACTGTAAATGAAGTTGGGTCAACGTACCATGTACCCTTTGAAGTATCTGAGCTAACAACTACTGTTACATCATTATCTGAAAGCTCGCCACCATTTGCAGGTGCTGTTGCCTCTTCTGGAGCTTCCTCTGCATCTTCTTCACTAGCTGCCGCTGTTTCCTCACCACTACTTGGTGCAAATGTAAGTGAATCTATAACAGCCTTAACTTCCTCATCTGCAAATACAGACTCAGTGCTAGCTGAATTACCATCAGCTGTAGCGATAACCATATCGAGCATGCATCCATCGTAAAGCTCTGGGAAATCTATATAGTACCAATAACCATATAGATCACCACTTCCATCACCATATCTGTACTCATACTTGATGGCATCTCTATCACCAAACTTAATCTGCTCAAAGTTCTCGATAGTACCAGTATAGTCATCCGCGGATATAAACTTAATCATACCATCAAAGGTTTTGTCATCACCGAAAACTGTATTAGTAGAAATCTTTGCAACAATCTTTGAAGACTTAAGATATATAGAACCTGTCATCTTCATGTTATCTGGCTGAGTATCAGTAAACTGGTAATCAGATCCTGATGGGATCTCTGCTGTTACCTTGATAGCACCATCATCATAGGATATCTCCTCCGTTGTTGGTTCTGCCTCTGTAGTTACTTCCTCTGTAGCCTCTGTTGTAGCATCAGCCTTGTCATCAGTCTTGTCACCACAAGCTGTAAGACATCCTAGGCAAAATGCAGCTGCGAGAGCTACTGCCAAAAACTTCTTTTTCATCATTTTTTCCTCCTAAATAAATAATTAAAAACCCTCATGCTGTGTCTAGCTAAAACACAACACAAGGGATAGTATATCACATTTCTGCTATTAATTTCAAGTTCCCAACTTTTTCTATCTTTTATTATAACTATATTTCAACTTCCCAGTAGTTATCGAGGGTTGCAAAATAGTCCTCCAGGGTCTCCGCACGTCTAATGCATATAACCGATTTATCCTCACGCAGAAGTAGCTCTGAGGACCAGAGACGACCATTATAGTTGTATCCCATAGAGAAGCCATGGGCTCCGGTATCATGTATACAAATGTAGTCACCAATATCAATCTTTGGAAGCTTGCGGTCGATGGCAAACTTATCATTATTCTCGCAAAGGGAACCAACTACATCATAGGTTTCAGTAGCAGGAGCCTCCTCCTTACCAAGAACAGTAAGATGATGATATGAACCATACATAGCTGGTCTCATTAGGTTTGCAGCGCAAGCATCTACTCCAATATATTCTTTATAGATATGCTTCTCATGAACGGCCTTAGTAATTAGATGTCCGTATGGAGCCAGCATGAATCTTCCAAGCTCAGTGAAGATAGATACATTTCCAAGTCCTGCAGGAACGAGCACTTCGTCATAAACCTTGTGAACTCCTTCACCAATTACAGCTATATCATTTGAAGGTGCATCTGGCTGATATGCTATTCCAACACCACCTGATAGATTGATAAAGGATAGGCTAACACCCGCCTTCTCTTTAATTTCAACTGCAAGCTCGAAAAGAATCTTTGCAAGTGCAGGATAATAGTCATTTGAAAGCGTGTTACTTGCAAGGAAGGAATGAATTCCAAGCTCCTCAACACCAAGTTCAGAAAGTCTCTTATAAGCCTCGATGATCTGGTCCTTAGTCATTCCATACTTAGCATCTCCAGGGTTATCCATAACCTGAACAGCCTCACCACTTTCGCCCAGCTGGAAGATACCACCTGGATTGAAACGACAAGACATACGCTTTGGAAGTCTTCTCTCCTTACCATCAGGAGTAAGTCCTTCGCCTAGATCCTCTCTAGAAAGCTCTCCAGAACTTATCGCATCCTCAATCGCTTTTAGTACAAAATCAATATGTGTTATATCATCAAGATTTATGATTCCGCCTATCTTGGCGCATTTTACGAATTCCTCTGCAGGAGTTTCATTTGATGAAAACATTACATCATAACCTGTAACTCCTGATTTCTCTGACAGAATAAGCTCTGCCATAGAAGAACAATCTGTTCCGCAGCCTTCCTCATGAAGAATCCTTAGGATAGTTGGGTTTGGAGTTGCCTTAACCGCGAAGTACTCCTTGAAGCCCGGATTCCAAGAGAAAGCCTTGTTCATAGCTCTCGCATTTTCTCTTATACCCTTTTCATCATAGATATGAAATGGGGTAGGGTATGTTTTTACGATTTCTTCTACTTGTTCTTTTGTGATAAATGGTACTTTCATAATTCTCCTCTGACGCGTGTGTAAATAGGTGTGCAAATAGGGACGGTTCTCTTTTGCACATATGCAAATAAGAAACGTCCCCATTTGCATAGTTATTTTAGCATATGTGCAAAAGAGAACCGTCCCTATTTGCACAATAAATTTTCTACCAGGAGATGACTTCGTGGCCGTCCTCGGTTACGAGAACCTGTATCTCCCACTGGGCAGACATTGAGCCATCTTCGGTATATACTGTCCAGTCATTTTCTGAATCAACAAATACATCTGGGGCACCCATGTTAACCATAGGTTCAATAGTGAACATCATTCCCGGAGCCATAAGCATGTCTGTTCCTCTTCTGGTAACATAGCTTACCCATGGGTCCTCGTGGAATTCTATTCCTACTCCGTGTCCGCCTATCTCGCGAACTACACTGTATCCGGCAGCCTTAGCATGGTCATTTATAACCTGACCCATATCTCCCAGGAAGCCCCAAGGCTTAACCTCTTTCAGACCCAGCTCGACACATTCCTTAACTGTTTCAACAAGCTTCTTATTTTCATCAGATACATTTCCCAGCATAAACATACGGGAAGAATCTGAGAAATATCCATTTAATATAGTAGAACAGTCAACGTTAATTATATCTCCATCCTGAAGAATCTCGTCCTCGCTTGGGATTCCGTGACATACTGCATCATTTATAGATGTACATACGCTCTTTGGAAATCCTTCATAATTAAGTGGTGCCGGAATAGCTCCATGCTTCTCGCACACCTCGTTGATGATACGGTTGATATCCTCTGTGCTCATACCAACACATATCTTGTCAGCTACCACATCCAGACATTCAACATTTACCTTTGCACTCTCCTTTATAAGAGCTATCTGTTCTGGTGTTTTGATCATCTTATGAGCAGGAACCTTATGTCCCTGATTCTTAAACATTTCAATCTTGCGGTCAAATGCCTCATGGCACGCCTTATACTTTTTGCCGCTTCCACACCAGCATGGATCATTTCTTCCTATTTTCTTCGCCACTTTTCTTCCCTCTATTCTTTATATTTCTCAATTACAATAACCTGTAAAAACTATCCACACCTTATCTGTCAGCTGATGTAAATATAAGTACAAACAACGGTTAAGTGTAACTTACTGCATAAAGATTGTCAAGAAATTAAGCCTTACTTCTTGGTCGATAAATTATGCCTTACTTCTTGGTTGGATCCTTATGGGTAAATGCTCCATTATGATTTCTTAGGAAATATAGAAGAGAAATAAAGGATGTCTTATAAAGAACGAACTCCTTATTATGGAGCATTTCAAGTATCTCCTCTTCTGTCGCCCACTTTACCTGCTCAACCTCAGACTCCTGAAGCTGCAGTGAGTCTATATCCACATCCATATTTATAGTATAGATATCGTTAAATCCGCCATCGAAATAAATAGTCATTGCAGGACGGACTCCTGTAAGGTCGTAGTCAATTCCAACCTCCTCCTTAAGTTCACGTGACGCCGCCTGCTGACTGGTATCTCCGGCAAGAGCACTGCCTCCTGCAGTCACATCCCACATTCCGGCCCAGCCACTCTTGAAGGGCTGTCTCTTCTGAATCAGCATCCTGCCATCACTACCAAATATACAAACATGAACCACCAGTCTGTAATATCCCTCAGGAACCTTGTTTCCTCTTTCCAGTACTTTTCCTGTTCTGTTTCTATTTACATCATATAAATCAAAGCTTTCCGACATAACCAAACCCCCGATTATTCATTGCATTTACCTGAAGGAATCCCCTTCAGAAAAGACCTTCCTATTATAACACTTAACAAAACACGTTGCAAAAACACACTGAGAGACTTATAATATTGTGGATAAAAATTTTAGATGAATGGGGTATTAAAAATGGCTGAATTTGGTTTTGGTAAACTAATCAACACACTTAAAGAAAACAATCAGACTATTGTTTTCACAGAAGGAAATGATCCTCGTATTCTTGAAGCTTCTTCAAGACTTCTCGCAAGTAACTTCCTGAAGCCTATCCTTATTGGAAATGAAGAGGAAATTCACAAGGTTGCTGAGGAGAGCGGATTCAATATCAGAGGAGCTAAGATTATAGATCCTGCAAATTTCGAAGACTTCGACAAGATGGTTGCAGAATTCGTAGAGCTTCGTAAGTCAAAGGGTGTAACTGAAGATGACGCTAAGAAGATCCTCGCTCAGGCAAACTACTTCGGTACAATGCTTGTAAAAATGGGATATGCTGACTGCCTTCTTGGTGGTGCTACATATTCTACAGCTGATACTGTTAGACCAGCATTCCAGCTTGTTAAAACAAAGCCGGGAAATCGTATAGTTACATCTTGCTTCGTTATGGTTCGTCCAAGAGCTACAGGCGAAAACGAAGTAATCGCTATGGGTGACTGTGCTATTACAATTGATCCTACAGAGGAAGATCTTGTAGAGATCGCAACAGAGACTGTTCGTTGTGCTAAGATATTTGGTATGGATCCAAAGGTAGCATTCCTTAGCTACTCAACAAAGGGTTCAGGTAAGGGTGAAAGCGTTGACAAGGTTCGTAATGCTATGGAGAAAGCTAAGGCTGCTATGCCTGACGTTCCGATCGATGGCGAGCTCCAGTTCGATGCTGCTGTTTCACCAAGCGTTGCAGCTAAGAAGGCACCTGGTTCAGAGGTTGCCGGACATGCAAATACATTTATCTTCCCTGACATCAATGCAGGAAATATCGGATACAAGATAGCTCAGAGAATTGGTAACTTCGAAGCATTTGGTCCTATTCTGCTTGGACTGAACTCTCCTATTAACGATCTGTCACGTGGATGTACAGCTCAGGAGGTTTACTCTATGGCTATCATCACAGCAGCATTTGCCGCTGAAGAGCAGAAAGCAAAGAATAACTAAGTTATGGAATCAAGAAGATACATACCTTACATGACTATAAGTCTTATAGTCATAAATGTAATTATATTCCTGATAGAGACTGCTTTAGGTGGCAGTGAGTCTACAGAAATTGCTTTAAAGTTTGGAGCACAGTATCTTCCATATGTTTTAGCCGATGGAGATTGGTATAGAGTATTTACCTCTATGTTTGTCCATTTCGGAATAGAACATATCTTTGGAAATATGATCGCACTTATTATGGTTGGTCAATATATTGAAGTATATTTTGGTCGTCTGAAGTTCCTTGCGATATATTTTCTCGGAGGACTAGCTGGTAATCTTCTATCACTTATAGTGGAATTTCAGACTAACGTATATGCAGTTTCTGCAGGAGCATCAGGAGCAATAAGCGGACTCTTCGGAGCACTGGTAATACTTGCTTTTGATAAGAACACAAGGCGTTTGTTCCCGCTCCCAAGAATTCTGATAGGTATCATACTTCTTCTTGTACCGGCTGCCAAAAATGTAAATGTTATGGCTCACTTTGGCGGACTCCTCGGAGGCTTCGCAACAGCCTATACATTCTATTATTACAAAACAAAAAAAGACTCGGCTGACGAATAGTCAGCTGAGTCTTTTTTCTCTTACTTATAATAAATTACATCTGATGTCTAACAACCTTATACTCATCGCCATCTCTGAAGTAAGGACACTCCTTGAAATGACTCTGAACCAGTCGACTGTAATCATCCTCATCCATATTTACATCGCATACATACTCTTCTATATCTTCATCATATGCAAAGTATGCACAGTAATCACAGGATGCATTCCCTGCCATAGTCCTCACCCTCGCTTTCGATATATTTTAATAGCTGAGCCTTGAGATATTCATATCTTTCCTTCTTTTCGGTTTTTGCAAAATGCTCCTCTCTCGACTGCTCAGGATTATCTGTATAATCCAGCTCTTCGTCCCCGAACTGCTCACTGGTAAGATCAAAGACCTTTCCATCAACTACATTGTAGCAATGATAATTGCCTCCCGGTCTCTTAACCCCGCGAACCTCTCCGCCAAAGATGTCCTGTACAAGAAATGCAGTTATAGAACACTGTCCAAGAGTTTTATTGATAGCCGTCCATTCCTCTCTGAGTCTTGGCGCACAGGTATATTCACACCATATCTTGCTAAGAGCATCGTAAAGATCGTAAGGCGACTCTATTCCAGGATACTCTTTGGTTATCGGCTTAACGTCAGCATCCTCCCATCCATAGAAGCGATACTTTGCAACAAGCCCCTTCTCCTCCAGTTTCTTGTAAACATAGGTTCTGAAAAGAGCATAGGTAACAGATACAAGTGGAATAAATACAATCATTCCAACTACTCCGAAGAGGCTACCACCCACGGTAACTGAAACCAGCACCCAGATACCCGGAAGACCTATCGAGTTACCTACAACCTTTGGATATATGAGATTTCCCTCTATCTGCTGAAGCACTAAAAACAGCACGAGGAAAACAATAGCCTTCATAGGATCATCTATAAGTATCAGCAGAACTCCGATACCACATCCGATAAATGCACCAACAATCGGAATCAAATTACAAGCACCAATAAGCACACCGATCAGAAGCGCATATGGAAGCTTAAGAATTGTCATACTGATACAGAACATAGCACAAAGAATAAGTGCTTCCACACACTGACCAGATATAAAGTTAGCAAATGTCTTGCTGCTGATCTTAGCAACATTCATTATGTTGTCAGCCTTCTTACGCTCAAACAGCGCGTATATAGCCTTCTTGCTCTGATTTCCAAGCTTCTCCTTCTGAGCTAAAACATATAAGGAGAAAATAAATCCTAGTACAAAATTAACTACTCCCGAGAGGATTCCAGATACAGCACTGATACCCCCTTCAAGAATCTGATTAACATACTTTCTCAAAAAGCCTGTGATACTCTGCAGTATCTCCATCCAGTCATCCGTTAAGGACTGTAACATTTGCATGATAATAGGGTCCTTAGAGAAATTCTCATCCACCCACTCTGTCACATCTTTAACTCCCGCTGGAATCTGCTTCACGAGCTGGCCTATCGTCTCAGCGAGCTGTGGAATAATGAGATACAGCAGAAGTGCTATAGCCACTGCCGCGAAAAGAAGTGTAAGCACTAGTGATATAACTCTTCGCGCCGCCTGCCACTTAGGTCCTGCGTACTTTTCTCTATCTCTAAAGATTCCCTTCTCTATCCATTTCATAGGAACATTCAGGATAAAGGCTATGGCAAGTCCCATGATAAATGGAGAGAATATGCTGACGAGCTTCCCTGCACCATGCCATAGGAACCTTATATTGTATACAAGGAAGAAGAATATAATAAGCGAAACGCCTACAAATAACTTCTTTCTGACATTATAATCCTTGAAAAAATTCATTTTATTACTCCTATCTCAGACTATCCTGGATTCTTTAGCACTAATTTCTAGACAAATAACCCTGTCTACCAGCTATTATAGCATTTTTAAAGGCTTCTGCCATCAAATGCTGATTGCCCGCTGTAGCCAGCGCTGTATTTGCCATAACTGCAGCGCATCCCATTTCCATAGCCTCGCACGCCTGTGACGGCTGGCCTATACCAGCATCCACTATTATAGGTATATCAAGCTCCTGAAGCAGAACCTGAATAAAGTCCCTGGTTGCCAGACCTTTGTTGGAACCACTGGGGGACGCAAGGGGCATAAGCGCAGCCGCTCCTACCTGCTCCAGCTGACGGCACAGAGAAAGACTTGGATATATATAAGGAAGCACAGTATATCCTTCCTTTGCCAAGGTTTCTGTTGCAGCTATTGTCTCTTTATTATCAGGAAGCAGATATTTTGAATCATTCATTATTTCTATTTTAACCATCTTTCCAAGTCCCAGATCTGCTGCACGGTGAGCCATTGATATAGCCTCCTCCGCAGTTGAAGCACCAAGGGTATTTGGAAGGATTCTGATGCCCTTTGGAATCATTCCAAGGGCATTGTCCTTATCTCCCAGAGTCTTTATAGCAACTGATATAAGCTCTGTTCCAGCATACTCTACCGCAGACCTTATCAGTTCCTCTGTATATTTAGCAGTCTTGCCTGAACCCAGAAAGAATCTGGATTTGAAGGAGGCATCTCCTATCACCAATATATCTTCCATCATCACTCCTAAGATTAAATCTTGCGAACACTCTCAAGTCTTGCATGTAATCTGTCATACTTATCAGCATCCACCAGCTCATCTCTACCTGACTCCAGGTAAATAGTCTTATTACTTAGAACCTTAAGCTCATCCTGTGTCAACTCTCTCTTGCTCGCCTCAAGCCTGAGGATATCAGCTACATGCTTTATAGTTCCAGAATTGCCATCAATTAGTCTTACATTTACACCCGCTCTTTCAAATGATGCTTTGATAGCAGGTTTGAAATAATTAAAATGTGTACATCCCAAAACAACATCAGTATATTTCATTTTGTCAAATACCGCCAGCTGTTCTTCTATATAGTCAGTCACTTCCTTAGTTTCAAATATTTCACTCTCTGCAAATCTCACAAGTCCTGGCATAGGAAGTAGGTCAACCATATGAGACTTGTCCACTTTCTCCAGCAGCTTGTGAAGCTTGTTCTCGCGGATAGTAACCGGCGTCGCCATTACCAGCACTCTTCCATTGGAGTCAGCCGCTGTTTCAACTGCAGGTTTAACCGCCGGCTCCATACCTATTATCGGAATATCATACTTCTCTCTTACATAGCTTGCAGCTACAGCCGTTGCAGTATTGCAGGCTATAAGAATCGCGTCAACATCTCTAGAGATAAGATCTTCTATTATTTTATCTGCATATCCTTTTATTTCTTCTGGAGTCTTCAGACCGTATGGAACGTGATCCACATCTGCATAGAATACAAAGTCCACATCCCTTAGCTGATGAAATGCTTCATTCAGCACTGATATGCCACCTATTCCAGAATCAAAGATACCAATTTTCATATATTATCCTTTCATCCCCAAAGTAAAAGCCCAGAAGTCATACCCCACTTGACTTCTGGACTTTTGGAGGAAAAATTATGATAAAACACTAAAATTCTAATTTAACGAATATTCCCTGTTCAACTATGTACATTTTAACATAACATTTAAAAAAATACAACATAAAATATACATTTTTACCAAAAAATTATCACATTTTTATGATTTTAGCTCAGAAGTCTGCTATCTTATGTAAACTGTCATGCTGGAATTGCCTGAACTCTCGACTTTCAGGTCCTTTATTCCATATATAAACTTGGAAAGAGTAGCATATCCAAATTCCTTAGCATTAAAGGTCGGAAATTCATCATGGATTTTCTTACCCAGAAGTCCAAGCTCGATCCCCTTGGTTCCAACCTCTGCGACAGTATCTATCGTGAAACGCTTAACTCTCTTCTTCATATCCTTATCAGAATGAATAGCAACAAAAACAGTGCTATCCTTCTTCTTAACATCAAATACGGAGGTCTCATCTATAAAGGTTGACAGAGAACTATAGCCATAGTTACGAACATCAAAATCGGAGTATTTCTTCTGAAGACGACTTCCTATTTCTCCAAGTCCCGTCTCTCTTCCCTTATTATCATTCTCAGTTATTATTTCAATAATATCATTTACAATAGTCTTCTGAGAGATAACATTTTCAGCCTTCTTCTTAGCGCCCGCCTTGGCAGTTCCCTTGGAGGTAGCCTCCTCGCTCTGATCAAGCAGAAGCTCAAGATCTGTAAAAACAGTACATGCCGCTCTGAAGGAACGGGGCGTCTTGTTTTCTCCCATTCCTATAACGTGCATTCCGGATTCTCTAAGTCTGCTGGCCAACCTTGTAAAATCACCATCACTGGATACGATACAGAAACCATCTACGCTATCTGTATAGAGGATATCCATAGCATCTATTATAAGGGTAGAATCTGTAGCATTCTTACCTACGGTATTTCTAAACTGCTGGATAGGAGTGATTGAGTTCTCCATCAGCTCCTTCTTCCATTTATTGGCCTGAGACGAAGTCCAGTCACCATATATTCTCTTATAAGTTACTACGCCGTATTTTGTCATCTCATCCAGAATACTGGAAATGTATTTAGATGAAATATTATCTGAGTCTATCAAAACAGCATATCTCTTATCTTCCATTTATGCCCCTTTCAAATGTGTATATACTTTACTCCCTTGGATGTTTATATAAGCGGTATATCGTCATAAGTATTTTCGATAATTGGCCTTGCAAAGCTGCCGGGACTAATGACCCTGGTCATATTATCCTGAAGCTCCTCCAGAAGCGACCTCTCGAGATTTAATTCAGCCTGAGTAAAAATCTCCGGATCAATGGTCTGGAGTGCGTTCACCGCCTGATTAACTGTGATTGAAGCCGCCTGAAACTGCTTCTGTATATAAAACTGATAATAAGCCAAAACCCTTCGACCATTAACATCCATGTCTGCTTCAAGAATCGTCCTGATAAAATAATATATTCGCTGTGCATGCATTGGATTAGGATTTATATAGGACGAATAAAAAAGAATATCGTAATAACCTATGCTACATAAACGCTCATCCACGTATCCACTATTCGGTCCCTTTTTTCTAAGGGCTGCATCTATCTGTCTAACTATTCCATTAAGAGCCGTGTAGTTCTTATTTACCAGTGATTTACAGAAGCATAAATGGTAGTAGAAGATTTTACCCTTTCTATCCGCCTTCTCAATCACTCCATCCGGAACAGACATATTCAGATTCTCGAAGGCTGCACCATTTTTCAGTTCATTTAACCTTTCCTGGCATATCGTTTCCAACTGGTAGCCCTTACTCAGTTTATAATTTATAAACTTAATGAAAAGAATCACAGTCTCTACCACGGCAAAGAATGCACTATACTTAAGGCAAGTAGCCCAAAAGGAATACTCTCTCCAGGTCAGAAAAAGGAATACAAATGCATAGATGCCAAGAAGCATAAAGGTAAGAAGATTCATTATAGTGTTCATCCTCTTAATCTCTTCTGCATAACCTTCTTCAGGAGATACCTGTAGTATCACCTTAGGAAGAAAAACAAACTTATCTCTATGCCATATTCTGCTTGCATCTCTACTGTTTTTCTGACCATTTTTTCCGAAGATACGTACGGAAGAAATCCATGCACCAGATATTTCTGCAGTTATGACAGAGGCTACAGCAAGTATTATTCCTACAACAATCGCCCCAAACCAAAGGCCAAGAGCGGCTGCCACAAAACTCTTAAGTGATGCAAAAAGCTCTAACAGGCTTTTCATTCAAACTGTCCTGCTACCTTCTTTAGATTCTCTATAATAGGTAAATGCTGTGGACATACGCCCTCGCACTGACCACAACCTATGCAATCGCTTGCTTTACCAAATTCTTTAATAAGGTTATCATAGTATTCCGACTGATTAGTCCAGCCCTTAGCAGGATCCTCCTGAAGCTTATCATTATACAGCGAAAAATATCTAGGAATATTAATATTCATAGGACATCCCGGCTGACAATAAGCACAGCCTGTGCATGGAATAGCTATATTCTTATTTATAATACTAACAGCCTGATCGATAATCTTATATTCTTCATCATTCAGAGGCTTAAAATCCATCATATAACCGGTGTTATCGTCCATCTGTTCCATGTTGCTCATACCACTGAGTACCATGCATACATTATCAAGGCTTGCCACATATCTGATAGCCCATGATGGAATAGATGCATCTGGAGCATAATCCTTAAAAAGCTTCTCAACTGCACTAGGTACATTTGCAAGAGTACCTCCCTTAACCGGCTCCATTACGATAACCGGCTTACCAAACTTAGTAGCCACCTCATAGCATTCTCTGGCTCTTATTCCCTGGCTATCCCAGTCGAGGTAATTGATCTGGAGCTGAACATATTCCATCTCAGGATGATCTGTCAGAACCTTCTCCAGAAGCTCTGGACCGTCATGGAAAGAAAAACCGATATGTCTCACATCTCCAGCTGCTTTCTTATCGCTCAGCCATTTCCAGCAATCAAGTCTGTCATATACATCAACCGAATGCACATTTACATCATGAATCCAGTAATAATCGAAGAACTCCGCTCCGGTCTTGGCACGCTGAGTATTAAATATCTTATCTCTATCTTCCTTTGAATGAATAAATCCTGAATGCAGCTTAGTGGTAAGAGTGAACTTGTCCCTCTGTACACGGGACATCAGGATATCCTTAACTGCATCTTCGCTTTTGAAATTACAATACATCCATGCAGTATCAAAATATGTAAAGCCTCTTTCGAGGAACATATCAACCATTCTACAGGACTGCTCAATATCAATTTTACCTGCATCATTTGGATCAAGAGATGGAAGTCTCATAAGTCCAAAACCCAATTTCTTATTCATACTTTTACTCCTTTGATTTAACATACGACTCGGGTTTCATCCATAGATAATCTCTCAACTATTCATCTGCACCACTGAGAGGGATATCTTGTAACAAGGACGACTTTTCCTTCTGCTTCTCACGAATAGTTTCATCCTCATGTACTTCGTTTATCTTGTTGGCTTCCTCTTCACCATTCCTGGCTGAACTGTGAATGCCAATATTCTTGTATTGTCTATATACATCAAGAGTTGTATCATCCAGAGACTTATGCATCTGGTAACGGCGCATTTCCTCGTTGTCGCCGCAAAGAATGCTTCTAACTGCAGACTTATAAACAGCCTTTGCAGCCTGTTCCTCGGTGAGTCCAAACTTGGTCTTCAGTTCTTCTTTAATTATCCTTAAGTAATCCTCTATATACTCTGGTGTTGCTGCCATATCTTCACTCCACTAAAACTAAATATAAACCTACTTCTCAAAATCAAATGTATAATCAAGTCCAAGCGCATCACGAACTGTGATTATATCCTTCTGTACAGCCTCTCCTACAGGAACTCCCTTGTCCTTTCTGAAGAGCCACATATCATATTCCTTCTCTCCGGCGGTATATATTCTGTCCTCTCCTGGAGCCTTCTTAGAAGCTCTGAGTTCCCTACATATCTCGCCCGCAATCTTCTTAAATTCTTCGCGTCCCATAAAAGCTTCCGGATCAACTACAAAGAAGAAATGTCCCAGACCATACATCTGAGGCTTGCCATCCTCAGCAACTCCTGAAAGAGCCTTCATGAACCTGCCCCCTGAAAGGGCTGCAGAAAGAATTTCAACCACAGTTGCATAACCATAGCCCTTATATCCTGCCAGTTCTTCACCTATACCACCAAGTGGTGCAAGGGCCGCTGTACCGGAAACAAGATCCTTAAGTATCTGGGCACTATCGGTGAGTGCCTCACCATTTTCAGAAATAACTGTTCCTGCTGGTGTAGGCTTCCCTTCTCTTGCATAATACTCTATACGTCCTCTCTGTACTATTGACGTAGCACAGTCAAGACAGAATGGGAACTCCTCATCTGTAGGAATAGAAAATGTAAGGGGATTAGTTCCAAGCATATTTTCTACTCCGAAGGTTGGTGCGATAGATGGTCTGGCATTTGTACCTGTGATACCTACCATGCCTTCCTTGCTGGCCATTCCTGTCCAATAGCCGGCGATACCATAGTGAGTAGAATTGCGGATAGCTCCTCCAGCCATTCCATAGGTTTTTGCCTTCTCAATCAGCTTCTCCATCATTCGGTAGCTTGCCACCATTCCCATACCGTCATGAGCATCCATAACAACAGTTGTTGGAGTCTCCTTCAGTATCTCAATTTCGGTAACCGGCAGCAGAGTACCCTTTATTATTCGATCTATATATATAGGTTTAAATCTATTACAACCGTGACTCTCTATACCTCTTCTGTCAGACTCAAGAAGAACGTCTGCGCATATTTTTGCATCCTCCTCAGGAACCCCGTAACCCTTAAAGGCATCTATCATAAAACTATTCATCAATTCCCAAGGTACAAACGGTCTAGTTTCTGTTATATTCCCCATAATCCATTCTCCTCTTATTTTAAAGAAAGGGAACTGAATTCAGTTCCCTTTACTTATCTTATTAATCTGCTTTGGTAAGCATTCCAGCAACTGAATCCTCAACCATATCTTCTCTAAGCAGTGTGATGAGGTCATCCTCATTAATGTTCTCATCCTGAACTATTCTGGTAGCCTGTCTATCTACACATCGCTCAAAATAGTTACGAACGAGACGAGCATTTGCGAAGTTTTCCAGCTTCTGCTCTGTCATACCTCTCAGGTATGCCTCAGCTACATCCGCTGCACTCTGTGTCAGTATGTAGTCATTCTCTTTACACATATACTTGAAGATTTCCATCAGTTCACTACTGTTGTAATCCGGGAAGTAAATGTACTTATTAAATCTGGACTTAAGACCCGGGTTGGATTCGATGAACTCTGTCATCTCATCTGTATATCCGGCAACGATAACGATGAAGTCATCTCTATCGTCCTCCATACGTTTCAGGAGTGTATCAATAGCCTCCTGACCGTAGTCTCCTGAGTCCTTATTATGTGTAAGTGTATATGCCTCATCAATGAAGAGGATACCACCTATTGCCTTATTAATAACATTTGTAGTTTTAAGAGCAGTACCACCGGCGAAGTGGTCAACCAGTCCGGAACGGTCAACCTCTATGAAGTGACCCTTACTAACAACTCCCAGCTGCTTATATATCTTTGCAAGAAGTCTGGCGATGGTTGTTTTACCAGTACCAGGGTTTCCTGTAAATACCAGGTGGAAGGACATCTCAACTCGCTTGAAGCCTCTCATCTCACGAAGCTTACGAACCTTGATGATGTTGATGAGGTGCATAACGTCGTCCTTAACTGATGACAGACCCGTCAGCCCCTGCAGCTCCTTGATCAGATCGTCAAGAGACTTATCTATCTCCTCTGACTCATCCTTTCTACCACGACGACCACCTACACGGCCCTCACCTCTCTTAAATACCTTGTCCTCAGAATCCTCCTCCTTCTTGAAGTTCAGGAATTCTGATACATCGGTAGCAGCCTTCTTCTGAATGTTACGACCGGAAATATTAATGGCCTTCTTGGTAACAAACTGTCCAGTCTTCTCATCGAAAGAAGTGATAGTTTCAAGATCAGGATCAGCTGTATTTGAAAAGGTTGCAGTTCCTCTCATATGCTCTGGCATATCCTGAGACTTAAGGATACTTGTATGTCCTGAAGTAACAATGCCTGCACTATTAAGTGTAGCATTCAGCACACCGATATAATCCTTCAGTGACTGCTTGGTCGAATCCTTTGCGCTATCATATGCAATAAAGCCTTCACCCAGCTTCCTAAATGTATCTACTACAAACTTAGAACGGGTAATGCTTGCGTTCATCATTTTCATTTCAGGATCTTTATCAGCCTGAACAAAATAAGATAGAGATTTTGGAGCTTCTGTAAGGAATCTTGTATCACTACATTTCTGCTCCACGAGAGTGAGGAACTTCTCCTCAGAAAGAATCATTCTTAGATTGGTCTTGATATACTCAATCTGATCAGCAAACTCATCATTGCCTGGCTCATATAAATATCCCAGGAATACCATCATATCGTATCTAAGAAGATCCTTCAGTGGCATCCTCTGATCCTCTGGATATATCCTAGGATTTGCTGTGATTTCATCTGCATAGGAAATACATTCTGAAATCATATTCTGAATATTTTTAATTACCATTTTGTCACCACACCCTGTACATTAAAGATTCACCGTTATAACCTTTCCCCCATGTTTTTTAGGTCAACAAACGATGTAGGAACATTATACCACAAAAGTTCTCATATGTCATAAAAAATGTCCAAAATTGCGTTACAAATAATTGACATCTGTTTTATATATAATGTATATTCTTAGAGTTCAATAAATAGGAAATAGAGGAAAAATTAATGGGATTCTGGGAAACACTACAAAATGTAAATGATACTGTGAATACCTTTGTCTGGACCACAGTGGGCGTGTGGCTGCTTATGGCAGTAGGAATTCTGATGACAGTGCTCACAAAGTTCTTCCAGGTGACACACATTCGTCACTGGTTTAAAAAGACATTAGGAAGCCTTTTCGACAAGAAGGTTATATCTCACACAGATGAGAAAGCTTCCATTTCACAATTCCAAGCACTATGTACTGCTCTCGCCGCCACTGTTGGTGTAGGTAACATTGCAGGTGTTGCCGCCGCAATAATGTCCGGTGGTCCCGGCGCCGTATTCTGGATGTGGGTAGCAGCATTTCTGGGGATGATGACAAACTATTCCGAGAACATCCTGGGAATATATTTCAGAAGAAAGAATCATCACGGAGAATGGTCCGGTGGAGCTATGTACTATCTCCAGGATGGTCTCGGCGGATACAGGAATATGAAGGTAGTCGGCAAGGTACTTGCGGTCATCTTCGCCATATGTGCAGTTCTTGCTTCCTTCGGAATCGGAAATATGGGACAGGTTAATAAGATAGTCATCAACCTGACCTCTGCTTTTAAAATCCCGGTTCTTTCAACCACTGTTCTATATTCATCTAATGGTTCAGATGTAACCCTGGACATGCTGGTAGTCGGAATCATTCTTATGATAATAGTTGGAATCGTTATTATTGGCGGACTTCAGAGAATAGCCAGCGTGGCTGAGAAGATAATTCCTTTCATGGTAATCGCATTTGTGCTCGGTGCACTTGTAATCATTTTCGCAAATATCACTTCCATCGGTTCTGTCTTCGCAGCAATCTTTGGTAAGGCATTTACAGCACAGGCTGCCTGGGGAGGCGGAGTAGGAATCTCCGTGAAGACAATCATTACCATGGGATGTAAGCGTGGAGTTTTCTCAAACGAGGCAGGACTTGGTTCCTCCGTTATGGTACATTCCAATTCAAATGTACTCGAGCCTGTTAAGCAGGGACTATGGGGCATCTTTGAAGTATTCGCAGATACAATGGTGGTATGTACACTGACCGCCCTTACAATCCTTACCTCTGGAGTTATAGATCTGAACACCGGAGCGGCTGTAACAGATACAGACGCAACTCTCGTGGCAGAGGCCTTTAACACAGTATTTAAGATAGGAAATTTTGAATTCGGTAAATACTTTATAGCACTTGCTATTCTGCTATTTGCTTTCACAACAATCCTGGGCTGGTCTCACTACGGAACAAAAGCCGTTGAGTATCTTGCAGGCGAACATGCACCAATCGTAACAATTATTTACAAGGTCATCTTCGTACTGATGATATTATCCGGTGCAATCATGACCTCTTCCATCGCATGGGATATATCCGATACCTTTAACGGAATGATGATGATACCTAACCTTATCGGTGTGCTGTCACTATCACCTCTGGTTATGAAGCTCACAAAGAACTATGTAGATAGAAGACTGAAGGGTAAGACAGACGTTGAACCTATGCTGTCACACTTCCCTGACATCCAAGAAGAACACGCCAAACTCGTCAAAGAAACCGGCGAAGAATAACTATGCAAATAGGGACGGTTCTCTTTTGCACATATGCAAATGGGGACGTTTCTGTTTTGCACACTTTTCAAAGATGTGCAAAACAGAAACGTCCCCAATTTGCATTAAAATGATTCTTCAGATTTACTTTCCAATCATTCTCTTACGACGTACCACAAATACAATTCCCGCTGCAGATACAACGACCATAGCAACAATTGGTACTATATTAAAGTTATCTGCTGTAGCTGGCTTTGTACTCTTAACCTCAGCCTTCTTTGCTGGTGTTACTGTTGCTTCCTTAGTTGCTTCCTTAGTTTCATCCTTTGGAGTTTCTGCGGTAATAGGTTTTGTTGCGATAGCATAGCTAGAAAAGCTGTCTACTTCGAAATAAACTATATTGTTAGCACGATCAAATTCAACCGGCTCAATAGTTTCAAATGCCTCTCCATCATGTATATTATGGACAAACTCAACATCTTTACCAGTATAATCTCCTTCTAACTGAATACCTAAGAGCGCTGGTTCCTCAAGATCTTCCTTTGGATTAGCCCATACATCATCCGGATTCCCAGTACCTTTGAAGAATACCTGAGCAGCAGAAATATCTACAATATTTTCAATTGTAAGACCTTTCTTAGCAGCTTCAGCCTCGAATTCTGCTTGTTTTTCTTCTGTAAGATCTGAATCAGAAACATACAGTCTAGCTGTACCAGCATCTAAATCTTCATCACTTATCTCAAGGAGTGCTGCTCCTTTTACCACTTTAGAATCTACTTTAGAATCATTTGTTTGTTGTTCAACGTGAGCTCCTATATGGAAATTACCTTTAGAAACCTTGAAACTAAATACAGACGCCTCCGCTCCAACTTTTACACTATTTCCATTTATCTCAAAACTCTTCACCTGATAACCAGGTTCTGGAACAATTTTCATTGTCACCCATGAATCCGTTGGGATAACCATTTCACTGCAAGGTATTTCATCCTCACTTGCCATCCTACTTGGTCTATTCATCTGGAAATGCGCATATGGATACAAATCATTTTTTACTTCAGCACCGGTATCCTCAATTCCTCCAAGATCCCAAATCTCAGTTTCACCATTACCCAAATCTAACTGAGCACTTACTAAGATAAGCGAGCAATGTCCTATGTATAAATCTGAAGGATTCTCTCCTTCCGGACTGAAATAATCATCCTTTGACCATCCGAAGTTACCTATATAGCACTCTTCTTCTGTTATTGGTTCAGACATTATCTCTATATTAAATACAGGTCTTCCTTCTTCCATATGTGGATCCGGATCTTCTGGATTATCTTTTTCTTCCTCCGGCAAAGGCATTGGAAGAGGAACTTCTATATCAAAGCTGACACCCTGATCTTTAAAATAGCTTAACCATGTAGCTTTATCAGAATAGTCTGGAAGCTGATTAGTAAATTCCTCATCATTAATCTTTAAATATGTTATCTTATCAGCCCAATTATGAGAGAAGTTTAATGTAACCTTACCTGCATCTTCTTCATTATAATCAAACCTAACATATTGCTTTCCATATCTACTCACATCAGCATTCTTGTTATATTGGTTAAGGCCTTCTGTTCTCTGACCCCCGTTAATAGAAACCTTAGTTGTATAGCAATATCTATTATATGGCGCACTACAGCCCTCATCAGATACTATATCATAGTCTTCTGTCACCATTGGTTTCACTTCCCAGTTACCATTTGGACCTGTGAGTCTTATTATCGCTTCGCTATCACCTTCTGCACCTGGATCAGGGCCTGGGCCCGAATTATTCTCATAATCCTGAACAGCAAAGCTCATAGCCCCCGTTATCTCAGTATCAATACTAAATGGTTGGCCGTTAGCATATAAAGTGAAGTTATTACCACCATAATTTAGTTTACCAGTTTTTCCTGCTGGCACTTCCATTGTTGCGCTCGAGTCACTATCCACTGTGATTGTGGTTGGTATCTCAGTATTATTTGCATCATGCAATTCTACGATTCCACCATCAATACTTAATCTCTCACCATCTTTAGCAATTTTATGTGTTGTTCCAGCTTTAACAGTAAATATCAATGTGTAACCACTTGAGTCTGGACTATCTCCTAGCAAAATCGCTGATGGTCTCAGCAGCTTCATCACCCTTATAGGCGTTTCCTGGATTTCTAAATCAAGTGATTCACTTGATTCATCCACTATTTCCTCATCAGCATCGCTTGGACTACTCTCAACTACCTCATCCTGTACATCCTCTGCTCTAGATGTATAGCTTGGAAGTAGAGCAATAACTAATGCGAATGCGATAAGTATAGCTATTATCTTCCTTCTCTTCATACAAACTCCTCCCATAAGTATATTTAAAATCAGATTATACATCTGTTAAAACACTATCTTTATTATAGTCTCCCGCACTTATGTATACTAGGTCCGTTGCCGTGATGACATTGACAAATCGGCTATATAGAAAGCAGTATTTTGTTAATTTTCTATTTTGTCATTGACTATATGGAAATAATCAGATTTTATTTGGATAATGTCTTATAATCAAATTATGCATGAATCGGTAACCTACACAATCCGACATACCACCAAGGAGAACAACATGATATTTAGCGAAGTATTAAATGACTACATGCAAATGCTAGGCATTAGTTCAACTATGCTTTCAGAAAGATCAGAGATCAGCACATCAAGTATCAGCAGATACCGTGCTGGTGAGCGTGAGCCTGCCTATGACAGCAAATATCTAGATCAGCTGATAGACTCCATCTACGAGATATCCTTAGAAAAAAATATTAAAATAGATAAAGAGGACATGTCTAAGAGAATGCGCACCTCACTCAGTAGCTACTTAGGCATAAGCTATGATCAATATTTGTCAAATCTTTCAAGCATAATGAAAACTTTTGATATAAAGGTCAATTCAGTAGCAAAGTTTCTATCCTATGACCCATCCCATATATCGAAGATTCTTTCTGGTCAGAGAAGACCCGGAAATGTAAGCACCTTTACAAATGACATTTCCGAATATTTGACATCGCGTCTTGCAAGTTCTAAAGACTATGAGAAGCTAGGGAATCTATTAGGAAATGAATCTGTCCAAAAAATGGACGACACAGAAATGCAGGAATACATTACCTATTGGATAAAGAATTATACTCCTACTCACTTTGATAGCGAAGCCAATACAAATGATGCTACCAGTTTTCTAAAGAATCTGGACAGCTTTAATCTGGAAGAATATATTCGTGCGATACATTTCAACGACATAAAGGTTCCTACCCTACCTCTGCAGATTCCACAAACAAAAAGCTACTATGGCGTGGAACAATTCAAAGAAGCCGAGATAAACTTCTTAAAAATCACTGCTCTTTCAAAGGCTCGCGGACCTATAACGATGTATTCCGATATGCCAATGGTGGAAATGAGCAAGGATAAAACCTTCATCAAAAAATGGATGTTTGGAATAGCAGCTATACTTCGTAAGGGGCTAACACTTAATGTAGTTCACAAGGTTGATCGTCCATGGGAAGAAATGATGCTTGGACTTGAGGCTTGGATTCCTATCTACATGACTGGTCAGATAAAGCCTTACTACATGGATCAATATCCAACGACTGTTTTTAATCAACTTCTAAATGTTTCTGACGCCTGTGCGCTTCAGGGCGAAGCAGTAATTGGTCATCACGAGGACGGAAAATATTATCTCACCTCTAAAAAACAGGAGGTGGAATATTTCAGAGCCAGATCTAATCATATGCTCGAATCCTGTAAACCGCTTATGGATATATATAACTCCAAGAGAGCAAAGGAGTTCCATGATACAGTTAAAAAGCTGACAGGTATAAGTGGAAATGATTATAAGATAGTATCCTCATCTCTCCCACTATATACACTTAGTGATGAACTACTAGACAAAGTACTTACCAGAACTTATGCTGACGATAATATAACCAAGAAAAAACTGAAGGATTATTTTAAGAAAAGAAAGAAATTCTATGAAAGCATCATAAAGGAAAACAAGGTTTATGAGGAAATTCCGATCATAAGTAAAGAAGAATTTGAGAATCACCCTATGAACCTTCCATTTTATAGTGCATTTCTATCAGAGTCGATTCAGTATACCTACGAAGAGTATTTAGAGCATCTAAGGCTAACCCGTGAATTCAAACACGAAAACCTGACAACCAAGGAAACAACAAATGCTCCATTTAGAAATATTCAAATACTGATACTATCTAGCAAATACGTTATAGTATCGAAAAACACTTCGCCAGCAATTCACTTCGTGATATATCATCCAAGACTGGTGAACGCCATTGAGAATATGACCATCCCTATCAACGACTAATGAGTAAAAAAAATAAAAGGTTTTCAAACCCTTAAAAGTCTGAAAACCTTTTATTTATCTAATGTGCGTCCTAGAGGATTCGAACCCCCGACCTTCTGGTCCGTAGCCAGACGCTCTATCCAGCTGAGCTAAGAACGCTAGACCTAGATTCTGCTCTGCAAAATCTTGCTGCGAGATTGTCTTACAATTGAGCAGTCAAAATACAAGCGAAGCGCAGTATTTTCAACGCTGCCTGCAGCGTTGGATTGCTACGCAGTAGCAATCGAGTCCAGTAAATCATTCTGAAACGCTTGCATATAACTCACACAGCAAAAGCTATACTAACACTTCAACCCTCTCAATGTCAAGTGTTAAGTTTGATTTTGATGAACAAAGTGACAAACTGTACTCTCCATCCTCCAGTCTAGTGGTCACAACATAGTAGTCTTTTGCCGCAAAATTCTTATCCAAACCTCTATAATCAACTAGTTTTCTAATCTTTAACACCTTATCCAAGCTATACTCTGCTGTGAAACTATTTAGCGGCACAGTTATACCAACACGAATACATTTAAGAAATGCCTCCTTCACGGTCCACACATCTCTAAACCTGCTCTGGTCCCCATCGATATAATCCTTGGCAGCATTTTCGAAGTACCGATTACTAACCTTGAAGCCGTCATCACTCTTATGTTCCACATCTACTCCCACCGCCAAGTCCGAAACAGCAACAGCCACGTAATCTCCCGAATGCGAGATATTATACTTTGCATCAGGATGCTTCTCCAGAGCAATCATCAGCAGCCTTCCTGCAGCAAGACTCTGAAGTCTAGAGGACTCGACCTTGAGCTTCCGGACCTTCTCTTTACGCCACCCAGGGAGGAGCCTGAATATATCAGACTCCTCCCGAAGCAGTTTTTCTCTATTAATTTTATGGATATATATCTTGACCATATTCTTATAAAGATTCTTCGTCCTGCGAACTCAGAATGACACCTCTATACCACTTTAATATCTACAACGTTACTGTAAATATCCCCAGGATATTTATCTGTTATCACACACACGCCACCGAAATCAGAAAATGTAACCGCCGACGATATACCGAACTTGTCATGATCTGCCAGCACATATCTCTGACCAGGCTGAGTGTTCTCGATAGCAACTCTCTTGATAAGCGCTTCTCTTACATCCGGAGTAGTGAAGCCCAGCTTCATATTAACACCATTTGTTCCAAAGAAGCCCTTGGTGAAATGATATTTCTGAATGTGCAGTATGGCATCCGATCCAACTATTGCCTCGGTATTTTCCTTAAGCTCACCGCCTATCAGCATTACCTTCAGACTCTTCCTTACCAGGTCCTTCGCGTGTGAAACAGAGTTAGTCACATAGGTAGCATTTTTCTCTGTTATGTAGCTTGTCATATATTCCGTAGTAGTTCCCGAATCAAGATATACGTAGTCTCCAGGGACTATAAGGGATGCAGCATACTTCGCTATTCTAAGCTTCTCATCTCTATTGATAGATTCCTTCGCCAGTACAGATAGTTCCTGGGATGTCGGTGGTTCGTCAAGCGCGACTGCTCCGCCAAATACCTTAATAAGCTTACCTTCCTGACTAAGTGAAATGATATCACGCCTAATAGTAGATTCTGATACACCCAGGTTCTCTTTCAACTCCTGAACGGTAGCACTTTTATTCTTATTAACTTCCTTTAGAATAAGCATCTTACGTTCTTCAGTGAGCACTAAATCATCCCCTTCTCATCCTTATATTCCTGTACATTTGTCTCAAGCACAATTTTTCTAAGCGGCAGAATTCTTCCCGGTGATACAGACAGTTCATCGTATCCCATAGCAAGGAACTCCTTTGTCAGACTCAGATCTGATCCAAGTTCTCCACATATACCAGCCCATGCTCCGCCCTTATGAGCACCGTCAACTATCATCTTAAGCATCTTCATAAGTCCCGGATGATGTGAATCATAGAACTCGTCAAGGCTTTGATTCTGACGATCAATAGCAAGGGTGTACTGTGTCAGATCGTTGGTTCCAACTGAGAAGAAATCAACCTCCTGCGCCAGTTCCTCTGCCATCATAACAGCCGCTGGTGTCTCAATCATGATTCCAAGCTCAATATTTTTATCATAGGATATTCCATCAGCATCCAGACCAGCCTTAACCTCTGCAACTATTTCCTTGATCTTCTTAACCTCATCAACCGAAATAATCATTGGGAACATTATAGATATCTTGCCAAATGCTGAAGCACGGAGTATGGCTCTCAGCTGAGTTTTGAATATCTCAGGCCTTGTGAGGCATATTCTGATAGCTCTGAGACCCATTGCCGGATTCTCTTCCTGCGGCAGATTGAAATAGTCCGCCTGCTTATCTGCACCTATATCCAGCGTACGAATAATGACCTTCTTACCTGCCATCGTCTCCGCAACCTGCTTATAGATAGCAAACTGTTCTTCCTCTGTTGGATAGTCATCCGATCCAAGATAAATGAACTCTGAACGGAACAGTCCTATTCCACCGGCATCATTTTTCAGAACAAGTCCCAGATCCTTTGTATTTCCGATGTTTGCATATAGATTGATATGCTGTCCATCAAGAGTAACATTATCTTTACCCTTCAGCTGTTCCAGAAGAGCCTTCTTTTCCTGCTCCTCAAAAACTATTTTTTTCTTTGCCGCCAACACCTCAGGGTCAGGGTCAATATATACTTTTCCCTCGAATCCGTCAACTATTGCATCTCTTCCATCCATCTCATCTGTGAGCGGAATATCACAGCCGATAATAGCAGGAATGTTCATAGTCTTAGCAAGAATAGATGTATGCGAATTAGCACTGCCATGAACAGTTACGAAGGAAAGTATCTTATCCTTATCCATCTGAACTGTTTCTGATGGAGCCAGATCATCAGCAACCACAATAACCGGTTCATCACTGTCGATTCCACCTGCAGAAGCACCTGAGAGAACATTTATCACTCTTTCGGAAATGTCCTTAACATCAGCAGCTCTTCCTCTGAAATATTCATCATCCATATCGAGAAACATCTTCTGGAAATTATCTCCAGTAGTTGCAACTGCAAACTCAGCGTTCACTTCCTGTGTACGGATTATATTTTCAACAGAGTCTATATAGTCTCCGTCCTCTACCATCATCTGATGCGCTTCGAAGATTTCTGCGCCTGCCTCTCCGACCTCCTTTACAGCCTTGTCATAAAGCGCCTGCAACTGTTCAATTGCGGTTTCACGTGCCGCCGCATATCTCTCTATCTCCGCTTCAACGTCCGTCACCTTCTCACGTTTAACTGACTGCTCAGCCTTCTTATAAACCGAAAGCCTTCCAATGGCCACGCCCTCAAATACGGCTTTACCCTCTAGTATAATCATTTAATGCGACCCCTCCTTTACTTACTCTTCTCTTTGATGAGACCCAGACTGTAGCATTCCAATAGCTCCTCCAGGTCAAATATCTGTTTTTCAATTTCCTTACCAATATCTGTATCCTTGACCAGCAAACGACGTTTCATGGTTTCGGTCACATACATTTCCGGAGTATTAACTCCATCCCTTTCAAACTGTCTATGTTCTGCAAGTGCCAAATGATGCGAATTGAAGATCAGCGTATATCCGGCAATTCCAGTCTTGCTGTGATATGCCTTCGACAAACCTCCGTCTATTACGTAAAGCTTTCCATTTGCCTTAACCGGCTTCTCGCCCTTTGCAACCTTTACAGGAACATGACCATTAATTATATGCGCATGCTCCTTATCCATTTCGAATTCCTCAAATATCTTGTTGCAATATTCTTCCTTACCGGAAAACTCATAATAGGAATTCAAATGTTCCTTCGAGAGAGACTTATCATCAATGAATATGTGTTCAAAGGTTGCCATCCTGTCCTTACCGAAAAGCGGTGACACGGCACCTGCCCACATATACCACATCATATCCACCGCTGACTGCTTTCTCTCCGGGGCATCATCTCCGTCAACAAAATACGAATCGATTATCTTCTCTTCGAAATAATCCATCAGGTCTCTTCCCGAGAAACTACCCTCATCGGTTTTTAGAACCAGGAACTCCCCTTTCTCATCCATCGGTATACAACCATGGAAAAGGAGATTATTGTTGCATATCTTATACATGCTTCCGTGGGAATATAAGAATTTGATATGCTTCTGAAGTCTCCTGCTATGAAGAAAAGAATACTTGAGAGTTTCAATCAGCCGGCTTTCCTCCGGCGTCAGCTCATAAGGACTATCCGGATTGATAGTTGGGAAATGCTTATCCAGCAGATTATATTCCGTACCTCCGATAACCACCGTACCCTTCTCATAATCAATCTTATCCAGAAGAAGTCTATCATCCATATCATATTCCGGATGCCTCTTAATCAACTGTCCTTCAAGTTTAAGTTCAATCACAGTTATTGCCTTGCACATTTTCGCCGCCAGCTCCGGAGCCACCGAATCATACTTATTATCATCCAGCAAATGCGGTCTGAAGCATTTACATTCGTCTCCCCTATACACATCATCCGCGAACATAGATAAAGGTCTTAAGTTTATTCCATATCCATCCTCAAGAACATCAAAGGAATTATAATTAGTTGCAATCCTAAGAACGGTTGCGATACATGCTTCATTTCCAGAAGCAGCACCCATCCAGCTAATATCATGATTACCCCAT
>CAMKQB010000019.1 GCA_946414825.1 uncultured Lachnospiraceae bacterium
GGGATAGAAAGATGACTATCATGCTTATTCCATTTATGAGCTGTACTGCTAAGATCCCTATATATGGATTCTTTGCAGCGGCATTTTTCCCTGGTAAGAGTGCTCTTATAGTAATCGGACTCTATCTGATAGGTATAGTTGTTGGAATCCTGACAGCAGCAGTTGCAAAGAATACGGTATTTAAGGGTGAGGCGGTTCCATTTGTTATGGAGCTTCCTAACTATAGACTTCCAGGGGTTAAGAATGTAGCACGTCTGCTCTGGGAGAAGGCTAAGGATTTTCTTATCAAAGCCTTCACAGTTATATTTATAGCTACCATAGTTATCTGGTTCCTCCAGACCTTTAATACTCATCTGGGACTTGTTAGCGATCCACAGGATAGTATACTTGCTAAAGTGGCAGAGCTTATGGCTCCTTTATTTAAACCCCTTGGCTTCGGTGATTGGAGAATAACCACAGCACTGATTACAGGCTTCATGGCAAAAGAGAGCGTGGTTTCTACTTTATCAATACTTTTTGGTGATACGGCGACACTGGTTGGTGTGATAACACCATCTGCGGCTATGGCACTCCTTGTTTTCTGCCTGCTATATACTCCTTGTGTGGCTGCGATAGCATCGGTCAAGAGAGAACTTGGGGCTAAATGGGCATTTATGATGGTTGCCCTTCAATGTGCGGTAGCCTGGGTGATTGCATTCCTGATAAATTTGATTTTTTAAAAAATATTGAGTTCTTAAGGACTCCTTAATAAGTTAAATGATATAAAGGTACTGTAAACAGCGCAGTTTGCAGTGCCTTTTTAGCAAAACAATATTAGGTGCATGAAATTTTGATTATAAACATAGAGGTGGATGATGAAAAAAAGCATTTTAACCGCAAAGGATGTACAGAAAACATTTGCAAGTAATGGACAGCAGGTTCACGTGCTCTCAAATATAAATATGGAAATATATGATGGAGACTTTACTGTGATCATGGGTTCGTCAGGTTCTGGTAAATCAACCCTTCTATATGCTCTGTCTGGAATGGATAAGGCAACGGCAGGACAAGTGCTCTTCACAAGTAAGAAGAGAGAGGGTGGAAACAACAAGGAGGTTGACATAACAAAGACAAAGGAAAGACAGATGTCTAAGCTCAGAAGTGAAGACTTCGGTTTTGTTTTCCAGCAGATGCATCTTGTGAGCAACCTGACTCTCCTTGAAAATGTAGCAGTAACAGGCTATCTCGATAAGAGTAGAAGCGCAGCAGATACCAAGAAGAAGGCTGAGGAGCTTCTGGACAGAATGAGTCTCACAGAGGTTAAGAATCATCTGCCTTCCAGAGTGTCAGGTGGCGAGCAGCAGAGATGCGCTATAGCAAGAGCTGTAATTAATGATCCTACAGTTCTTTTTGCAGATGAGCCAACAGGTGCACTTAATAAGAAAAATACAACCGCGGTTCTAGATCTTCTTACGGATATAAATAATGAAGGTCAAAGTATAGTGATGGTTACTCATGATATAAAGTCAGCAATTAGAGGTAATAGACTGCTTTATCTCGAGGACGGAAACATAGTAGGCAAGCTCGAACTCACCAAATATGGTGAGAAGAATATTGCCGGTGAGCCACTTCAAAGCGATAAATCTCGCGAAGCTCAGGTAAATGCTTGGCTCGAATCTCTTGACTGGTAACAATATTTTATCCTGAGCATAGCTAAGGATCTTATATAGGAGTATAGAAATGGAAACACTCTCACTTGTTAAAGCAAGTATAAGAAATAGAAAAGGCACCATGATTAGTTTCATGCTTCTCACTATGTTCATCGTAGTTAGTGTAATAACTATGATTGGAGTTAGAAAGAATTATGAGACGGCTACTGAGGAGGCCTTTAAGATAGAAGATAAAGGCGTAATATTCGCTTATTTTGATAATAGTAAATATTCAGAGGGACTTAAAAAGAAGGTAGAGGCTGAAGATACAGTAGATCACGTAGAGGTTTATGATGCTCTGGTCGGAAGAAAAGCTACTGTAGGAAAAAAAGAGGAAAGTAATGGCTATTTTGTAACTAAAATGCTAGATACACTGCCTATTATGAAAAGCGACTGTTCTGACCTCATTATGCCGGGCACGAAGGAACATGCTTCTCTTGGTCTTAAGAAGGGGGAAATCTATTTACCATACGGAATACATGGAACCCTGGGGGCTGAGGCAGGAGGGAAGATTTCAATAGACTTCATGGATGAAACTAGGGAATTTACTGTTAAAGGTTTCGTACAGGACGCTTATATGGGTTCTTCCATTATGGGTTGGAAAACAGTATTTCTAAATGAAGAGGATTTTGATGAAATATATGCTAACGTAGAGAAACAGTCAGATGAGCTTCAGGATAAAAATAATTCCTTTTATGGAAAAATCACCTATGTATTCCCTACAGAGAAGGCGGATGATTCCTCAAATGTCTTTCTTAGGGACTTGAATCTGGCTACTAAGTTTGATGATTTATCTATTTCCTCACTCTCAAAAGAGACCGCTGAACACTACACAGGAATATTTATAAATATAATCCTTGCGGTAATAACTGGATTTGCAGTACTTCTTCTGGCTATATTTATAATTGTAGCCGGCCATAATATCAGCACTGAAACGGAAATAGATTATGTAAACCTAGGCATACTTAAGAGCCAAGGCTTTACTAATAAGAAAATCCGTATTATCTATGTGATTCAGTACCTTTTTGTAGAACTGGTAGGAATTATACTCGGAGTTATTGTCTCTATTCCTCTGGAAAGAGTAATGAGCTCGGTATTCTTCGAACTGACATCGATTATACCAGCAAAGCAGGTGCCTGTATTAGAAGCGGTAGTTTTCACATTTGCTTTGTTTTTAGTAACAGTTATCTTTGTTTGGATCTTCACCAGAAGAGTATCAAGAACAACACCGGTTAAAGCTATTACAAAGGGAAGAGATGATTTTTACTTCGATAGTAGGATAAATGCCCCAATATTTAAGAAGGGACAGGGCTTCTGGCTTGGACTTCGCCAGATAACCTCTGCACCAAAGAGATATATAAGCATTATAGTTGTTACTTCACTTCTTATTTTCACTATCATAACTGTAGAACTCATGGGCGGCTTCATTCAGTCTAGAGAAGCTCTTGAATCAATGGGTGAGCCATTTTACGAGATTGAATATGCATTTAATGTGAATGAACCCAAGTATTCAACAGAGGATATTGAAGAAATCGTAGAGAAGTATTCTAATATCAAGAGTAAACAGTACTGGTCACACATTTATATGTCGATAGAGGGCGAAAATGTAAGCTGTATAGTTAAAGCCTTCCCGGATCAACTATCCACTGTCTATAAGGGTAGAGATATCAAGTATGATAATGAGATAGTTATCACGGAACAGATTAGCAATCTTCTGGATATAAATGTTGGCGATACAGTTTCCATCGGTCGTGATGAACTGTCTGAAGACTTTGTTGTAGTAGGCATTTTCCAGACTATGAATGATACAGGAAAATGTATCTCCATGTCTCTAGAAGGACTTGATAGACTGAAGAAGGACAAAACTAAGAAATACAAATATAACCAGCTAAGTATGCACGGCATAATCCTTGATGATCCAAGTAATGGTAAGAAGGTCGAAGAGGAAGTCAAAGAAAAGTATGGTGATGAAGTGGAAATCAAATTCAGTGACTTTGATAAAGATAAGGCCATGTTCGTGAATAACTTCTATACCGCAGCAGATGGTTCAAGAATCCTTATATATACACTGTCCTTTATCTTCGCAATAGTTACTGTCCTCATGGTATGTAACAAAGCATTTATTCAGGAACGTACAGATCTAGGCATATATAGAGCTATCGGATTCTCTGTTGGAAGTATCCGTAGACAGTTTGCAACGAGATTCACAATACTGTGCCTCATCAGCTCAGTTTTCGGAATCATTATAGCTAGGCTCTTCTCCGAGAAGATGATGTCCTCAGTATTCGCTATGTTTGGAATACCTCACGTAGTCCTAGACTTTGATTTCTGGTTCTTTTTGAAGCCGATACTTGTATTCCTTGTAGTATATTTCATCTTTGGATATATTGCTTCCCGTAAGGTGAAGAAGCTAAGCTCTCGCGAACTAATTACGGAATAAATGAAAATGTATATAGCCGAGTTCGTATGATAAACGACTTATTCTCGACATCGCTTCCGCTCGGTGCGGGCTACCCCTAGCGGACCGCTCATTACAAGCTTCGCTTTTAATGAGCTTGCTAAGTTCACACTTCGCACTTTGTGCTCGTGTTCACTAAGCACCGAGACCCGCAACGGTCTCGAAAAGTGTTTATCATACTCACTCGGCATTTACGTTTTCTATGTGTTATAATTATGATGTTTGGTTAAAAAATGTCATTCTGAGCGAAGCGAAGAATCTTATAGAGAAAAGGGTGGATGATATGAGGAAGATTCTCATTGTAGATGATGACGAGGCTCTCTCAGATATAACGAGGGAGATGCTCGAGACATATGAATATGACGTAACACAGGCATTCAGTGTAGATTCGGCCTTTGAAATTCTTACGGATAATAAGTTTGACCTTATTATTCTGGATATCAACCTTCCGGATGGTGACGGATATGAGGTATGTAAGGAGCTTCGAAAGGTTTCAAATGTCCCTGTGATCTTCGCCAGTGCAAGAACTAGTGTGGATGATAGAGTATCCGGCTTCGAGATGGGAGGAGATGATTATCTGTCAAAGCCTTATTCCATGAAGGAGCTACTTGTTAGGGTGAATGCCTTGATCAGAAGAACGTATGGGTCTGAGGAGGAAGAGACATTTTCCTTTGGGGATGTAAGTGTGAATCTTACGTCCAGAAGTGTTCAGAAGGGCGGCAAAGAGGTGAACCTTTCTCTTAAGGAGTTTGACCTCCTGGCATATCTAATAAGAAATGCCAATACGGCTATTTCCAAAGATAAACTAATATCAGAAGTGTGGGGCGCATTCAGTGAAGTGGATGCCTCCACACTTACTGTGCATATAAGGTGGTTACGTGAGAAGCTGGAGGATGAACCTTCCAAGCCTCATTTTATTAAGACTGTTTTCAAGGTGGGTTATATTCTAGAGGTATAGGTTTTGATGAATAAGAAACTATTAATAATACTTTTTATATATACTATAGCGGTTGTTATTGCAGGTCAGATGGTTATTTTACATATCAGTAAGAGCTATAACCGGGAAGAGGCTGTAAGACAGGAGGCTGAGGAGAATCCTGTTAAACTGAATGAAGTGAAACAGCTGATAGCTGACGGTAAAAGTGACGAGGCAATAGAAACCCTTGATGAGATAATCGAAACTTATGACGACGCGGAGGATACGAAGTCTAGAGTCGTACTTCTAACTTGGATAATTGTTATCATAAATATCCTTTCTGTTGTTATTATTCTCGTATATATAAATATTAGAATACTTAAACCTTTTGATGATATGAAGGAATATGCTTCTAAGATATCGGCGGGCGACCTGGATTCTACGCTCAAGATGGATAGGGGCAACTATTTTGGTGCCTTTACATGGGCTTTCGATAATATGCGCCGGGAGATAGTTAAGTCAAGAAGAGCTGAGAAGGAGGCTATAGAGAATAACAAGACGGTTATTGCCACGCTTTCTCATGATATCAAGACTCCGATGGCGTCTATAAGAGCTTATGCTGAAGCCTTCGAGGCAAATATGGATACAACCCCAGAAAAGAGACAGAAGTATCTATCTATAATGATGCAGAAATGTGATGAGGTCTCCAAGCTTACAAATGACTTATTCCTTCATTCTATTTCGGAGATGGATAGACTTGAGGTTAGTAGTGACAAGCTAGATCTAGTTGAATTTCTTGAAAAGGATGTACGAGAGCTCTTTACTGAGGAGAGTGAATATAAGATAGTCCTTCCTGAAGGGGTAAAGGAAGGAATATATATAAATGCTGATAGAAGCAGACTTCTTCAGATAATAGAGAATATGAAGAGTAATTCTGAAAAATATGCCAAGACTCCTGTAGAGATTAAGCTGGAAGTGAATACAGTTAATGGCTCTAATGTTGAAGAAACATCAGATATTAGTTCGGATGATAAGGATTATGATATCAGATTGCATTTTAGGGACTTTGGACCAGGTATACCAGACGAGGAGATACCATTTATTACAGGCAAGTTCTATAGAGGCAAGAATGTCGGAAATGAGAATGGTTCGGGACTAGGTCTCTATATAGTAAAAGAACTTATAGACAGAATGGGTGCAAAGTTGTTAATATTAAACAGTGATCCAGGACTAGATATGGTTATGGATTTCAAGAGAGTGTAATTATGTAAACCTACATTTATTGTGGGATAAGAAGTAGCGAAGGGTATAAGTATGGATAATAACGATTTCTACAACCAGAATAATCAGCAGGGGAACGACCAAGGACAGCAGACTTACGATTATAGCCAGCCACAGGGACAGCAGACGTACGATTATAGCCAGCCACAAGGACAGCAACAGACCTACGATTATAATCAGCCACAGGTGCAGACATATAATTACGGTCAGCAGCAACAGCAGGCTTACGACTACAGTCAGCCACAGCAGCAGACTCAGTTCGACGCTCAGTATGCTCCACAGGATTATGCAGGTGATCAGTATAATCAATATAATCAGCAGGCTTACCCAAATCAGTATGGGCAGCAGAGTTATCCTAATAATCCACAGGGATACCCTGTAGATCCTCAGTTTGATAAGAAATACATTTCCCCAGAAGACAATCAGAAGGCGAATATTATGTGCGTAATATCTCTAGTGTGCCATTTTATTGTGCCGTTTCTAGGTTCTTTTTTACTGGGTGGAATGACTAGTTCGTTTTCCGAAACTAATGATGTCTCAGCGGGAAGCACTATCACATCTCTATTTTCTCTAATTGTATCGTGTAGTTATCTTGCTTCATGGGTGCTTATGATAATTGTAAGAGTGAAATATAAGAACAATACCTTTGGTAAGGTAATTATGTGGATATATATTATACTTCTTGCACTTGGTATCATTGCTGTTATTATACTTATTGTGACATGTGTTAATATTTTGAGAGAATGTAATTTCTAATCGGACTAACTAGTGTGTGGATGTGAAAATGTCTGGAATAGTAATACCTGAGTTTAAATATTCTTTATATTCGCCGATAGTGCTACTTAGCATTATTATCGGTATAATTATGGCTTCGCTTCTAATGAAGAAGGCTGGGGTGACCGGCAAGAGTATATTTTATACAGATATACTTGTATTTGTATTTATTATAGTTTGCTCCTTTATGATGTCTATTGCGTTAACCGGTGACATCAGGCGGATTAGTTTTGTGGCAGCGGGGGGAGCGGCCGGTCTTATACTAGGCGCGACACTTTCTATTTTTATTATAAGCGAGAAGGTGATTGATACAGCAATTGCCTGGGTTCTAGTGACTCCACTTATGTATGGGCTTTCTAAGATAGCGTGTTTTTTAACTGGCTGCTGCCATGGTATCAGATATAAAGGGGCATTTAACGTAATATATCTAACAAAGGGGCATGACAGCTACTTTCCGATTCAGCTTCTTGAAAGTATAGTCTTTGTGGTTATCTTTATTATAGGGCTGATTCTATATCTGAAGCTGGCAGATAAGAGACTACTTGTAGCCAGGTTAGTGGTTATTCTGTCAGCTATCACGAAGATAGGTCTTGAATATCTAAGATTCAATCATGCCGAGAGGGGCGTGTCTGGATATCAGGTGATTATATTTATCATTGCGTGTGCAGCTTATTTACTGGTTGTTTTCATTGATAAGAAATTCGGAAAAACAGTTAAGAATTAATTAAGAATTACAGAAGGAACAGGTTAAGACTTCCGTGAGGTGTTGTTGTATATTAGTATCAACAACTAACGCGGAAGTTTTTTGATAGAACATTTGGTGAAGGATATTCAAATAAAGAATAGGAGAAAACAATGAGTAAGGAAATAGTATTAACAGCGAAGGATTTATCTAAGACATTTTCAAATGAATCAGTTCAGCAACATGTACTGAAGAATCTTAACCTGGAAATATACAAAGGAGATTTTACAGTAATTATGGGAAACTCCGGATCAGGAAAGAGTACACTGTTATATGCGCTTAGCGGAATGGATAGACCGACACTTGGAACTATTACATATAACGTAAAAGATAAGCTGGAGAAGAAGTGTAAGAAAGCAAATGGTGGGAGCGGCGTTGAGATATCAAAGTTCAGCAATGACTGCCTGGCAATGTTCAGAAGAAATCATTGTGGATTCGTTTTCCAGCAAAATTACTTAAATGACAGTATGAGTGCTCTTGATAACATAATGGTTTGCGGACTTCTTAAGACAAAGGATAGAAAGGTTCTTGCAGAAAGAAGCAAGGAGCTACTGGAAAAGGTTGAGATAACCTCTAAAGATTGGAACAAGTTCCCAACACAGCTATCTGGTGGACAGCAGCAGAGAGTTGCAGTAGTAAGAGGCGTCATCAATCAGCCGGAGGTGCTCTTCGCAGATGAGCCTACAGGAGCACTTAATTCGCAGAACACCACAAATGTTCTGGATATCCTGTCAGAACTGAATGCACAGGGGCAGAGTATAGTGATGGTTACACATACAGTAAAGGCAGCAGAGAGAGCTAACAGAGTTATCTATCTGGCCGATGGAGTGATAACTGACGAGATAGTCCTTGGACCTTACCTTGGAGATTATAAGGATGAGAGTAATCCTAACAAGGATCAGGCTGTAGAAAGACACAGAAAGCTTAAGGATTTCCTGTCAGAGATGGGATGGTAAACGTATCGATTTGCTTTGCAAATCGATGCTCCGGAGCGAAGCTAAGATGTTAATAGGAGAAAACCATGAATAGATTATTAATGATAGCTAAGAATAATATGAAAAAGCAGCGTGGCGACATGATCACATTTTTCTTACTCACCATGATTGCTGTATTCCTTGTCTTTGACTCTGTGTCAGCACTTGCAGGAGCAAAGAATGTTATAAAGGATAGATTTACTGAAATTAAGGGAACAGATACACTCTTTGCGGTTGATGATAGTAAGGAGTCTATGGAATGTCTTGAAAAAGCCCTTGAAAAGAATGGTGTTATAGAATATGAGCATACACCATTTCTCTTAATGAATGCTGATTATAAGAATAAGAAGGATAAAGATTATACTTCTGCGCAAATGATTGCAGAAAATTATAATAACAAAAATAAGTTTTGTGATGTTGTATCTGATTTTTCTAATCTTAAGAAGGATGATGTTATTATTCCGCTTTATATGAAGAATGCATTTGCAATTGGAGATACGCTTCAGATTAAGATAAGGGATGATGTATACGATCTCAAAGTTGCCGGATATCATGAGACGCCATACTTTTGTTCCACTCTTATGATATCTATTGGATACTACTATGTTTCTGATGAAATGATGGAGGCATTTTCCGAGCATGCAACAGGAAACGTTAGTGCTGATGTTTTGGAAGAACAGCTATATAAGGCTAATTTCCAGTCAGTGCCTGGAAGTGATGAGAAAGATCTTGAAAAAATAGATATGGCTGTTGCAGATGAGTTTAATGAACTTATAGCACCTGTAAAAGAGGCTGATCCAATGGCTAGAAATAACCTTGATCTTACTGCAAACTGGAGCCTCTTCGAATGGGGGGACATGATGCTTCCAGGTGTAGTTCTTGGTATTATCCTTCTCTTTGCTGTAATAACACTTGTTATATCTCTTGTTATTACATCCTTCAGTGTTAAGAACTTCATTCAGAGAAATATGAAGAATACAGGAATACTTGAGGCGAGTGGATATACTGTAAAGGAGCTTAGATGGGCTCTTACAATTCAGCTTCTCTTTGTGACTGTGCTGGGAATCATTTTTGGAGAAATACTTGCATTCCTTTCAGTTGGAAGCTTTGGAAGCCTTCTGGATATGCTGATTGGTATTTCCTGGAATCAGCCAATTAATGTAGTAGTAGCAATAGGTACAGCATTTTTTTTCCTTGTTACTATCTTTATAACAGTCAGACTTCTTAGCAGAAGATATAAGAAGATTACAGTTCTTGATGCTCTTAGAGGTGGTATCAATACTCATAACTTTAAGAAGAATTTCTTCCCATTTGAGAAGACACCAATCCCAACACCTCTTGTCCTTTCTCTTAAGGATACATTTGGCGGATTCGGAAGAAATATAGCTATGTCAGTTATTATAGCAATCCTTACTATAGTATCTCTTGTAGGATTTGGTCTGGTTGAGAATTTTAGTAACGATCCTGAGGGACTGATTGGTATCATGGGATTTGAGTTTGGAGACATGGGAATTACTGGTGAGTCAGGATATGCTGATGAGATGAGAGAACTTTCCGGGGTAAAAAATGTACTCGTGGAAAACAGTATTGAGCCTACATTAAGCTATAATGGCAAGACAAGTAAAATCTATACTATTGTAAATGATGATGGTAAATATGCTATCAACAAGGTAATGATCGAAGGAAGATTTCCAGAGAATGATAATGAAGTTATGCTTACAGGAACTGTTGCAAACGAACTGGGTTGCAAAGTAGGAGATGTTATAACTGCAAAGCTAGGTGATAAAAAAGAAGACTATATAGTTACTGGAATCAATCAGAGAATGATGCAGGCGGGAAAAACAGCGACCATGCTTAAGTCAGGAGCTAAAAGACTTGGTGCTAATATGCCATATGATAATTATTATGTGACGGCTGAGGATGGAGTTTCATATGATGAATTAAAGAAAGCATTTGAAGATTATGCTGAGAAGAAAAATCTTAATTTCTCATACTCTAAAATGGATGATATGGTTTCGAGTGTTACAGATACATTAACAGTTACTATGTCAGCTGTATGTGTTCTTCTTTCCATCATTACTATTCTGATAGTTGTATTTGTAGAATCACTTGTTATAAGAGCTAAGGTTACTCGTGAGTGGAGAGGAATGGGTATCAGCAAGGCACTTGGAATGAGTTCAGGTGAGCTGCTTACACAGATAATGCTTTCCAACATCCCAGCCATTATAGTTGGATGTATAATAGGAGCACTTCTTTCAAGTCAGGCAGGTAAGGCTGTTGTGGAGATGGCATTTTCCTACATGGGTGTTCAGAACGTTCGCTTTAATATATCCTTCGTCTGGATGGTCGTTGTATTTGCAGGAATAGTCCTGGTAGCGATGATGACATCAGGCCTCGCAGGAAGAAAAGTTAAGAAAATCAATCCTATTGAGATGATTACTGAAGAGTAATGAGTATATACTCACCATAGAAATAATTTAATATTTAGTGTACAATAAGACCGATATTCTTTTTGGGAGGGTTTGAGATGAGATATCCTAAACCATTACAACCAGGAGGCACTATCGGTTTTATTGCGCCTTCTTTCGGCTGTGCCATAGAGCCATATAAAACAAGATTTGAAAATGCGTTGAGTCTGTTTCGTGAAATGGGCTATAAGACGTATTTGGGCCCTAATTGCTATGAAGGAAGTGGTATCGGTATCAGCAATACTCCGGAAAAATGTGGGGAAGAGTTGATGGATGTTATGACCACAGGCGTTTCCAGGTATGATGCAGAGTCCGGCGAAAGGGCAGATGTAGTAATTACCTGCGGTGGTGGCGAACTGATGTGTGAGGTTGTTCCATTTATCGATTTTGAGAAGATAGCGTCCAGTGAACCTAAATGGTATATGGGTTATTCGGATAACACTAATTATACATTTCTATCGACTGTTTTAGCGGATACAGCAGCTATCTATGGACCTTGTGCTCCGGCCTTCGGCAGAGAACCTTGGCATGAGTCAATGGAAGATGCGATGAAGCTACTGACTGGCGAGAAGACTGAATTTAGTAGCTACGCCCTATGGGAAAAGGAAGAGTTTAGTGCTGAAGACGAAACTGGAAGTGCACTCCTTTCATATAACGTGACAGAGAAGGCGAAGTATTACTACTATTTACCTAAAGAAGAGGGAAATGAATACAGTGGAAAACTCTTGTCAGGTGATGAATTAACTAATGATATATCGGTGCCGGAGGAATTAAGAAGTGGACTGAATATAAGTGGCCGTCTTCTCGGAGGCTGTGTAGACATCCTGACACTTCATGTCGGTACAAGGACTGACAAAGTAGCGGAGTTTCTTGAAAAATATAAGGATGACGGTTTTATATGGTTTCTGGAATGCTGTGACCTGGATCCGCTTTCTATGAGAAGAGCATTTTGGCAAATGCGTGAAGCTGGCTGGTTTAAATATGTGAAGGGATTTATGATCGGCCGACCACTTCATTTTGGTGAAGAAGCTCTGGGAGTTGACCAGTATAATGCAGTTACAGATATATTAGGCGATGTGGGGGTTCCAATCATAATGGATCTCGATATAGGCCATGTGCCGCCGATGCTTCCAATTGTGTCTGGAAGTGTGGCAGATGTGAAGGCCGAAGGCAATAAGATAATAATAAAGTATTCATTTATATAAATAGGGGGAAGAAAAAATGAGAATAGCAGTATGCGATGATGAGGAAAAGTTTAGAAATCAGGCGCGTGATATGGTAGACAAGCTGGCAGGCAGTCTGGATGTTGTAGTTGATGCATATTCAGATGGAAATCAGCTTTTAGCAGCATTTGATAAGAAACCATATGACGTGCTTTTTCTTGATATAGAGATGCCGGTAATGGACGGAATTACACTTGCCAAGAAACTTCGGGAGAGGAGTGACAGCATATATATCGTATTCCTTACAGGCCATGTTGAGTATGCGCTTGAAGGATATGAGGTAAATGCTTTACGTTATCTGACAAAGCCGGTTCAGGAAGAGAAGCTCCGTGAGGTTTTGAGATTCGTAATGGATCAGAACACCAGCAAGAAACAGCTAATGATCAAAGAGGATGGAGAGGAACTACTCCTAAATATCGCTGATATTATATATTTTGAAGCTCAGAATCAATATGTAATGATATATACTGAGGATGGAGAGCATCTGATACGATACAATATAGGTGATTTTGAAGAACAGCTAAAGAAGGATGGTTTCTTCCGTACCCACAGAGGATATCTGGTATCCCTTGCAAAGGTGAAGAAGCTGGTCAAAAATGAAGTTATAATGGAAGGACCGGATGGAGATATTAGCGTGCCTGTTAGCAGAACTAATACTAAGTCTCTTAAGGAAGCTCTTTATGCATATGTAGAAAATACTGCAATGTAAAATCTATAGCTGTTAAAGGAAAAAAGATATGAAAGAAGCAATAATGAACTACACCGGTATCATTTTATCAGATATTAATTTTATGTTAGCCATGCTGATAATTGTACTTGTGGCTGCATGCTTTCTTGGCAGGTACATAGTTATTACCAGAAAAATGGTACTCGCTACTTTGGGTGTACTTATAATACAGATAGTTTTTCTTTTTGCCTCGGATTTTTTAATGAAGAGCATGTATCCGGATGCGTATAAAGTTCTGGAAGGTATGGAAAGCATAAATGAATTAACGCCTGAACTTGCAGGATATGAAGAGATTCAGGTGTTTTCTAATGTATCAGCACTTATTTTAAATGGTTTGGTGTTCGTATATGCATTTGTATTCTATCTGATTGCGAACAAGGAGAAAAGAATCATAAGGGCAACTGAATCTCTGATATGCCTAATGCTTTATTACCAGTTTGTTAATTCTATTTTCCAGTATATGTACTTATACTTTAATGGATGTAAGCAGGAAATAGTTGACCTGTTTATAAGCGGTTCGATGGCGGGACTGGAAGGAATAAAATTTACATTCTTTTTAACCTGCGCGGTATTTATTATATCAGTTGCTATTCTGCTTATTCTGTACTTTGGCTATTACAGGAAGAAGAGAGTTTATGTAGTCAGAATCAGAGACAGGGTTCTTTTTGTACTATGGCTTATAATATTTGGCATATTTCCAGGTATGCCTATAGGACCGGAAAAATTGTCTGATAAGTTTATGCTGCTTAGCATTATATTTGGAGTGATGCTCCTTGTTCTTGGAATACTTGCGCCTGTAATTCTGGTAATGAATGCGGCGGATAAGAGTCTCAGGGAAAAGAATGAATATCAGGAAACCTACCTAAATGCTGAGCTTGAATATATTGAACGCTATAAGAATGCGCAGACGGAAACAAGAGCCTTCCGACATGACATCATTAACAACCTATCTCTGACAAGTATGATGCTGGACGAGGGTAAGGTTGAGGATGCAAGCCAACACCTTAAGGAGCTGCTGGGAAATGTAAGAGCCCTGTCTCCATCTATTATAACAGGAGATGAGATGCTGGATTGTATAGTGGCGATGAAGGCGGACAAGATGAAGGAGCTGGATATCAGATTTACAACTGACGGGGTTGTGGATGGCGGCCTTCATATGAAGCCGATGGACGTTTGCAGCATTTTTGCAAATGCTCTCGATAATGCTATAGAAGCTGCCAGAAAAGTAGAGAAAGAGCCTTGGATTGACCTCAAGATTAAAAGAACTGAGAAGTTCTTCGTACTTAAAATATCAAATGCAGCCGAAGGCAAGGTGAATGTTGAGAAGCTCTTTATGAGTAACGGATATACATCAAAGAATGATAAGGAACATCACGGTTTCGGACTTAGAAATATCAGACAGGCGGTTGAAGAATATGATGGCCTGGTAAAAGCTGAAGCAGAAGAAGGTACATTTGGCCTATCTATAATGATTCCAAGGAAATAAAGTGGAGGAGCGAAATGCATTACAATTGTCTAATAGTTGATGACGAGGTGGAGCTTGCCAAAATGACGGCGGAATATTTTCAAATGTTCGATATTAAAACAGAATATGTAGACAGTGCTTCGGCATGCTATGAATTTTTAGACAAGAATGATATAGACCTTCTACTTTTAGATATCAATCTTGGAGATGGTTCAGGCTTCGAGGTTTGTAAGAAGGTGAGAGAGGATTATCAGCGGCCGATCCTCTTTATCAGTGCGCGTCAGAGCGATGATGATGTACTTGTTGCACTTAGTATCGGAGGCGACGATTATATCAAGAAACCTTATAGTCTGGCGGTTCTGCTTGCTAAGGTTAAGCTGAACCTTAAGAAGGTAGAGCAACTGAAGTCTCTCTCTTCAAAGGAAGTGGCATATAGTAGTACTGATGATAGTGTAATGCAGCTGGATGAATCCACTCTTTCAGTTATTTTGAAGGGGAACCGAATTAGTCTTAAGGCTAAAGAGTTTGCTCTGTTGAAATGCCTATATAATCACAAGAATACTATCGTAACAAAGGATGCGTTGTTCGAAGAGGTGTGGGGAGATACATTTTATTCGGATGGTACGCTTAATGTGCATATTAGAAAGCTACGGGAGAAGCTCGAAGAGGATCCTAATAATCCTAAGTATATAAAGACTATTTGGGGGACGGGTTATATATTTGAGGAAGCTGATAAATGAACAGATTTAGAAAAATTATAATTATATATACAATAGTTATGTTAATCGGTATTGTTTCGAGTGTTTTGGTTTACATAAATTTGAATGTAAGCTTTGACGTTCCTGGTACATATACTGATGAACAGCTGCAATTATATAAGCAGATATGGAATGGACTAAATGAGAATATGAATGAATTTAGGCAGAAGATGCTCATATATCTGATAGCCATCTGGGTATTCATTTTAATTCTTGGTTACATTTTGTTAGCTTATTTTTATTTTGCAGAGATTAAACCGATAACAGAGCTCCAGAATTATGCAATAGAAATATCGAAGGGTAATCTGGATGTTCCTATTCCTGTTAATAAGAACCTCAGATTTATTGATTTTACTGAAAGCTTTGACCTCATGAGAGAAGAACTGAAGAAGTCTAAACAGAGAGAGCTAGAGGCTGAGAATGAGAAGAGACAGATGGTTGCTGAACTGAGTCATGATCTTAAGACCCCTATAGCCACTATTCAGGCGACCTGTGAGGTTCTTGAAATGCAGATAAACAAGAAGAAGGAATCCGGGGATGAACTTGGCGAGATATCTGGAATTGAGGAGAAAATAGGATTTATATCTCAGAAGTCTGAGACAATCAATCAGCTCGTGCAGAATGTCCTTCATGCAACCATTGACGACCTGGAAGAAATAAATGTATCTGTTGAGGAATATGATTCAAAGCTGATAGAGAACTATTTCTTAAGCCTTAAGGACTATGGAAATATAATCCTTGATAATCATATCCATGAATGCCTGGTTTATATGGATAAACTCCGTATGGAACAGGTTGTAGATAATATTGTTGGAAATTCCTATAAGTATGCTGGTACGGATATTCATGTCAGCTTTGAGGAAACAGAAGATATGCCATCTGCAAGTGGTGGCATGGATAAATTTATTAAGATCATAGTTAGGGACTCTGGTCCCGGTGTTCCCAAGGATGAGCTTCCACTTGTCGTGGAGAAGTTCTATCGTGGAAAGGGAACAGAAGAGAAGAATGGTTATGGCCTTGGCCTATACCTTGTCAAAAACTATCTTGAAAGGCAAGGCGGTGGATTTGAATACTACAATGATAATGGATTTGTAGTAGTTATCTATGTTAAAAAAGTTTAAATTTTTACGTTGCGCTTTTGTTGCTCTTTAAATGATATTATGTGTTCAATGTATCTTTAGTTATAAGATTTATCATAGAAGGGAGTATTAACAATGAAAGAGGATGAAGATAATATCCGCCTTGATGAGGATTATGGTCAGGACGATATTGATAGGACTAATACTATAGATTTAGACATTAGCAGGAGAGATACTGTTAATAATCTGGATGATAATATTATAAATATTCAAAATCCAAATGCTGAGAGACCTGTTCAGGTTGAAAAGCCAAAGAAAACTCTGGAAGACAGAATTAGAAAAGTAAAAGAAGAGAACGAAGGAATAAGTGATGAAAATGCCGCGATTATGGCTGAGTATGGAATAGATGATTCAGTTGCGACATATACACTGGAAGTCATAGATCTTAACAAAAAAGCTCCTGCCAGCGATAACGCGTTATTTAATGATATTAAAACAAAGATGAATCAGGTTGTTGCGGCTGCAACTGCTAATACTGGGTATGTTAAACAGGGGGTTGCTGCTGCTAATAAGGCTCTTTTTGACTCTATCGCTGCATATATGAAGGGTAGAAAGAGTGTTCGAAGCTCTGAGGCAGAGAGGGAACAGTTTGATTATGCGCTGAGTGTATTATGCTTTATGAGTAAAAATGCTTCTGGCTTAAAGGATAAGATAGATGCAGTTGTTGATAGGATCAATACTGTCCGTAAGGCGGAAAACAAGTTCCACAAAGATCATGTTGATCTTGATAACTATGATCCAGCTGTATTTACACCAGGACAGAGACTCACAAATGAATATTCAAACTACGAGATTGATTCATTAACAACTATAGGAGGCAAGGTACTATATGGTATCCTGGATGCAAGAAAGAGTGAGGCTAAGAAGAAGGATCTGTTGAAAGGTGTTAGCACTTATAGAACATTTTTTGCGGCAGGAAATCCAAATGAAGCTGACATACTTCTTGGGGATGACTACCCTGAAGCTGTAGACGTACTAAGGAAAGGACAAACTGGTGTAGACACCAGACCTAGAAAGACTGTCTATTTAAGTGGAATTAGAAATTCCAACGAGTATCTGACACCTGAATTCGAAAAAATGCTCAGAAATACTGTCAAGGGTATGAAGTCTATTCACAAGGAACTTGATGATTACTCTAAGTCTGCCGAGTTTACACCTGCTCAGAAGAGCTATGTAGAGATGTTTAAACAGGCAACTGGAGATCTGGCATATAATCGTGGCATGCAGAAAAAAATGATAAACAATCCGGTTTATAATGTCGCAATTAATACAGCGTTGGTAGAGCTTCCTGTGAAAACTGCAATTGTCAAAGGTGAAGTTGATGAGAATGGAAGGGTAACATACGATGTAACGAAAATTAATAATGATGCTAACTGGAGAGACATAATAAACGCAGTTGAAAAAACTCCTATGTTGGACTTCTTGGTGACTAGTGTAAAAACACAGCAGGTTTTAGATAAGTATAATGAAAATGCTGATGCTACAGTTCAGGATATTATAGACGCCTATAAGAATTATAAGACCGCTGCAGATAAGTGGTACGGTATGTCTCGCGAATATTTCGAGGAAAATGTTAAGCCACATGTTCAGGACGGTTATGACGATATTATAATCGGACGTAATGGAAAATCGGCGTACTATGATGCAGAGGCAAAGATTGAGCTTTTGGAAAAGGGATATCCGGTATCTGACCTTTCCGCATTTTGTCAGTTCTATTCACTTATGAAGATAGCTGAAGCAGATGGTGAAAAATCTAAAGATATCTACGATATGATGCATAACACCTGGACTGAGATGATGTCACGTCAGCCGTTTACCTCAGAGGTCAGAACACAGAATCTCGAAGCTATGGATGAGTGTGTAGGTGAGTTACAAGCGCTGGCTCGCGAGAATGGATTAGAAGGCTCTGTTTTTAAGACAATGTTCGGTGGTAACACACTTAAAATACTGGAAACGATTGTAAAGGATGGGATGAAAAAGCCTCTAAGCGCCATAGATAAGCTTAGACTGGATGGTTCATTTAAGGATATGTTTGATGCTCTGGATAGTCCGACTACAGATCCTGGTAATGTAAAATCATCTCCTGAATATAAGAAGATGAAAGAAGCTGTTCAGAAGCTGTCACTGGTTAATAGGGAAGAGAATCCTGAAAAGTATAAGCTCCTTAAAAAGGACGCTATTCAGGCGACAAAGGCTTACATTGGTTATAAGGATAATCAGATGCATAAGCCTGGTAGTACACACAGCAGATCCAAGCTGGAATTTACAAGAGTAACTACATCTAAAGCTATTCTGGATAGACTGGTGGCTATAGATAAGAGGGATCAGTTAGATAAAAATCTGCAGGATGACAAGGAGATAAAAGAAGCTGTTGAGCTTACAGAAAAGCAGCGTCAGCTTGTAGATATTATTAGGAGAAAAAATCCAAAGCTTGTTGCAAGATTTCAGCTTAATAAAAAGCTGGATTATTATGCGGCTTCTCGTAAGAATAAGAGTGTATCTGAAATGGCTAAGGATTATATGGCTATTAAAATGCTGAATAAAATCTATAAAAGTAATAATAAAGACTATCTTACTGGTATAGATTTTGAGTTGGATTCGTATGATTATGATGTGAATCATCTTAGTAAGAGCCCTGTTTTTAAGTCCATGGTTGAGAATTATCCCGATAGCTGTTATAGCAAATGGGCTAAAGTGGAAAAGAGGGTAAATGAGCTTCAGAGTGATTTTCATAATAAAGAAGTATTAATGATTTCAAGGGGAGGGAATATAAGTGACGATCAGTATCTGGCGTTATTACCTCCTGAACATGTTAATAGCCAAGCTGGTAAACTTATGACATACAAGATACTAAAATCTCCTATAGGACAGACAATCGTGGAGTCTATGGCCGTAGATCCTGCTGCAAATCAAATTGTAAATGAGATAGTGGATGATCTTGCAAAGGAGGCGAAGAGGTTTATAGAAAGTAAGATAAAGGGTAATGTAAAAGTCGGAGATATAGTAAATAGCGAACAGATGCAGAAGAACTGCTATAAGCAGATGCTTGCCAGCTATACCAGAAAAGAGGTTGATAAGAAAAATCAGCCAGATAGGCAGAATAATATAAATAAAGGACCTGCAAAGGTAGTAAAGAAATAATATTAATAAAAAGAAACCGGAGTTTTAAAGTTTTATAAACTCCGGTTTCATTGCTTTAAAGGTACTGAAGTACCTGAAACCAATGGACTGAGCCAGTTCAGCGGCTTCCTCTATCATAAAGCCAATATGCTCTGTATCATGAGCGTCACTTCCAAAGGTTAGGATCTCCCCGCCCATTTCTTTATACATTTTAAGGATATCTGTATGTGGGTGCATGTATTCCATACCTCTAAAGAGACTACCGGTATTGATTTCAATGCCTTTTCCATTCTCGATAATCACCTTCAGAATCTCATGAATAAGTTCCTTTAGATAAGGAAAATGCTTCTTCGAAAATGCCTCAGTAGTGACCTTTTCAGGACCATATCTGAATATATAGTCCAAATGACCATATACATTATAATCATTGAAATGTTCAACGTTATAGAGGATATTTTCATAATAAGTTCTATAGATGACATTTACATCCTTATATGAACCGTCTGGATTCATGAAGGTTTCAGGATAGTAAGGGTCAAGATTATTGACTACATGAGAGGAACAGATAATAAAATCTAGTCCTGGGTGCTGAGTACTGTAGCTGCTTAGCTCCTCACAAGTGGTAGGCATGACGCCTTGTTCCACGCCTATTCTAAGGTCAAAGTCTGGAAGCAGGTCTGATCTAAGCTCAGACAAAGTAGTGATATAGTTATCTATATCCAGGTCAAAGGTTACATTATCCGGCGTCTCTGGGAAGTTCAGATCATTATGATCTGTAAGACATATACCGCACAGACCGTGGGCTTTTGCTGAGGCAATAATGTCAGGCAACTCTGTTTCGCAGTCAGTAGAGAAATGACTATGTAAGTGATAATCGTATTTGTTTTCTGATATACTCATTTTTTACTCCGTTTTATATGTGAAAATAGGTCACTAAATAACCTTAAAATACATTTTATAACATAGTAAAAGGCAATGTAATCATAAGTCAAGTGAAAAACGATGAAAAAAATAGTGCAAAATAGATTAAATTTGACAAATACGTGCTTGAAATTGCCCCGAAAAAAAGTTATCATATTAAGGCAAACAATTAAATTTCTTAGGAGGATTTACAAAATGGCAGTAAAAGTAGCTATTAATGGATTTGGACGTATTGGACGTCTTGCATTTAGACAGATGTTTGGTGCAGAGGGATATGAGGTAGTTGCAATCAACGATCTTACAAAGCCTTCAATGCTTGCTCATCTTTTGAAGTATGATACAGCACAGGGTGGATACGCTGGAAAGATCGGCGAGAATCTTCACACTGTTGAAGCTGATGATGATGCTAACACAATCACTGTTGATGGTAAGACACTTCAGATCTATGCTAAGGCAGATGCTAACGAGCTTCCATGGGGAGAGATTGGTGTAGATGTAGTACTTGAGTGTACAGGTTTCTATTGCTCAAAGGATAAGTCAATGGCACACATCAACGCTGGTGCTAAGAAGGTTGTTATTTCAGCTCCTGCTGGAAATGATCTTAAGACTATCGTTTTCTCAGTTAACAATGACACACTTACAGCAGATGATCAGATCATCTCAGCTGCATCATGTACAACAAACTGTCTTGCACCTATGGCTAAGGCTCTTAACGATTATGCTCCAATCCAGAGTGGTATCATGAGCACTATCCACGCTTATACAGGTGACCAGATGATCCTTGACGGACCACACAGAAAGGGTGACCTTAGACGTGCTAGAGCTGGTGCTGCTAACATCGTACCTAACTCAACAGGTGCTGCAAAGGCTATCGGACTTGTTATCCCAGAGCTTAACGGAAAGCTTATCGGATCAGCTCAGAGAGTTCCTGTTCCAACAGGTTCTACAACAATCCTTACAGCTGTAGTTAAGGGTGCTGACGTAACAGTTGATGGCATCAATGCTGCAATGAAGGCTGCTGCAAGCGAGAGCTTCGGTTACAACGAGGATCCAATCGTATCTTCAGACGTTATCGGTATGAAGTTTGGTTCACTCTTCGATGCAACACAGACTATGGTATCTAAGATCGCTGATGACCTTTATGAGGTACAGGTAGTATCATGGTATGATAATGAGAATTCTTACACATCACAGATGGTTAGAACAATCAAGTATTTCGCAGAGCTTGCATAATAGAGTCGATTAAATAATTAGTCGAGTATTCTAGCGGCTTTTTAAGAAGACCTAAGAAATGGGTCCGACTTTTAAAGAAGTCGGACCCGTTTTTTTCACAAAATACTTATAACAGGAGGTAATAAAATGTCACTAAATAAGAAATCAGTTGACGATATTAACGTAAAGGGACAGCGCGTGCTGGTTAGATGTGACTTCAACGTTCCACTTAAGGACGGAAAGATCACAGACGAGAACAGACTCGTAGCTGCACTCCCAACTATTAAAAAGCTTATCGCTGACGGTGGTAAGATAATTCTTTGCTCACACCTTGGTAAGGTTAAGACAGAAGAGGACAAGCAGACTAAGACACTTGCTCCAGTTGCAGTTCGTCTATCAGAGCTTCTTGGACAGGAAGTTAAGTTCGTTCCAAATCCAGAGGTTGTTGGACCAAATGTAGTTGAGGCAGTTAACGCTATGAATGATGGAGAAGTTATTCTTCTTGAGAATACAAGATTCCGTCCAGAAGAGACAAAGAACGGAGAGGCATTCTCTAAGGACCTTGCTTCACTTGCAGATGTATTCGTAAATGATGCCTTTGGTACAGCTCACAGAGCTCACTGCTCAAACGTAGGTGTTACAGAGTATGTAGATACAGCAGTAGTTGGATATCTGATGCAGAAGGAAATAGACTTCCTTGGAAATGCTGTAGAAAATCCAGTACGTCCTTTCGTAGCTATCCTTGGTGGTGCTAAGGTAGCTGACAAGCTTAACGTTATATCAAACCTTCTTGAGAAGTGTGATACACTTATCATCGGTGGTGGTATGGCATATACATTCCTTAAGGCACAGGGCAAAGAAGTTGGACTTTCACTTGTAGATGATTCCAAAATCGATTATTGTAAGGAAATGCTTGCAAAGGCTGACTCCCTTGGCAAGAAGCTTCTCCTTCCAGTAGATACAGTTGTTGCAGCAGGCTTCCCTGACCCAATTGATGGACCTATCGATGTTGAGACAGTATCTTCAGATGCTATCCCTGCTGATAAGGAAGGTCTTGATATCGGTGAGAAGACAAGAGAGCTCTTCGCAGAGGCTGCTAAGACAGCTAAGACAGTAGTTTGGAATGGACCTATGGGTGTATTTGAGAATCCTACACTTGCAGCAGGTACAATCGCAGTTGCTCAGGCGCTTGCTGAAACAGATGCAACAACAATCATTGGTGGTGGTGATTCAGCAGCAGCTTGTAACCAGCTTGGATTTGGCGACAAGATGAGCCATATCTCAACAGGTGGTGGCGCTTCACTTGAGTTCCTTGAGGGTAAGGAGCTGCCAGGTGTAGCAGCAGCAAACGACAAATAAATATCGCTAATTCATCCCGAATAACTGCGTTACTGCGCAGTCGACGTACGCTTATGTACGCCTTCCTGCGCAGTGCCTTGTTCTTCGGGCGACTAAGCGATATTTAATCAATAAGGAGAATATAAAAAATGTCTAGAAAGAAAATTATCGCAGGAAACTGGAAAATGAACATGACTCCTTCACAGGCTGTTGAACTTGTTGCAGAGCTGAAGGATCTCGTTGTAAATGATGCAGTAGATGTAGTTTACTGTGTTCCAGCTATTGATATAGTACCAGTTGTTGAGGCTGTTAAGGGTACTAACGTACAGGTTGGAGCTGAGAATATGTACTTCGAGGATAAGGGTGCTTACACAGGTGAGATTTCAGCAGAAATGCTTCTCGACGCTGGTGTTAAGTACGTTATCATCGGACATTCAGAAAGAAGAGATTACTTCAAGGAGTGTGACTGCACACTTAACAAGAAGGTTAAGAAGGCTATCGAAGCTGGTCTTACACCTATCCTTTGCTGTGGTGAGAGCCTTGAGCAGAGAGAAATGGGCGTTACTATGGACTGGATCAGACTTCAGATCAAGTCAGACCTGCAGGGTGTTGCGGCTGATGATGTAAAGAATCTTGTTATCGCTTACGAACCAATCTGGGCTATCGGTACTGGTAAGACTGCTACAACTGAGCAGGCTCAGGAAGTATGTAAGGGTATCAGAGACTGCATCGCTGAGATCTATGATGCAGCAACAGCTGAGGCTGTACGTATTCAGTACGGCGGATCAGTTAATGCCGGAAATGCAGCAGAGCTTTTTGCTCAGCCTGATATCGATGGTGGTCTTGTTGGTGGTGCATCACTTAAGGCTGATTTTGGTAAGATTGTTAATTACTAAAATATATGTTTATAGTACTTATTTGGGAGTATGTCTTCGGACATGCTCCCTTTTATATAGTAGGGAAATGTTATTTTATATATTTTTTCGGCTGATTTTTTCTCTATAGATGAGAGAAATGCTCTTGACTCTACAGAAAAAATCAAAACCAAGACTAAATCGTCTGTTTCAAATAACCTTAGCCCAAGTGAACAGGAGGCGATGGCGGTTAGAGAAAGAAAAACAACAAGCTATTACACCTTGCTAAAATGACAGTATTTGTGTATACTAAAACAAGTATATACTATTAAATCTAATGAAAGGGAAGGTATTTTTATGAAAAAGTTTTTAGAGGAGTTTAAAGAGTTTGCCCTTAAGGGTAATGTAATGGATATGGCTATCGGTGTTATCATAGGTGGCGCATTTGGTGCTATCATAACAGCACTTTGTGATAGTTTTATCAACCCACTTATTAACAGTATTGGTGGTGCAGATATTGGCGGATCCATTAAGCTTCCATGGGTTGACTACTCAGGACTTGATGCAGAGACAGTTAAAACACTCACACTTAATTATGGTGATTTTTTATCAGCAGTTATCAACTTCCTTATTATTGCTCTGGTTCTTTTCCTTATGCTTAAGGGTATGAACAAGCTTATGAGCCTTAAGAAGAAGGAAGAAGAAGAGCCAGAGGCAGATCCAGAGCCAACTAAGGAAGAGGTTCTTCTGACAGAAATTAGAGATCTTCTTAAAAATAAGTAAATAACATAAGAATGAAATGAAGAGGCGGTTGCGTCTACACTTATTTGTAAAGTGTGAGCGACCGCTTTTTTATTGTGTTTGATATGAATGTGTAAAGTTTTTAATAAATTGGATAATTGTAAAAACATAAGAATAAACCACTTTACATAATGTGATAATAATGGTAAAATTAATTACTTTAACTATACACTTTTTTGATAGAGAGTGTTTAGCTTCGTTATGGTTATGGGGAGTAATATATGAAAAAATCTATAAAAAGGCTTATTAGTTTTGGTTTATGCTTTATGCTAGCCTTTTCAAATACATGTTCTAGTTTTTCCGGTATGAGTGTTTATGCTGCAGATGCCGGAATTTCAACAGCGTCTGATAATCCAGAGGAGGCTTCTCCTTCTGATGCAGAAGTTCAAGATAGTTCTGATCTGAACAATCAATCCACTAAGAAATTTAATAAGATAGCTGCACCTAAGCTCAATGCACCTTCAGGGAATGGAACTGATGAACCTGCTACTAAAGCGGGGGATGACAGTTTACGTGGTGATCCTGATGATGCGCCGGAACATTTCCTGTCTATTAATGGAACCCCAATTACTCTTTCTAATCATACAATAGATGGTTCTTCTTATGTTGTTCACTATGGTGACGAGGTAGTATTTACTCTTGATGATACTCCATTAACAGAATTATATTGTTATGTATTTACTATTCCTTCCAGTGTTAGTCCTATACCGGAATACTTTGATACTGGATGGACTTATTATGGAGCAGATCAGCAAACAGGGGAACGTCCACATGATAAATGGACTCTGGTTCCTGATTCATATTATGCCGGTTTTTATTATTTCCCTGATGATGATTCTGATTTTATTATGAATGCCTCCGGTGATTTTGGTTTTACTGTCGTAAAGGGGACATTTTCTGCACCAACTGACCCTGAATGGGATGAAAAGACAGCTACGTGGAACGCTGTAACAACAACTGTTTCAGGCGGTGAAGCGGCTGAAAACTCTGTTATGTATGAGGTTAATCTGTATAGGGGAAGCAATACTACTCCTATTCGTACTGCTACTGTATCTGATACAAGCGTTGATTTTAGTAATTATATAGACGGCTATGGCAAATATCACTTTACAGTTCGAGCAGTTCCTGTAGCGGATTCCGAGGATCCTTCGAAAGATTTTACAGATCTATATAATTCCAGTGCGACAACTGAGTCAGGCGATTATGAGATACCTGATGTTACATCACCTGTAATTAAAACATTCTCAGGAGAGAATGGTGTTCTAACAGCGGTAGCAAGTGATGATGAAGCAGGTGTTCTTTACTATGCATTTTCTACAGAGGCTTCAAGCACAGGTATTTCATCATGGAGCCAGCTGAATAATGCAGTTGTTGGTGAGGATGCAACTATTTCATATACATTACAGGATAATGACCATGGAATCTACTATGTCCATGTGAAGGATGCTGATGGAAATGTAAGTACCTCTACCACAACAATTACCGTAACCCATGTTATTTATAATAAATATTATGATTCAGTTAATAATCTGTACACAAAGCATTCTTATGTTATTGGAGATACAGTAAACCTGGTTAGTGATTTGGTGAGACCGGGCTATAACTTTGAAGGATGGGTGGATTCATCTGATACTATTGTAACTACTGTATCAGCCGGTTCAGAAGCCACAGTTACTGCTTCATGGGTTAGAAGCGATATAGAGATTACGACTCAGCCGCAGAATATTACATGTGATTATGATGGCACAGATCATACGCTGACAGCGGCTGTATCCAATAATCTGGTTGGTAATGTTACCTGGAATTGGTATAAGGTAGGGGATGACACACCTATATCTACTTCCACAGGCAAGTCAACCACATTAAATCTAAAGAATGTTTCCGATTCCGGAACATACTATGCAGAAGCTACTATAACTCTTAGTGATGGAGAAGATTCCATTGAGACTGTAAGTACTAAAAATGCGGTAGTGACAATTAGTCGTAAGGCCTTAACTATCACACCTGATGATATTACGCTATATTACGGCGATTCAACTCCTGATAGCTATGATTACGAGGCGGATGGACTTGTATCTTCGGATTCTGACATACTTACAGGACAGTTTAAATCAAATTACGTGACAGGGGATGATGCTGGAGATTATGTGATATCTATTGATCCTGATCATCCTTTTGAAGCAGATAATTATAATATCGCAGTTAAGGATGGAACTCTTACTGTTAATCCGAAGGTTGTTACTAATAATGCAAATATAACAGTCGAATTAGCAGATTCTTCAGAAGAGTTTATTTATGATGGTACAGCATATACTCCTGAAGTTGTTGTTAAGGATAATGGTGTAGTTATTCCTTCTTCTGAATATAGTGTTTCATATTCCGATAATATTGGCGCCGGAACAGCAAAGATTAACCTTGTTTTCCAAAATAATTATACCGGAACCAAGACTCTTGAGTTTACTATCCAAAAGGAAAACCCAAGTGCAGAGGTTGTATTTGAGAAACAGAGTACACCTGCAAAAATTGTATCTGTATGGCCATATGGCACCAAGGTTACACTTCCGGGAGGCTCCGGCAGTGAGATAGTATTAAAAACAAATACAAATTCCGACTCAAATAGCAAAGTATATCATTTCCTTGATGCTGCTGGAAATGAGCTTCCAACTAATGCCATTCCTACGGCATTAGGTTCTTACAAGGTTTATGTTGTTATAGCCGAAACTGATAATTATGAGTCTGTTCAGTCAGAACCTGTTGATTTTGAAATAGTAAAGAGACCTCTGGATATCATGGTGATCAGTGGTTATGTACAGGAATATGACGGCGAGGAACATAGATTTACTGATAAGGATATAACAATTGATTTCGTAAATGGTACTTCATTTGCGTCTGGTGAGGGCCTTTCGGATTATACTATTGACGGCTCCATTACTGATGTTGGATCAATAGTGGCTGATGAACAGAGTATTCATCTGACACCACTTAATGGTACTGATTTAGATAATTATGAAATTACAATTGTTCCTGATGATGTTAATGACAAGGATAAAGTAATAATCGTTCCTCAAAAGCTTGATGAAATAGATGGTTTAAAGTGGAGCGAAGAATATAACGAGGCAGGTGTGGCAGAGTGGACAGCCAGATCTATAGCTGAATCTGTTTCCGAATATACTGTGTCCTTATATAGAATATCAACAGATGATAATGAAGATACTCGTATAACTACTGTAACTACTGAAACACCTTCTTTTGATTTTTCACCTGTTATTAAGGATGACGTTATCGCTCAGAATAATAATTCTGAGACTAAAAAGGCTTATGATTATTATTTTACCGTTTCAGTTGCTGCAAAGAATAATGATAACTATGAATCCAGCGAGGTGACTTCTGGCAAAAATACAGCTGTCATGCATACAGCACTTGTATATACTGTAATGCAGGAGGGCGTAACAGATATTTCCATAGGCGCAAATGCCGATGGTTATATTGTCATGCTTCAGGGCGAAAGCGCTAATGCAACTATTACCTTTGATTCGGGTTATTCAAATCCTTATTCATGGTCTGATCCTTCAGTTCTTTCTATAAAGAATCCTGATTTGGGAATCACTTCCTTTACTTTAAAATCAGATATTACTCAGTCATATGACAGAGTTGATTTTATATCAAGAGCCAGCGATGAGGCTCCTGTTATTGAGTCATTTACCGGCGAAACAAATGGCGATTATACCGAGGTTTCTCTTGGATTTACTGCAAGTGACTCCAGAAATCTTCAGAAATGGATGATCACTCAGAATTCTTCTATGCCAGACGAGGATGCTCCGGAGTGGAACGTAATAACTGAGGATCAGCTTGTAACTGAGGATGGAAGAGTAAAGATTCTCTATGACACTACACTTACAGATGTTACTTCTCAAGGAGAAGGAACATACTATGTATTTGTTATGGATGGATCTAATAATATCAGTCGTTCAGATCCATTGGATGTATATAAGCTTTCCTTTAATAAGGGTACAACTAATACTGCTTGCACAGGAACCATGGGAGATATTTATAAAGTTGAAAATGTTTCAATCGTACTTCCTGCATTAGGTTTTACATATCCTGGATTTGCATTTGTAAACTGGACAACTGACGATAGTACATACCAGAATGAGGCAACTTATTCTGCAAATAGCTCTGATACATTAGTAGCTCATTGGAGTGATAAGGTATATGGCTATACTGTGGAATATTATATGCAGGATACTGAGGGTAATTATCCTAGTACAGCAACTAAATCAGCTGCATTTAGCTGTGCATATAATTCAACTATAGGTCCTAATATAAGCGCAATTCTCTTGAATGATGAAGGTTTCACTCTGGATACAGAGCTTTCAGAAACTAATACTATCGATTCCGATAATATGACAGTAAAGCTTTATTATTCCAGAAATAAGTATACCCTTAAGTATACTCTTACTAAAACAGATAATACTAAGGAAGTGGTATCTGAAGAGGAATTATATTATGGCGAAACTATAGAGACTAGAGAAAAGCCTGAAGAGCCGGGTTATACCTTTGTGGGATGGTCATACTCTGATACTGGTTCGAAGCCTGATACTATGCCTGCTCACAATGTTTCTGCTTCAGGTTACTACATAGCAAATGAGGGTACATATGTTATTAATTACTACCTGCAGAATCTTGATAATGATAATAATTATACCCTTATCAGTACTGAGCAGATTCCTTCTACACAGGGAAATGTGATTGATACATCAAGTAGAAATGAAATTGAAGGATTTACCTTTGCAGGACGTAATTCGATCTATATTGGAACAGAACCATCTCAGGTGGTGACTGTTACGAGTGATGAAATGGCCGGCTATCAATCCGAGGAGGATCCTACGGTTTCGGCAGTTGAAGGACAGATTCTTAATATTAATTACTATTATACTAGAGATGTATATCCTCTTACTCTTAATATTTGGAAAAATGAAGATAGAGATACAATAGTTTATACCAATGTGTGGAATCTGAAGTATGGTACACCAATAATTGAGGATGACTATATTCATTATAATGAAGCTGAGTGGGATTCATTGGCTGAAGCACTGGGGGTTAATACTGAAAAGTACAGTGTTTCTGAGGCTTCTTCATGGAGTACGGGACTTGAGGCTCCAACCTCTATGCCTGCAGGTCCTGTTTCTGTTTCCAGACAGTATATACCTATCTTCAATGCGAAGTATAAGGTAAAGGTTTATCTTCAGAATTCAGCAGGTGAATATCCTGATGATGATTCTCCTAATTACACGCTTATGTATGATGGTCCTTTAGGATCAAATGCAACAGTGGGTAATGGAAATACCTATAGTGTAAATATTGATGATTTCGGATTCTATATCCCATACTTTGATATTTGTTATGATTTAGATACTGATAATTCTGATCTTGTTGGTGAAATAACTGACAGTTCAGAAAATCCTGATAATATGCTGGTTCTTAAACTCAAAATGAAGAGAAAGGAGATTACAGCTACTATCAGATATATCTATAGGGATGTTAATGGTCATCCGACCGAGTTTGCTACATTTACCAGAAAAGGTCTTTGGAGTACTTCATCTGAATCTCCTCGTACTTCATATACTGTAGATCCATTGCTTTATTTCTATGGTTCTAATTACTCAGGCCTAAATGAAGAGGCTATTAATTCGGTTGCTTCCGGCGTTACTGTTAACGGCGAGAGCCCTATTAACTATAACTTTAATACCCATAATTGTGCTGTTTCTTATTCATATGGATTTAATTATAGTTCAGGAACTTCAACCTTCTCAACGAAGCCAACTACTATAACCTCTTATTTTGGTACACCAAGTGGATATAAGGGCACCAGTCATTCTGTTTATGTAAATGTTTATTATACAGAGTTAGATCCGGATAAGAGCTTTGTATTTGATTTTTATATTAATAAAAATGTAGACAATAAGTATCTTGAATCCGAAGAAGCAAAAACTGAACCTATCACATATACCGGTGATCTGGGCTATGGTGAACATACTTATCGTTTGCGTGAAGCAAATCTTAGTTATTTAGTAAATACTGAGTTTATGAATGGTGCACAGGATGATGACTACCTGGCCGGTTCCATCATTAGACGATCAGGACAATCCGGTGAAGTTAAAGAAGGTTTTGCTCCTGTAACAATAAATTACCATACTTACTATGTCACTACCTCACCAGATGCGAATGGTAATTATTATATCTATATAGCTAATTCTGCTAATAATTATTATCCGGGAAGATATTGCTACGCATCATATAGTGGTAATGTCAGTAGTGATATTCCGTTTGTTGATAACTGGCTAGCAGATTATAAAAACAGACATTCGGATCCTGATGATGAAAATAGAGATACAAAAGCGGCGGCTTTGTACATATATAATAGAAGTCACACAGTACTTAAGGCCGAGAATAGTGATGGTTCTGTTTCAAATGAAACATTATATGTTAATTTTGCTTATGGTGATACTTATAATCTGACTCTATGTCTTCATGAGCCATCAGGTGAAATAAAGTCCAGCAGTAAGGCCTTTGTAAAGGGAAGTAATATATCTAATAATGATATTACTTCATTTATTACCAGCTCCCATTTCACTGAGAGAGTGGGGTATGACATAGTCTGGTATCTTGATCAGCAGTATACTCAGCCTGTTACATCAGTGACACAGTTTACCAATATTTCCTCTGATGTTATTCTGCATGGTCGTTATGAAAAGGCAAAACTGAAGCATCATTTATATACTCATTACATGACGAAGGGGATTGATTATGTAACTATCGATGATGTTGTCGATGAACACGGAGTTAAGAACGGATATCAGGTATTAGATGTTGAATCCAATACAGTTACTTATCAGGATGATGATGGTAATAATATTTCAGTGGATGTTTATACTACCACCTATGGTACTGATAGTGGAGATGTGGTTCTAAAGGATGTAGAAATACCTGGAACAGCTTATACAGAGTTGAAGCTCACAACTGAGGATATTGATAAATACAATATGCCAAGCGGATTCTACTATGATGAATCTAATACTAATAATAAGACATATGCTTATTGTGAATATTCAGCCGTTAAGTTCCATATATACTATGCACGTAATAAACATACATTCAAAGTTAATAATAAATATGATAAGGATAATGTAGTTAACTCATCTATTAAGAGATATGGCGAGACTGTTACTGTTGAGGATCCTGTTAAGCCTGGCTACGATTTTAAAGGATGGGATGTCAAGAAGATTGTCCAGACTGTGGATGATGAAGGAAATGAAGTAGAAGAATATGTGGATCTTCCTAGCGGAATAAATGTTACTATTTCTGAACCTTCAGGGGGCATAAGAACATTTGAAATGCCGGATTGTGATATTATATTAATTGCAAAATGGCAAAATGCTCCATTTGACACTGTAATAAGACATTATTTCCAGACGGTTAATAAGAATTATTATACCGGAATAGAAGATGACATATCCGGTATGACCTCTACTAATATAGATACAAATTACGGAGAGGGCTCCGTATATGAATTAGCTGATAAAACTATAATAGTAGTAAATAAAAATATTTCAAGTGACGATTATACATTATATTTTGTTGTTGATGACGCGTCCGGTGGAGCTGTTACCCTTAATCCTGAAAATTTGGCGATGGCAACGACTGAAATCACTGTTGTTAGTGGAGATGTAATGGATGTTGATGATTATATCTTCCCTGTTGGTTCAGACTTTGATATGTTTGACTTTGCTTACATGAACTATACAGATACACAGCTTGGTGAGACAGTTACTAAGGACGGAGTAACAACCTCTGACGATCCATTATATGATCAAACGAAGTTCACGTGTAAATTTGGTATGGAGAATGATTATTACTATACCAGAACAAGTGGTTTGGTTGTTAAATTATTAGGATTTGCTACTGATGATTCAACTGATACAGGACTTACACTTACCGGTGACGGAACATATCTATATGGTAAGGATGTAACTATATCTGCGATACTGGCTAGCGGTTACACATTTGTTGGCTGGTTTGATGCGGATGATGTGCTGGATGATAGTGATTCACTGGATATGGATAAGCTTGCTCAGGCCACACCTATTTCATCTACAGATACTTCTCCTTATCAGTTTGATACAAAAGTAAAATCATCGGTTAAGTATGTTGCGGTATCAACTCCTGAGGAAATTGGAGATGCTACATTAACTATAAGCGGTAAGAGTGAGTATACTTATGGATACGCAAATAGCTCATCCAATAAGCTTTCAGCAACAGTTACATATAATGAAGGCGTTGATTCAAGTAAATATACAATTAAGAGTTACCAGTGGTATCTGGTTAATGAAGAAACTTCAGAAGCTGAAGATATATTTGGTGCAAATTCCGGTGTACTGAACTTTGAGACAGGTAAGAATGCCGGAACCTATATTTATCGTTGTAAGGTAACAATAGAACATTTAAGTAATGGAAGAACTCTGGAGGTTTGGGCAGATCCTTATGAAGTTACTGTACATAAAAAGGATCTTACTATAGATGTAATTTCTTATACCGGAGTATATGATGGTGAATCCCATAACGTTACTGTAAGTGTTGGTGGACTGGTTGGTAATGATCAGGCGGTTGTATATTATAGTACTGAGCCTCTTGATGCTGATAACTATAGTACTGCAGGCAAGGTTTTAGCTGAATTCTCTGGAGTTAAGGATGTAAAAGTTAATAATATAGGTGAGGTCATAGCTACTGACGTTTACCTGTATGCAGTTTCTGCTGATCCAATCAATTCAAACTATAATAGTATAGACGGCTCCGGAACAGTTACTCTTACTCCTAAAACCGTAGCTATTACAGCAAAGCCATCAGCTGAAAAGTTTGAAAGACTTTATGATGGTACTCCTGATATTTCAGGTGATGTTAATACTCCTGGAACTGCTAAGTATGAAATAGCACATGGAGGTTATATCCTCATTTCCGGTCTTACAGATGCTGATATAGCATCCGGAGTAGCCGATAATCTGTTTGTTGATTTCACGGGTAAATACAATAGTAAAGATGTTCAAAAAGCTGCCAAGATAACACTTAGTGACCTTTCATTGGTTGATGACAACGGTAAGAAAAACGTTAACTATATTATTCCTAAGTCTCTGGATATTGAGGGTAGAATACTTAAGGTTCCGGTTACTGTTAATTGGCCATCCGAAGAAAATAGAACATTTATCTATAATGGTTCCGATCAGGTATTACATCCTACCGGAGTGACTGTAGAAGAACCTTCAAATACTAAACTTAGTGATGAAATCAGCCAGTTTGTTATAACTGTCAGTGGTGCTAAAAAGAATATTAATACAGATGGAGGAAAGTATACTGCTACAGCAAATGTAGCTGTTCCTGCTCCAAGCACTAACTATGAGATACTTCAAAAGACATGTGAGTTCACTATTGTAAAGAGAACTATATACGTAGATCCTGATGATAATACAGTGACATATGATGGAAATGCTCATGGATTAGATGATTATACTCTTTATGATTATGATCAACAGACCGAATATGTATTACCGGCTGGATTAAATGCAGAATCCTATGAATATGATAAGAAATATACTAATGCCGGAACATATAATGATATAGCGACCACTAATCTTGTTATCAAAGAAGGTTCAATAGAT
>CAMKQB010000020.1 GCA_946414825.1 uncultured Lachnospiraceae bacterium
AGCCACAGCCTATGCAGCCAGACTTTGGCGGACAGCCACAGCCTATGCAGCCAGACTTCGGCGGACAGCCACAGCCTATGCAGCCAGACTTTGGCGGACAGCCACAGCCTATGCAGCCAGATTTCGGTGCACAGCCACAGCCTATGCAGCCAGATTTTGGTGCACAGCCACAGCCTATGCAGCCAGACTTCGGTGCACAGCCACAGGCTCCAATGGGTGGACAGCCAGGTATGGTTTATCAGGATCCAGGATATGGACAGCAACCACCAGTTGGCGGACAGCCAGGCTTCGGTGGACAGCCAGGTGGACCTAATCCACCTAAGAGTGGCGGAAGCAAAACAGGTCTTATAATTGGTATTATTGCAGGTGCAGTTGTATTACTTGGTATAATTTGTGCAGTTCTATTTGTTAGTAGCAGAAATATTAAGGGTGCTGAGGAAGTATCTCTTAAGTTCATGAATGCATTTAGCGAACTTGATTTCCCAACTATGGTTGAGTGCATACCGAATGAACTGAAGGATGATGATGCTTTCGAATTCCTAAATGACGAAGAAACAGAGAGCTCTCTTGCACTTCTGAAGGGCTTTGGTTTCAAGATTGATGACATCGAAGTTAAAGAGTCTAGAAGGATAGATCCTAAGCAGCTTACAAAGGACTTTAATGCTGATCATGGGACTAAGATGAAGTTCAGCAATGCAGCTGAGGTTGATGTAAAGGGTACTATGTCAGTTTCCTTCCTTGGAGAGTCACAGGAAGAGGAAATGGATTACACATTTACTTGTGGTAAGTCTAAGGGTAAGTGGTATATTGTAAATCTTGATGATCACGGCGAAAGTGTTCTCAATGAAGATATAGCTGAGGAAGAACCTACTACAGAGGAAGAGGTAGATAAGGAAGAGCCTACTACAGAGGAAGAGGAAGAAGAAGCTTCTGACGATGATGCAGATCAGGAGTCATCAGATGATGATGATGAAGTTGGAAGCATCACAGAGATTCTTGATAAGAATACATGTCCTTCTAAGGTTGCAGAGGTTCCTGCTGGCGTAGAAGATGATCCTTCTTCAATGTCCTTCGCGCTTGATGGAAAAGCTTTCAAGCTTCCACAGAAAGTTACAGATCTAGGTTCTGACTGGGTACTTGATGATGAGTACTTCACAAAGGGCGATGAGGAACTCGATGCGGGTGATACATCAGGTTCATATCAATATAAGAATTCAAATTATGATGATTGGTTCTATCTATACATAAGTACATGTAACCCTACAGATGATACTGTTGCATACGAAGACAGCCAGATTAGAACATTTGATGCTGATATCAAGTGGATCGATGAAGGCGGAGCATATCCAGAGGTTGTTCTTCCAAAGGGTATCACATGGGGCTCATCACTTCAGGATGTATATGATGCATATGGTGATGCAGATTCAATCTATACTTATGATGATGAGACAGTATATCTGTATTACTATTTCGATCATAGCGATGAGCTATGTATAACACTTGACTATGCGACAGGTGTTAACAGCATTGAGTACTATTGCTGGAGCTGGAATTACGATTGATGATTAGATTATGATAGTTAATTAAAATATCTATAGGCCTCTTGTAGTTTATCTGCAGGAGGCCTTGATACTGTAATATGATTATAGTTTAAGTGAAAAGGTTTAAGCGGGGAGCAGGATATATTGAATAATATTTCTCTGAAAAATGAATTAAGGAAAAAGATTCGTTCCTTAAGACTAGATATGGATTCACATGAGGTAAGTGAAAAATCAGAGATCATATGTGGAAGAATAAAGTCTGTTGCTGAGTATAAGGAGGCAGACGTTATCCTTGCGTATATGAGTGCTGGTGGCGAGGTGGATCTTCAGGAGTTGATTGAGGATGCGGAGAGATACGGTAAGACTGTTTATATTCCGAAGGTTATCTCGAAGGAGGAAATGAGGTTCTACAGATATACGGGAGATTTTACCAAGGGCAGCTTCGGAATAAGGGAGCCGGCAAACACTGGTGAAGAAATGCTGTTTGATATTCACAGGGGAGACACTGAGAATAGAAGAATCCTCGTTATGGTGCCCGGAGTTGCATTTGATAAGAATGGAAATAGAATGGGCTATGGCGGCGGATATTATGATAGATTTTTGATGGATATAGATGGTAGTCTTACTAACGTGTCGAGAGGCAGGATGCAGGTAACTAAGATAGGGGTTTCGTATGATTATCAGATAGTTGATGAAATCCCTGTAGAAAAACATGATGTCAGGATGGATATGATTATTTCAGAGGCTAGAATAATTATTCCATCTATGGTACAATAAAGAATGGTGTGCGCAAAGAGTGCTGACCAACAAAAATGATTGATTATATTTCAAGGAGGCAATGATGGTAACTGCTGTAGTAGGAGCTAACTGGGGTGACGAAGGAAAAGGTAAAATAACTGATATGCTGGCTGAGAAGGCTGATATAATTATCAGATTTCAGGGAGGTGCAAATGCTGGACATACTATAATTAATGATTATGGTAAATTTGCTCTGCATACACTTCCTTCTGGTGTATTTTATGACCATACAACCAGTATTATTGGAAATGGAGTAGCTCTGGATATTCCTAAACTTTTCAATGAGGTTAAACAGATAGAAGAAGGAGGCGTTCCAACTCCAAAGATTCTGGTTTCTGATAGAGCTCAGATGGTTATGCCATATCATGTCCTTTTTGATACATATGAAGAGGAGAGACTTGCAGGTGCATCCTTTGGATCCACCAAATCAGGTATAGCTCCATTTTATTCAGATAAATATGCAAAGATTGGTTTTCAGGTTTCAGAGCTTTTCGATGATGAGAAGTCACTGAAAGAGAAGATAGAGAGAGTAATAGTTCAGAAGAATGCACTTCTTGAAAATCTCTATCATAAGCCACTTCTTACCGTTGATGGTATCTATGAAACATTAATGGAGTATAAGGAAATGGTTGAGCCATTTGTATGTGATGTATCAGCTTATCTCTATGATGCAATCAAGGAAGGAAAGAGTATCCTTCTTGAAGGACAGCTTGGCTCTATGAAGGATCCGGATCACGGCATATATCCAATGGTTACATCATCATCGACTCTTGCAGGATACGGTGCTATCGGAGCAGGTATTCCTCCATATGAAATCAAGAAGATAGTTACAGTATGTAAGGCTTACTCTAGTGCAGTTGGTGCAGGCGAGTTCGTAAGTGAGATCTTCGGGGATGAGGCAGATGAGCTTCGCAGACGTGGTGGTGACGGCGGAGAGTTCGGAGCAACTACAGGACGTCCTCGTAGAATGGGATGGTTCGACTGTGTTGCTTCTAAGTATGGTTGTCGTCTTCAGGGAACAACTGATGTTGCATTTACAGTTCTTGATGTACTTGGATATCTTGATGAGATTCCAGTATGTGTTGGATATGAGATAGATGGAGTTGTTACAAAGGACTTCCCTACAACAACTAAGCTTAAGAAGGCTAAGCCGGTTTATGAGGTACTTCCAGGATGGAAGAGCGAGATCAGGGGTATCACAAAGTATGAGGATCTTCCTGAGAACTGTAGAAATTATATCGAATTTATAGAGAAGGAGATTGGATTCCCTATTACCATGGTTTCAAATGGTCCGGGAAGACATGAGATTATTTACAGATGAATCAATTCAGATTACCTTATCATTTGATAGTTGCCGAGGGTATCTTCGGTCGTATTCCTGAGGTTATGGAGGATGCCATACCTGGAGTAGCCGATCAAAAAACTATTATTGTTACAGAAGAGAATCTTAGAGGAATCTTTGGTACCATTATTGATGGTATAGAGGCAAGCTTCCCTAATAGTGAGATGTATCTGATTCAGTCAGCAAGCTATGACAATGCGGTGGCGCTGGCCAAGTATATCACTATGAATGATATTCAGGTGGTTATAGGATTTGGTGGAGGTACAGTGCTGGATCTTGCTAAGTTTGCTGCATTTGTCAGCAAGGCTGAGCTGATATCACTTCCGACCACTCTTAGTAATGATAGTCTCGCTTCGCCTGTTGCTGTACTTGGTACAGAAGGTAAGGCTAGAAAGACATTTAAATGTACTATTCCAGATGCGATACTTGTTGACGCAAGTGTTATTATGAGCGCCCCTGATAGACAGCTCCTTGCTGGAATAGGTGATACCATAAGCAAGTATACTGCGCTGAATGATTGGAAGATAGCTCATATAAAGGGCGCTGATCATGTAGACGATTTTGCTTATATGATTTCGAAGATGGCATTTAACTCGCTGGCTTATAATGATCAGAAGGAGCTTAAGAGTGTTGATTTCATTAAGAGACTTACTCAGGCTCTTGTTATGGGTGGACTCGCTATGGAGATAGCTGGTACATCCAGACCAAGTAGCGGATCAGAGCATTTGTTCTGTCACGCTCTTGAAGAAGAGTTTTCGGAATATGTAAATGTTCCTCACGGAATTGCAGTTGCCATGGGAAGCTATGGTGCTTGCAAGTTCCAGGAGAGAAATATCCAGAAGATTACAAGAATCATCAAGGAGTATCAGATACCCGTGGTTCCATCTGACTGGAAGATTACCGAAGAGATATTTGTTGGAGCTTGGCAGAAGGCTGCGGCTACCAGAGCAGATAGATATACAATATTAAATGAAACAGACCTTTCTACAGAAAGGCTTAGTAAACTGTATTATGAAATGGAAGATGTTTTTGCAAATCTTAAATAGTTAATTAGGAGGGCGTCTTGCCGGATATAGTTAAAATAGGTTTTGATAAAAGAATCGTTGATATAATTCATAGCTGCGGAAAAGATATTCTGGAAAGTGATGCTTTTCAGAGAGAGAAGGATTTTATCCAGCACGGTACTACAACTACGTATGCACATTCACTATGTGTCACATATATTAGTGTGTGGCTGGCGCTTCGTAGTAAGCATCCTGTGAATATGAAGAGTGTAGTGCGTGGTGCGCTTCTGCATGATTATTTTCTGTATGACTGGCATGAGAAGAATGAATACCATAGATTTCATGGATATACACATGCTAAGATGGCGCTAGATAATGCTAAGAAGGATTTTAAGCTGAATCGTACTGAGGCAGAGATTATATATTGCCATATGTTTCCTCTCAATTTGAGTAGGATTCCGCATAGCAGAGAGGCTAAAATAGTGTGCATAGCAGATAAGCTGTGTGCAGGATGCGAGACATTGCTTATTATGCAATATAGTAAATATATGTCAGGTAACTATGAGCTTAGTGCTCAGTATTAATATATTTGGAGTTTGATATGACAGAATTAACTGCGAGTGCAGCTGCCAGAGAGATACATAAGCTCTCAAAACTGTGTGAGGTTAACAACTACATAAAACCAGAACTATATGAAGAGTATCATGTTAAGAGGGGACTTCGTGAGCCAAGTGGTAAGGGAGTTCTTACAGGTCTTACAGAAATCTCTACTGTAAATGGTTCGAAGGAAATAGATGGAGTTCTTACGCCTATCGAGGGCGAGCTTCGTTATAGAGGAATAGATATAAACGATCTGGTTAAAGGATTTACTAATGGTCATAGATTTGGTTATGAGGAAATAGTTTATTTACTTCTCTTTGGAACTCTTCCAAATCAGACTGAGCTGGATAAATTCAATGCACTGCTGGGGTATAATCGTAAGCTCCCACCAGATTTTGTCGAGGATGTAATACTTAAGAATCCTAATAAGGATGTCATGAATGCTATGTCACAGGCTGTTCTTGCACTTAATGCATATGATAAGCGTTCGGATGATATAGATATACCAAATGTTCTTCGACAGAGTATAGGACTTATTGCCAGCATTCCAATGATTGCTGCATATTCATATTTATCCTATCGTCATTACGTTTTGAGGCGAGGGCTATATCTTCATAATCCAAAGCCTGAGCTGTCGACAGCAGAGAATCTTCTCAGAATGCTCAGACAGGATAAGAAGTATGACGAGGCTGAGGCAAAACTTCTGGATATGGCACTTGTTCTTCATGCAGAGCATGGCGGTGGTAATAATTCGACATTTACAACTCACGTTGTTACGTCTTCGGGAACAGATACATATTCATCCATAGCTGCATCTCTTTGTTCTCTTAAGGGACCAAAGCATGGTGGTGCTAATATCAAGGCTATGAAGATGTTCCAGGATATTAAAGCTAATATAAATGACTGGTATGATGATGAAGAGATAGAAGCATACCTTAAGAAGATACTTTCCAAGGAAGCATTTGATCGTTCTGGACTTATATATGGTATGGGTCATGCGGTTTATTCTCTCTCAGATCCGAGAGCAAAGATTCTGAAGAAATATACTTTGGAACTTGCAGAGAAGAAGGGTAGAGATAGCGAGGCACATCTATATAAAACTGTTGAGCAGCTTGCTCCTAAGGTTATTGCTGAGAAGCGTAAGATATATAAAGGTGTATGTACGAATATAGATTTCTATAGTGGATTTGCATATGATATGCTCGGAATTCCAGAAGAGTTTATCACTCCGCTTTTTGCGATAGCACGTATCGCAGGCTGGAGCGCACATCGTATAGAAGAGCTGTTATGTGACGGCAAGATCATTCGTCCTGCATATATGTCAGTCGCTGACAACTTGGACTACGTTCCACTAAACGATAGATGAGACCACAAAAATGAAAAAAAGGGACGGTTCTCTTTTGCATATAGGCAAAAGAGAACCGTCCCTTTTTGCATAGTTTACATTGCTTCGAGGGTTGTGCGGATAGCCTTGATGAAGTCCTGAGTATTAAGTGTAGTGACATTCTCAAGCTCAGTTATAAGTGCCAGATCCTTTGTCATTGTTCCGTTCTCGATAGTGGCAATAGTTGCTTTCTCAAGCTTATCTGCAAATGCCATCAGCTCTGAATTGCCGTCAAGCTCGCCGCGCTTTCTGAGTGCGCCTGTCCAGGCGAAGATAGTAGCAACAGGGTTTGTTGATGTTTCTTCTCCCTTGAGGTGCTTGTAGTAATGTCTCTGAACTGTTCCGTGAGCCGCCTCGTATTCATATACTCCCTTAGGAGAAACGAGAACAGATGTCATCATTGCAAGTGATCCAAATGCAGAAGAGAGCATGTCGCTCATTACATCTCCGTCGTAGTTCTTGCAAGCCCAGATGAAACCACCCTTTGACTTCATTACACGGGCTACAGCATCATCAATAAGTGTGTAGAAGTATTCGATACCGGCTGCATCAAACTTCTCTTTATATTCTGCATCAAAGATTTCCTGGAAAATATCCTTGAATGTGTGATCGTATTTCTTTGAAATAGTATCCTTTGTTGCAAACCATAGGCTCTGCTTTGTATCGAGAGCGTATGTGAAACAGCTTCTTGCGAAGCTTTCGATTGATGGGTTAAGGTTATGCATTCCCTGAACAACTCCAGGACCGTCAAACTCATGAACGAGAACTGATTCCTGTGTTCCATCAGCGGCTGTATAAACAAGCTCAACCTTTCCTGCTCCTGGAATCTTCATTTCGCTTGCTTTATATACATCACCATAAGCATGTCTTGCGATAGTGATTGGCTGCTCCCAGTTTCTTACGCAAGGAGTGATTCCTTTTACCTGAATAGGTGCTCTGAAAACAGTTCCATCGAGAATTGCTCTAATTGTACCGTTAGGGCTCTTCCACATCTCCTTCAAGTTATATTCTTCAACTCTTGCGGCGTTAGGTGTGATAGTTGCGCACTTAACAGCAACTTTATACTTTTCGGTTGCATATGCTGAGTCCTTTGTAACCTGGTCGTCAGTTTCGTTTCTGTGTTCGAGTCCTAAATCATAGTATTCTGTGTTAAGCTCGATAAATGGATTTAGAAGTTCGTCCTTGATGAGCTGCCACAGAATACGAGTCATCTCGTCTCCGTCCATTTCGACCAGTGGGGTAGTCATTTTGATCTTGTCCATAATATTCCTCCATTTTTAAAGATTCTTCGGGATAAATCCCTCAGAATGACATTGTTTTTTAATTATACCTAATTAAATGATTAAATAATTATCGCGGTTTTATAAGGTTTCAAGCAGTTGAAGTAAAACTTCAGTTTCACCATATTCCTTGAGGGGTGGGGCGATATGCTTAGCTACAGCCTTAATCTCATCGCGGGCGCTTCCGATAGCGTAGCTTTCTTCGGCAGCTGCCAGGAGTCCAAGGTCATTTAAATTATCTCCAAATGCCATTGTTTCTTCCTTAGTTATTCCAAGTATCTTCTGGAGTGCCTGTAGGGAGCTTCCCTTGTCTGCGTCTGGATTAACGACATCCATCCACATTATACCTGCACTGGCTATCTTGAACTTGTCCTTCCACTTATCGGTGAACCATTCATTTACGATAGCTTCTGCGTTATCCTTATGATAGATGGACAGCTTAACTATATCCTCTTTTATGTGTGATTCAAAATCACCAACAACTTCTATGTTGAAACGATACGAATCACGCATCCAGTAGAACATTTCACTTTTGTCTTCGCAGTAGGCTGTATCAAGTCCACTGAGCATTATATCGCAATCCTTCAGCTTCTTTATATCAGCTACCATCTCGAAGAGATCCTTGCGATTAATAACGCTCTTGGCATAAACCCGCTTGGTATCTCTAACGACTGTTCCGCCTTCTGTAATATAGTAAATGTCCTCGCAAACAGGAGCGAATAGTCTAGCCATACTAGCGAACTGTCTACCACTTGCCCCGACGTATATGATACCGCATTCCTTCAGTTTTTTAATGACATCGAACATCCTTGGATCAATCTCGGCGGTTCCATCTGGAACGAGAGTACCGTCGATGTCGCTTGCAATAAGTTTGATCATATTATTCATCCTTACTATTTTAATAGCTTCAACGAAGCCACCCATTATTGTACTAAACACAAAAATCTTATGCAAGTAGTAAAATATATGATAAAATTAGGTATCGATTTGCGAAGTGAGGATACGCGTTTTATTATAAAGGACAGAATATTATGATTAATTATCATGTGAGAAAAAAGAAAAGAACCAGATATACATACAGGTTTGTCGGTTTCGCCATTATGCTCGTATGTCTATCTCAGGTTGTCATGTTTATTATGGGTTATGGACGCGCCTACAAAATCGGCACATTTATAGCATTTGCATTTCTTCTATACGGTGCCTATCTATTTGCCAATTCCTTTAGAGCAGGTGCCTATGACATAGATTTTGAGTTTCGTGAGGACGACTTCATCGTCCACACAAAATGGGGCGACAGACATTATACATATGATGAGGTAAATGATATCTCTCAAGTAATTCCCGATAACGAGAATATCTATAGCCTCTTACACATATATGTTAAGAATAAGAATTACATACTTCCTTTTTCCTACAAGAAGGAGGTTGCAGATAAAATATACAGCTATGTAAATGACAGAGTTATGGCTGCAAAACTAGGTGGTGAGATGTCAGATGATGATAAATAATCCTGAGAGAGTGATAGCGTGGGAAAACAGAACGGCTATTAAGCTTAATCAGTATGAAGTATTAGATTCGACAAATAACAAAGCGAAAGAATATGTTAAGAACCTTATTAATCGAGGTAATACTGAAAGTGTCAGAGAGATCTTTGTCTGCGAGAAACAGACAAAAGGACGCGGCAGGATGGGTAAGAGCTGGGAATCCCCTGCGGGGACAGGAATATGGATGTCGTGCCTGATGACTCCAAATGTTTCTTCGGATGTATTGTCAGAAATAACGCTTTTAGCTGCACTGGGAGTGGTAAAAGCGATTAATCATCTGGCGGTTACCAATTCGATACTTAATATCGAACCTAAAATCAAATGGCCTAATGATATAGTGGTAAACGGTAAGAAAATATGTGGCATTTTAACCGAACTCGTAAATGATGCTGCGACGGGCATAAATTACGTAATATGCGGAATAGGCATAAATGTAAATGATACGAGCTTCGTAGGAGAAAATTATAATCATGCCACATCCCTTTACAATGAATCCGGTGTAGTATGGAATAGAGAGGAACTGTTCTTCGACATAGCGCTTTGCCTTAGACAATTTGTTCAAACTCTTGAGGTGAAGAAGTCGCTGGGATTTATAAAAGATGATTATAACAGTCTGCTGATAAGTATGAATAAGGAAATAATTTTGAAGGCAGAAGAGGATAAATATAAGGATGAGACTTATATTTCGAGAGGTATAGATGATAGTGGTGCTCTTCTTGTGGAGAGTAAGGATGGAAATGTAATCCGTGTGACCAGTGGTGAGGTTTCGGTGAGAGGACTCTATGGTTATGTATAATGCTTTACCACTTTAATCGGTTGAAGAAAAGAGGGGCATTTGTTATAATAGCAATCGTTACTTGAAATAACACATAGTCGGAGGCGAGTATGATGGATAATGGAATAATGATGCAATACTTTGAATGGTATATGAAGAGCGAACCAGCTCTGTGGACTGCTGTTGCAAAGGACGCTGCCAAGCTGAGCAAGGCAGGTGTTACATCTGTGTGGCTCCCACCTGCATATAAGGGTGCAAATGGCGCAGAGGATGTAGGATATTCCGTTTACGATCTATATGATCTTGGAGAATTTAATCAGAAGGGTTCTGTTAGAACAAAGTACGGTACTAAGAAGGAGTATCTGGATGCAATTCAGGCGCTTCAAAAAGCTGGCATAAATGTGTATGCCGACATAGTGCTCAATCATAAGATGGGTGCTGATGAGATGGAAGAAGTATCGGCTCAGGAATTCAATGCTAACAATAGATACCAGATGGTAAGTGAAGGTAAGACTATTGGTGCATGGACTAAGTTTAACTTTCCTGGTAGAAAAGGAAAGTATTCTGACTTTACTTGGAATTGGACTCATTTTGATGGAATCGATTGGGATCAGGAGCGTATGACCAAGGCCATCTACAAGTTCAGCGGTAAGGAATGGAATAATGAAGTAGATCTGGAAAATGGAAACTACGATTATCTCATGGGCGCCGATATCGACTTTGATAATAGAGAAGTTTTCGACGAGCTGGTTAAGTGGGCTGTATGGTACGTTGATATAACAGGCATTGATGGCATGAGACTTGATGCAGTAAAGCATATACCGGCATCCTTTTATAGAGATTTCCTCTACACTGTTAGACAGCAGACCGGAAAGGAGCTGTTTACAGTTGGAGAATATTGGAATGGCGATGTAAAGGTATTAAATGATTATATGGATGCTATCAAGTCAGAGGCATCTCTGTTCGATGTTCCACTTCATTACAACCTTTATAATGCTTCTAAGGCAGGTGGTTCTTATGATTTGAGAACTATCTTCAATGGAACACTTGTTCAGGAAAATCCTATCAAGGCAGTTACATTTGTAGATAATCATGATACACAGCCTGGACAGAGTCTGGAGTCCTTTGTAGAGGACTGGTTTAAGCCTATGGCTTATGCACTTATCCTTCTTAGACAGGATGGCTATCCTTGTGTATTCTATGGTGATTATAATGGAATACCTCATGATAAGATCAAAGGTAAGAAACAGCTCCTGAATAAGCTGATGAAGCTTCGTAAGACTAAGGCTTACGGTGTACAGCACGATTATTTGGATCATCCTAACTGCATAGGCTGGACAAGAGAAGGCGACGAAGAACACAAGGATTCTGGTTTGGCTGTAGTTATATCAGACGGTGAAGGTGGAACTAAGAGAATGTATGTTGGAAAGCATTTTGCCGGTACTTACTTCTCTGATGTTATGGGAAATGCTAAATATAACATTAAAATAGATGATGAAGGTTGTGGTGAGTTCTATGTTAATAGAGGAGCCGTAGCCGTTTGGGTTCGAAAGGAGCCATCTTCTAGATAGGGGGATCGTTATTTGAAGAGTATTAATACGCAAGCCGTAGATGATCTGTTTGAAGCAATTATGACTCTTGAAAACAAAGAGGAGTTCTACAGCTTCTTCGAAGATATTTGTACTGCGAATGAGATATTGTCAATAGCTGAAAGATTCGAAGTGGCTAAGCTTCTGTATCAGAATAATACCTATATTGAGATTGCTAAGAAGACAGGTGCATCTACAGCCACTATCAGTAGGGTCAATCGTTTCCTTGGAAATGGAAATGGCAGCTGCGATTTCATTTTTGAGAGAATGGGTATAACAAAAGGCAAGGAGTGATAGATAGGTGGACCCGAGTTCCATAATATTAATAGTCACATTGGTGATAATGCTGGTGCTGTCAGCATTCTTTTCGTCGGCTGAAACTGCGCTTACTACAGTTAGCGTAAATAAGCTTAAGACTGTAGTCGATGAAGGCGGAAGAAGAGCCAGGGCGGCAGCTAGAGTTTTAAGAATGAGAGAAGATTCATCTAAACTTCTCTCTACAATTCTGATTGGAAATAATATAGTAAATATATCTGCTTCAGCTATTATGACAGTCCTGGTTACAGATTTTTTCGGAAGTAAGTTTATAGGACTTGCAACAGGTATACTTACATTTTTCGTTCTAATATTCGGAGAAATAACTCCGAAAACCATTGCATCACTAAATAATCTGAATATGTCTCTTTTCTTTTCTGGACCTATCTACATTCTTATGATTATTCTTACTCCAGTGATATGGGTTCTAAATATAATATGCAGAGGTATATTCTTTGTACTCAGAATTGATCCGGATAAGAATCCAGATCAGATGACAGAGAGCGAGCTGCTGAAGATAGTAGATGTCAGCAGCGAAGAAGGTGTCATAGAAAACTCTGAGAAAGAAATGATAAATAATGTGGTTGATTTTGGTGATGCTGTCGCTAAGGAAATAATGATTCCCAGAGCTGATATGGTATGTATCGATATCAATTCTTCTTATGAAGAAATCTTTGATATTATCAGAGAAGAGTCTTATTCCAGATATCCGGTTTATGATGAATCTAAGGATCATATAATTGGAATAGTAAATGTCAAAGATATGCTATATGCAGGAATGGAAAATGGCGGCTCGAAATTCTCTGTTAAGGATATAATGAGAGAACCGGTCTATGTCTATGAATATCAGCGTACTGCTCAGATATTTGCAGATATGAAGGGCGCCTCAGTAGCACTGTGTATCGTGCTGGACGAATATGGGATAACTGCAGGTCTCATAACTATGGAAGATCTGGTTGAAGAAATAGTTGGCGAGATTCGTGACGAGTATGATGAAGACGAAGATGAGCTCATCAAGGAACTTGGAAATGGAATATATCACATTGATGGTTCAGTTAAGCTGACGGATATAAATGATAGAATAGGATGCAACCTTGAGTCTGAAAACTACGATTCGATTGGTGGACTTATGATAGAACTGTTGGACAGACTTCCTGAAGAAGGGGACGAGGTTATGGCGGGAAATATCAAACTTATATGTCGCAAGGTTGAAAAGAACAGAGTAGAACGCGTGGAACTATATGGAGAAAAAGATGGAGAAGAGCCTTCAGGAGATGAAGCGTGAAATACGCGAAAAACTAAAACTTGATTTTGCTCATCCGGATGATATTCCAGATGAGGAAATGTTCATGGAACAGGTCACAACCTTCATGGAGAAAGAGCTTAAGAACAATCTTCGAAATGATGATGAGAAAACTCTGACCAAGGCTATGATTAACAACTATACGAAGAACAAGATTATGCCTCCTCCGGTTAAGAAGAGATATTCCAGGGAGCATTTGATATTTCTTATATATATCTATTACATGAAAAATGTAATGTCCATCAGTGATATTCAGAAATTGATGGAACCACTGATGAGCGAAGCGATGACAGAGGAAAAACTGTTCGAACTATATACCAAAACGTTCGAAATGGAAAAAGCTCAATACTTCAATATAGAACAAAGCGTTGTGAAGGCGAAGGAGATTACAGAGAAGAAGCTTCCGGAGTCAGAAGACGAAAGACTGAGCAAGATGTTATACATTTTCATGCTGGGATATGATGTGTACAGCAAGAAAAGACTTATAGAAAAACTAATTGATGAATTAGATTAATAAAAGATAGACTAATAAAATTCGAGGAGAAAAAAATGATAAGCGCAAACAATATTTCACTGAGATTTGGAAAGAAGGCACTTTTTGAGGAAGTAAATATCACCTTTACCCCAGGAAACTGTTATGGACTCATTGGTGCTAATGGAGCAGGAAAATCAACCTTCCTGAAAATTCTTTCTGGAGAGCTGGAGTCAACAACTGGTGACGTTACAATGGATCCGGGTGAGAGACTGTCAGTTCTTGAGCAGGATCACTTCAAGTATGATGAGTACAGTGTTATGGATACGGTTATCATGGGTAACCAGAGATTGTACGACATTATGAAGGAGAAGGATGCTATCTATGCAAAGGAGGACTTCTCTGATGAGGATGGAGTTCGTGCATCTGAGCTTGAAGCTGAGTTCGCTGAGATGGATGGCTGGAATGCAGAGGTGGATGCAGCTACACTCTTAAATGGTCTGGGTGTTGAAACGGATTATCACTATGCAACCATGGGTGACCTTGAGGATAGCCTGAAGGTCAAGGTACTTCTTGCGAAGGCACTCTTCGGTAATCCTGATGTACTTCTTCTGGACGAGCCTACAAACCACTTAGATATGGATGCTATAGCATGGCTGGAAGAGTTCCTTATAAATTTTGAGAATACAGTAATCGTTGTCAGCCACGATAGATATTTCCTTAACAAGGTATGTACGCATACAGCAGATCTTGATTATGGAAAAATTCAGATATATGCAGGTAACTATGACTTCTGGTATGAGTCCAGTCAGCTGATGATTCGCCAGATGAAGGAAGCTAACAAGAAGAAGGAAGAGCAGATCAAAGAGCTCAAAGAATTCATTCAGAGATTCTCTGCAAATGCTTCTAAGTCAAAGCAGGCTACATCTCGTAAGAAGGCACTTGAAAAAATCGAACTTGAAGAGATCAAGCCTTCAAGCCGTAAATATCCATTTATCGATTTCAGACCTAATCGTGAAATCGGAAATGAAGTACTTACAGTTTCACATATTTCAAAGACAGTAGATGGAGTTAAGCTTCTGGATGATATCTCCTTTACTGTAGGAAGAGAAGATAAGATAGCATTTATCGGACCTAAGACTCAGGCCACAACAATGCTTTTTAAAATCCTTGCTGGAGAAGAAGAACCGGATGAGGGTGAGTATAAATGGGGAGTAACAACTTCTCAGGGATATTTTCCTAAGGATAATACTAAGGAGTTTGATAACGACCTCGTTATAGTAGACTGGCTTACACAGTTCTCTGAAGAAAAGGATGCAACATATGTAAGAGGCTTCCTTGGAAGAATGCTCTTCAGAGGCGAGGATGGACTCAAGAAGGTTAAGGTTCTGTCAGGAGGAGAGAAGGTTAGATGTCTTCTATCAAAGCTTATGATCATGGGAACAAACTGTCTCATCCTTGATGAGCCAACCAACCATCTGGATATGGAGGCTATTACATCACTTAATAATGGACTTATTAAGTTCCCTGGCGTTGTACTCTTTGCATGTCAGGATCACCAGTTCATTCAGACTACAGCTAACAGAATCATGGAGTTAACAGACACAGGACTTATTGATAAGCAGTGTACATATGATGAATATCTGGAGAATGATGAACTTGCACGTAAGAGACAGGTAATGAACTTCGATACTGCAGAGTAGAATATGTAAATAAAAAAGAACCGTCAGTTTATACATATGAATCGATAGCTCAATTTTCGTTAAATATGAAGAGAAAGCTTCATGAACTATATCGCGAGCGATGCTGTCTGAGCGAAGCGAGTTAAAGCGAGCGATATTTAGTTCATAGAAGGTTACTCGAAATATTTAGAAAATTGGTAGCGTGATTCAGATGTATAAACTGACGGTTCTTTTTTGTGAAGAAAACTATGGGAATAGATAATTAATCAGCTCTTTGTTTCGTTTGTGATTGTCCTCTTGGTCACCAGCGAAGCCGATGTATATGTCGTCATATCCGACGTTAAGGGACTTCATGAATTCGTTATCTGAAACATCAATTGCATATTGGCCAGGTTGACCATCCATATTATTGAGGATGACAATTTTGTCCTTTACCTTGTTGTAGGATTCTTCATCCAGATATTTATCAAGAGGGTAGAAGACATTTGTCTCGCCACAGTATACAGCACCTTCCATGTTAGTTATTACAACATCATAATAGTCGGCTGTTGCCATTGTTTCAAAGCTTATGTACTTCTGGCTGTTAGGGTTGGCCTCGTATTCGGAATTGTATTCTTCTTTTAGAAGCTGAACGTTTGTATCACCTTTTATCTGGTAGCCATCAAACTTACCAATGTCTTTTGCGTATTGTTCTATAGCATCTACATTGAATTCCATCTGGTTTTGGCAATTAACTACAACGTAGGAAATAGTGATTGGTCTGGAAGTCTTATAATATGATACACCGACTATTGTTAAAATAACTATTGCCGCAACAGCAATTATTATTTTTTCTTTGTAGTAGTATAGAAGATATTTTCTTTTCTCTGAAGGAGTCATATCTTTGGTGGTTTCTTCAATCTGTTCTTTCCTATACTTTCTACGTTCCTTTCGGGTCATAGAAACCTGATCTAGGTTACTAACCTCAGTCTTTTCAATTGGTTTTTCCTCGAGGTCTTTGGTCATTTGTCTCATAAAATAGCCGCCTTTTCTGCTTAGTTTTTGGTACTTTTCTATAAGCCAAAGTTTAACATAAATTGCTATTTAAATGCAAACTTGGTTATTATGTACAAAATCACTATTAAAACCTAAAAAAAATGCTTGCATAATTGTTCATTATGACCTATAATACATCTATGTCGTGGCTAGAACATTGTGACGACGTATACTATTTGAGCCGGATGGCTCGAAAATATGCCAAAAAGATACAGAATATGACGAGTATTTCTCGGAATTGGCTTTAGAAGCTTCGGGCTTCTGATTATAAGGAAGTGGAGTATAAGTTATACGACGTATCAAGGACACACACAAATACAAAAAAGGAGGGTTTTTTTGTGAAGAAGTTCAAAAAGGCAATGGCTTTATCACTTGCACTCGCTATGGGTCTTTCACTTGTAGCATGTGGCGATAAGGCAGAGGAAACAACAGAGGCAACTACAGAGGCTACAACAGAGGCTGCTGTAGACGACGCAACAGATGATGCTTCAGCTGATGAGGCTGTTGAGACTACAGAGGCTGATCTTTCAGCTGATGGTAAGGTTCTTAACATTCAGTGCTGGAATGATGAGTTCGCTCGTCGTCTTAGAGATCATTATCCAGGATTCGAAGCTAACGATCCAGATGATGCTACAGCAGGTGGTAAGATTGGTGACATCGAAGTTAAGTTTACTGTAACTCCTTCAGATGACAACGCTTATCAGAACAACCTTGATGCTGTTCTTCCAGAGAACGCTGATGCAGCTGATGATGAGAAGGTTGACCTTTTCCTCGTAGAAGCTGACTATGCTCTTAAGTATGTAAATACTGATCTTACAATGCCTGTCGCTGACCTTGGTATTGATGTAGATACTGAGCTTGCTAATCAGTATCAGTATACAAAGGATATCGTAACAGACAAAGATGGAAACCTTAAGGGTGTTTCATGGCAGGGATGTCCTGGTGTACTTATCTACAACAGAGAGGCAGCTAAGGAAGTTCTTGGATCAGATGATCCTGATACAGTTCAGGAAGCAGTTAAGGATTGGGATACATTCAATGCTACTGCTAAGGACATGAAGGACGCTGGATACAAGATGACAGCAACAGCAAACGATACATTCCGTGTATTCTCAGACAACGTTTCAACTCCATGGGTTGTTGATGGAAAGATCACAATTGACGATAACATCAAGAAGTGGGTTGATATGTCTAAGGAGCAGGTAGACAATGGTTATACAGGTACTGGTGACCTTTGGTCAGATGACTGGTCAGCAGGTTTCTATCCAGATGGTAAGGTATTTGCTTACTTTGGACCAGCTTGGCTTATCGACTTCTGTATGGCAGCTGATGATGAAGAGTCTATTGCCGCTCAGGGCGGTTGGGGCGCTACAACAGGACCTCAGGGATTCTCTTGGGGTGGTACATGGATCTGTGCAGCTAATGGTACAGATAACCCAGCACTTGTTGCAGATATCATCAGAAAGCTTACAACAGATGAAGAGATCATGACAGGCATCGTTAAGGATGACAATGATTTCGTTAACAACAAGCCAGCAATGGAAGCTATGGCAGCTGATACAAGCTATGGCGATGACGTACTTGGCGGACAGAACGCACTTGCAATGTTCTGTGAAGGTGCTGACAAGATCGACAAGTCAAACATTTCTGAGTATGATCAGGGATGTACAGAGTCATTCCAGGCAGCTATGAAGGATTACTTCGAAGGCAACACAGCTACATATGATGAGGCTCTTGAGGCATTCTATACATCAGTATCAGAGAAGTATCCAGAGCTTACATACTAAGATTCATTCTAAGCTATTGCTTAATAGGGTCGTCACTGACCTAAATTAAAAATTAATGCGTGCCTATATCGGGCCCGTTCCGATTGGGCACGCTTTAATTAACTTTTTATACACTATCAAATATGGTTTAGCGGAGGTAGCAGAATGAACAAAAAAAAGAGTGGAAACGTTGTACGCTTTAACCGTTGGGGGTATTTCTTCCTTATTCCTTTTGTAGTAGTGTTTATTGCATTCCAGCTTGTTCCACTGGTATCAACTATTTACAACAGTTTCTTTGAACATTATTTTAAAAATGGTCTTACAGAGGTTGGACCAACCCTAATTGGATTAGAAAATTATAAGACACTATTTAAGAATGGTGACTTGATTAAATATTTTGGAAACACAATGATCATGTGGATCATGGGATTTGTTCCACAGATCCTCGTTTCACTGTTACTGGCTGCTTGGTTCTCAGATCCATCACTTAGACTGAAGGGTAGACCATTCTTCCAGTCAGTAATTTATCTACCAAACCTTATTATGGCATCTGCATTTGCAATGTTATTCTTTGCATTATTCTCAGATTCAGGTCCTATTAACTCAATGTTGGTTAATATGCACATTCTGAGTGAGCCATATAAGTTCTTGTCACATACAAGCAGTGCTAGATGGCTTGTAGCATTCATGAACTTCCTGATGTGGTTTGGTAATACAACTATTCTGCTTCTTGCAGGTATGCTTGGTATCGATACTACATACTACGAGGCAGCAGAGGTTGACGGTGCTACCGCAACACAGATATTCTTTAGAATAACTCTTCCAATCTTAAGACCAATCATGATTTTTGTTATGATTACATCACTTATCGGTGGTCTTCAGATGTTCGATGTACCTCAGATTCTTACAAATGGTGAAGGTTCACCTACAAGAACTACAATGACACTTATTATGTACCTTAATAAGCATCTGTACAGTAAGAACTATGGTATGGGTGGTGCCCTTTCAGTAATGCTGTTTATAATCACTGGTATCTTGAGTCTTATCGTATTCAAGTTTAATCAGCAGTCAGAGAAGTAAAGGAGGGCAACATGGAAGAAAAGAAAACAAGTGGATTTGGTGTCCACACACGAAGAATAATTGCATATGTAGTCCTCATTATTGTAACTATTATGTGTCTGTTCTGGTTCTATGTACTTTTCATTAATGCAACCAGATCTAATGCAGCACTTAAGAGAGGTTTCACACTTCTCCCTGGAGGATACCTTGGAAAGAACCTTTATAGTCTGTTCCACAACAGTAATCTTCCTATTATTAGAGGACTTTTAAACAGCCTTATAATTTCATTATGTACAGCAGGACTTAGTACATATTTCTCAACAATGACAGCATTTGCTATTCATGCATATGACTTCAAGCTGAGAAAAGCAGCATTTACTTTTATCCTTGCAATCATGATGATTCCTACACAGGTTACAGCACTTGGTTTCATCAACATGCTGAGAAGAATCAAACTTATGGATTCATTTATTCCACTTATTGTTCCTGCAATTGCAGCTCCAGCAGTATTCTTCTATATGAAGCAGTACATGGAAGCTAACATTCCTTTGGAACTTATGGAATCAGCACGTATAGATGGTGCAGGAGAGTTCCGTATATTCAATACAATAGCTCTTCCTCTTATGAAGCCAGCTATCGCTGTACAGGCTATCTTCTCATTCGTTACAAGCTGGAATAATTACTTCACTCCAGCACTTGTACTTAAGTCAGATAACAAGAAGACACTTCCTATTCTTATAGCAACACTTCGTTCAGCAGACTTCCTTAAGTTTGATATGGGCCAGGTGTACATGTTCATAGCACTGGCTATCCTGCCAGTTATCGTAGTATACATTTTCATGGCTAAGAACATCGTTGCTGGTATGACAGTAGGAGCTGTTAAGGGTTAATTTAAAAATGTATATAAATATAGGAGCTAAACCGAATGGTTTGGCTCCTATTTTCATTTATGTATTCATAGCTGACAAGTAGCTAACAGATAGCTAACATGCGTTTTACCTTAGTTTAATTACAATTATACTATTTTTCCAAATTATTTTTTCTTGGTAGCTAACAGATAGCTAACACGTAGCTTACAATATCATACTATTTATATATTCTTATCTTTTCTATTTCATCTTTTAGTGATTCTATACTCCTATGAGTATAAACTCTTTCTGTTATATCTTCTGTAGTATGTCCTACTATTTGTTTTATTATAAAATCATTCATATTAGCTTCCTTTGCTAATGTGATGAAGGTATGTCTAGTATCATGAGGCTTATGATTCATATTAAAGGAATTCATTATATTAATGAATCTTCGATTATATTTAGTATAATTTATTGAATTCGATTTTGAATCAAATAGGGCTGGAAGAGAATTATTCTTAGCATACTTATATCTATCTGTAATCAAATCTATTATTTCACTATGAATAGGTACAATTCGATTGATACCTGCGCTTGTCTTCATTCCACCATACATTGTCATATCTTCAAGTGATATATTATTTGTTTGTAATTTGGTGAGTTCCTGTGGACGCCATCCTGTATAAATCGCGATGACAATCATATCTACATAGGGTTTATCAACATTTTTCCAAAGCATATGTAGTTCTTCTTCTGAAAATGGATTTCTTGTATATACTGGTGGATCAGTTTGTATTTTATCGCAATACTCAGAATAATTAGTATTTGAAATTTCACATTTAATTGCATATTTATATAACAAGTTACAGAGACTTTTAATTTTCTTCTTTGTACTGCTATGTACTGGGGCATTCTTAATGCAATCATCTAAATCTCTAGTTCGTATATCTGTAAATTGAATATTATGAAGAGGAGATAGGTAAGAATATGCTGACTTCCATGTTCTAACAGCAGAGGGACTTATTTCGGCAAAATGAACCTTGCTCCATTCGGAGTATACATCACTTAATTTGTATTTTCTTTTCCTCATATCGTAAGGAGAATGGATGTATTCAGTAAGTGCTAAGATAGCATCATCTCTGTTTTCAAAATATCCAATGGGCGTTCGATTTTGGATATATCTATTATCATTTTTGGTACAGCTTGATGTGATAACAGCAACATACGGTCTGGACCTCCTTCCTGATAGTTTGTAAACAGAACCTAAACCATTTGCTCTTTTTAAATCTGTTTTCATTTTTGCGTATCCTTTCTTTATGTGATTTAGTAAAGTAAAAGGATAATATATATTTTTTAAAAGTCAAATTGGATAAAAAAAGGGTAGGCATTGCGCCTACCCTATCTAAATACATGTGATGTAAATTATAATTAACCCTTTACAGCACCTACTGTCATACCAGCAACGATATTCTTAGCCATAAAGATATATACAATGATAACTGGAAGTATAGATAATGCGATAAACATGTATACCTGACCCATATCGAATTTCAAATAATCTGCAGATCTTAGAAGTGCGATAAGGATTGGAAGTGTCTTCTTGTTATCTGATTCTAGTACTAGTGCAGGAGTAAAGTAGTTATTCCAACTTTGTACAAATGAAAAGATAGCCTGTACAGCAATAGCTGGCTTCATAAGTGGAAGCGCTATTTGGTTAAATATACGTAACTCTCCAGCACCATCGATACGTGCTGATTCCATAAGTTCCAAAGGAATGTTAGCTTCCATATATTGCTTCATATAGAAGAATACTGCTGGAGCTGCAATTGCTGGAACTATAAGAGGAATAAATGAATCCATAAGTTTGATTTTTCTCAGCATATTAATGAAACCAAGCGCAGTAACCTGTGTAGGAATCATCATGATTGCTAAGATAAATGTAAACATAAATTTCTTAAGCTTGAAATCATAAGCATGAATAGCAAATGCTGTCATAGTTGAGAAATATGTACTAAGTCCTGCTGTACATAGAGCAATTACTAAACTGTTTAAAAGTCCTCTGGCTATTGGTAATTCACTATTTGAAAATAGATTTTTAATGTTATCAAGCATGTGACCGCCAGGGATAACAGTAAATCCTCTTCCTAATTCAGAATTTGATCTGGTTGAATTTATAAATAATACATAAAACCAGAAAAGACATAGTATAGTGATGATAACGAGGACTACATAAGCGATTATTCTACGTGTGTGGACACCAATTCCACTTGTCTTCTTTTCTTCCATGTTGTCCTCCTTTACTTCTCTGACTGCTGATTAAACTTGAATACGATAATACTCAAGATACCAGTTATAATAAACATCATTACTGATAGTGCGCCACCAATACCATAGTTCTTACTGTATAAATGCTTATTTAAATACATAATTAATGTCATAGTTGTTCTGGCTGGTGAACCACTACCGCTTGTGAGAATCTGAGGTACATCAAACATCTGAAGACCACCGATAAGTGATGTTATCATAACATAGATAAGGATAGGTCTTAAGATAGGAAGTGTTATTCTAAAGAATATCTGTGTTGCGGTAGCACCGTCAACCTCTGCTGCCTCGTAGTATGTAGTATCGATACCAAGCATACCTGCAAGAAGCAGAATAGTTGTATTACCAAACCACATAAGGAAGTTCATGAATGCTACAAGGAATCTTGCACTTCCAGTATTAGACATAAAACTGTATGGTTTATCGAATATTCCTATGCTTTGGAGAATCTGGTTAATTGGACCAACTGTTGAAAACAGTGTAAAAAATAGCATAGAAAATGCCGAAGCCATAATTAGATTTGGCAGATAGATAACTGACTGGAAGAAAGGTCTGCCTTTCAGTCTAAGAGATGGGTCTGAGAACCATGCTGCCAGCAGAAGAGATACAACGATCTGAGGAATAAAACCGGCAATCCACATAATCATTGTATTTCCGAAATATTTAAATAAATCACCTTTAGTAAATAGTGTCTTATAATTTTCTAATCCAACAAAGGTTGGTCCGATTTCTGTCAGACCATTTTTAAAATAGTGTTCGAAGAAACTGTTGTAAATAGTTGAAATGAGTGGAATCAACTGAAATATGATAAATACTACAACAAAAGGAATCAGGAATATATAGCCCCAACGGTTATAGCGTACAACATTTCCATTCTTTTTTTTATTCATTCTGCTACCTCCGCTATACCTTAATTATGATAGTGTATTGTTTGTAAATTTTTAGTTAATTAAAGCGTGCCCAATCGGAACGGGCCCGATATAGGCACGCATTAATTTTTAATTTAGGTCAGTGACGACCCTATTAAGCAATAGCTTAGATGGAAGATTACTGAGCAAGCTCAGGATACTTCTCACCAATAGCAGTATAGAATGCGTCGAGTGCTTCTTCATATGTTGCGTAATTACCATCAAAGTAATCCTTCATAGCACTCTGGAATTCTTCGCAACATCCCTGATCATATGCAGAAATATTTGAAAGATCAATCTTTTCAGCTCCTGCACAGAACTTATCAAGAGGATTCTGTCCACCAAGTACTGCGAATGCATAAGAATCATCTGTTGCAGCAGCTTCCATAGCAGGCTTATTGTTAACGAAATCGTTATCAGCCTTAACTATCTCTGTCATAACATCTTCATCAGTTGTAAGTGTTCTCATGATATCAGCAACAAGGTCAGCATTATCTGTACCATTTGCTGCACAAATCCATGTACCACCCCAATAGAATCCCTGAGGACCTTCTGTAGCTCCCCAGCCGCCGTTTGCTGCAATAGATGCTGGATCGTCAGCCTTCATTGAGAAGTTGATCAGCCATGCAGGTCCAAAGTAAGCAAATACCTTTCCATCTGGGTAGAATCCCTGATTCCAAGCATCTGACCAAAGCTCATCAGTTGTTGTATATCCGTTATCAACCTGCTCTTTTGACATGTCAACCCATGCCTTGATGTTATCATCAATATTGATCTGATCATCAACTACCCATGGTGTTGTTACGTTATTTGAGAATACACGGAATGTATCATTAACTGTTGCTGTCATCTTGTATCCAGCGTCTTTCATCTTTGCAGCTGTTTCATTATATGTATCCCAATCAGCTACAGCCTTCTGTACATCTGCAGGATCATCTGATCCAAGAACTTCCTTAGCTGCTTCTCTGTTGTAGATAAGTACACCAGGACATCCCTGCCATGAAACACCCTTAAGGTTTCCGTTTGAATCTGTTACGATATCCTTTGTATACTGATACTGATTTGAAAGTTCGCTTTCATCAATACCAAGTGCTGAAACAGGAACTGTATAATCTGTATCAACATACTTAAGCGCATAGTCAGCTTCTACAAGGAAAAGGTCAATCTTATCATCAGCTGCTGCATCAACATTACCTGGAAGCTTTGAATCCAGGTTATCCTGATATGCATTATCCTTTGATGGTGTTGACTTGAACTTGATTGTTATATCACCAATCTTTCCAATTTCGCCATCAACTGTTACATTGTTGTCTGCATCTGTTCCTTCTTCGATCATCTTGTCATAATCATCAGCTGTCACGAAGTCAGGATAATGATCCTTGAGTCTTGTAACGAACTCTGTGTTCCAACCCTGGATGTAGAGCACCTTACCATCATTAGATGTTGTGTACCCTGCATCATCATTTGATGCTGTATCAGCATCATCAGCTGATGCATCCTCTGTTGTGTCATCTGATGCAGCCTCTGTTGTAGCCTCTGTAGTTGCCTCTGTTGTTTACACATTCATTGCAAAAAAAATCATCCATAGTATAAAACTATGGATGAACAATTTATAAATAGTATAGATTTTATTCTCTAGGTTTTTCTATTTTGTCGTAGAATCTTATTAGTAGCATTGAGCTTACATATGTAAAGAAAGCTGTTAGGAACAAGGCCCAGAGGAACCAAGTGTATACCAGGATTCTTGGATTCAGGAAGTACAGCATACTTGGAAATGACCAAATAAAGAATATTTTTATCCAGGTTCCTAGGTTGGCGAGAGAGAAGACTAATGCATTTCTCATAAGATTAAATGTTGTATTCTCATATCTGGCAACCATTGGGAACTGAAGAGGTATAGCAAATGCTGCAAGTATGAACTCAAACCCAAGTATTACATAAATGATACGTGCTGTTTCACTGTTACTAGTGATAACATATGAATACTGTAAATACATCAGGAATAGATATATCAGATCTACTATCCAGATGATGGTTCCCTGCTTTAGATTCTCTCTAAAGGCTTTGAAATAAGCTTCCTTAACGGGACTTTCATCGTCCTTAACCATTTTGTTAGTAACGGTGTATAGTGCAGTAAATGCAGCTCCGATCGTTACTATAGGTATACAGGTTATAAAGAAGTAAATATTCAGGAAGAAGAGATCGCCGAATTTATCTATTACATTGAAGAACCGCTGTGCTTTTGTCGGCTTAACGCGAGCTTCTTCGCTTTCTTCTTTCTTTTCTTCAATCTGAGGCTTATCTGCATTTTGTGCAGATAGTGTATCAGATAGTTGTTCAGTATCTTGTTTTTTATTATCTAATTTGTTGGAATTCTTGCTAGAATTGTTTTTAGACATATTATGTCAACCTTTCTGTTATAGGTTAAATAGCCTTCAAATCAGCTGTTTTTCTCGCATTTTCATATATTAACATTATAGTTAGTTGTTGTCAAAAAAACTATTACAATAAATAAAAAAAATAAAAGGATTCTTCTTTTTTATGTTTAATAATAAGATGGGTCCTCTTTTTTAGGGGATGGTTTTGTCACATATGGTTTTCCTGAAATGGCTTAGGTTTTGAGGAGTGTAAAAATGACTATTAGAGAGCGTTACGAACAGGAAGAACATCAGAGATTAAGCGAGTATGCATCCTTTAGTGATGAGTCTAGAGGTAGAGATGTACCGGAAGAGGAAAGTGATATACGTACAGTATATCAGAGAGATAGAGACCGCATCATTCATAGTAAGTGCTTTAGAAGACTGAAGCATAAGACACAGGTTTTTCTAACTCCTGATGGGGATCATTACAGGACAAGACTTACGCATACTCTGGAGGTTTCTCAGATAGCTAGAACTATAGCGAAGGCTATAAGAGCAAATGAGGATTTGACAGAAGCTATAGCTCTTGGACATGATATAGGTCATACACCCTTTGGTCATGTAGGAGAGAGAGCGCTTAGCAAGGCACTGGGTAGACCTTTTGGACATAACGTCAATGGTGTTAGAGTGGTTGAAAAGGTTGAGAAAAATGGACAGGGGCTCAATCTTACATGGGAAGTAAGAGACGGTATCCTGAATCATAAGACTAGCCTTACACCTGCTACGCTTGAGGGAGATATAGTTAGAATCTCAGATAAGATAGCGTATATTAGCCATGATATAGATGATGGAATAATGGCTGGTGTACTTTTCGAAGATGAACTCCCTTCAGAATGTACTAATATATTGGGACATTCAACAAGCGACCGAATAGATAGAATGATTCATAATGTGGTAGAGAATTCTCAGGATAGCCCTAGGGTCAAGATGACGGACGAATTCTGGCAAGCCTTTATGGATCTTCGGAAATATATGTTCGAAAACCTTTATACGAATCCAGTAGTTAAAAAGGAAGAGGAAAAGGCTTTTGAAGTTATAGAAATGCTTTATGAGTATTATTATAATAATCCGGATAAGTTATCTGGAGAATTTGCTGATGCCATAGCGAGTGGCGCTGATGTATCAGATATAGTTTGTGATTATATATCAGGAATGACTGATAACTACGCAGTTGAGATATTCCAGCAGTTATTCATTCCTGATGGTTGGAATAAATTCTAGTTTACATAAAATAGAGGGATGAAATGTATTATTCAGATGAGATAGTTGAAGAAGTACGTTCACAAAATGATATAGTAGATGTTATCTCTGAATACACAGGTCTAAAAAGGGCTGGTAGTACCTATAAATGCTGCTGTCCATTCCATAATGAGAAAACCCCGTCATTTTCGGTGAGTCGGGAGAAGCAGATGTACTATTGCTTTGGTTGTCATGTCGGCGGAAATGTGTATACATTTTTAATGAAGCATGAGAATATGACATTTCCAGAGGCTGTAGAGTATCTGGCTAAGAGAGCAGGAATCGAGCTTCCAGAGAAAGAACTCTCCGAAGAGGATAAGAAAAAGCAGTCCTGGCGGGCGAGACTCTACGAGGTAAACATGGATGCGGCAGGTTACTTCCATTATTTGCTAACGAAAACAGATCGTGGAAAGCTTGGGTATGAGTATTATAAGAACCGTGGTTTTACGGATGAGACCATAAATAACTTCGGACTTGGATATTCAGACATTTATAGAGATGATCTGTATAAGTATCTCAAATCAAAGGGACATTCAGACGAACTTATGAAGGCGGCTGGTCTCGTGAGATTTGACGAGAGGGATGGACCTGGTGATCAGTTCTGGAACAGGGTGATAGTTCCGATTACAGATATAAGTGGCAAGGTAATAGGATTTGGTGGAAGAGTACTGGGCGATGCGAAGCCGAAGTATCTCAATACTCGAGAGACCGAAATCTTTAACAAAGGTCGAAACCTCTTTGCAATGAATATAGCCCGTCATAGTAAGAAGAAGGGTGTTATCCTGTGTGAGGGTTATATGGACGTTATTGCCATGCATCAGGCAGGGTATACGAATGCTACAGCCTCACTGGGAACGGCCCTCACAGAGGCTCAGGCAGGACTTATTAAGAGATATACGAGTGATGTTTACCTGGCATATGACAGCGACGGTGCTGGCGTAAATGCCACCATGAGAGCGATAGGAATACTTCGTAAGCTGGATTTGTCACAAAAGGTCATTGACCTTAGACCATATAAGGATCCAGATGAATTCATTAAAAATGAAGGTATAGACAGCTTCGATGAAAGAGTTCGAAATGCTTTGAATGGTCGACTCTTCGAGATAGATCATATAGTTGCCAAGTATGATCTGAATGATCCTGAAGAGAAAACCAAATTTATGAAGGATGCAGGAAGACTGCTCGCAGGTATCACGGACATAACGGAGAGACATAACTATATAGATACAGTATCGAGTAAATACTTCCTTGATAAAGAGGAGCTGGGCAGGATAGTTACACAGATAGGACTTGCAGGACTGGCTGAAACAAGCCTGGATGCAGCGACTGATAAAGAAGTGATAGATAATACTGACCGGCGAGAATTAAGAGAACGGCAGAAGAAGACTTCAACACCGGCAGAGGATAACGAAAAATATCTTCTGACTATGATGGTAAATGAACAAAGGCTATTTGATAAACTATCTGGTGTTATTTCGGAGCAGGATTTTACTGAAGATATCATTTCCGATGTTGCGAAGAAGATTTTTGAACAGTATCGTACTCAAGGAAAGGTTGTACCGGCAAATATTCTGAACAGTTTCGAGGATGCCGAATCGCAGGAAAAGGTTAGTGAAATATTTACTAAGGAATTTGAATTTGATACGACACCATCTATCATGGAAAAGGTTCTGACGGATGTGATCATCAAAATCAAAACCAATAATATAGATAAGGCACTAAGAGAGAATTCCAATGTCAGCTATATACAATTAGCTAGACAGAAGGAAGAAGTTAAAAAAATAAGAATTAAATTATAGTGAGGTATAGAGATGGCTACAAGAAAGAAAGCAAAAAAAGAAGAAGTAATCGAGGAAGTAGTAGTTGAGGGAACAGAGGAAACTTCTGAGCAGGAAGCTACTGAAGAAGAAGTAGAAGAAGAGTCAGCCGAAGAAGAACTGGATGAAAGTGACAGAATGACTGATGAAGAGAAGGATGCTCTTTTCCAGAAGAAGATGAACGAGCTTCTTAAGGTGGCTAAGAAGAATAAGAATATCCTGAGCGATGAAGCTATTATTGACGCACTGAAGGATTCACATGCTCTTCTGACAGCAGATTATTTTGCTAAGGCATTGGGCTTCTTCGAGGGTAAGAAGGTAGAGGTTATCTCTATAACTGAAGATGATGAGATTGATGATGAGGATATCGAGTTCGACATTTCTGAGGAAGAGGAAATCGACCTTGAGAAGATAGAACTCTCAGTTCCAGAGGGTGTCAGTCTTGAGGATCCTGTAAGAATGTATCTGAAGGAAATTGGTAAGGTACAGCTTCTTACAGCTGAGGAAGAGATAGAGCTTGCGCAGCGAATGGAGGAAGGCGATGAAGTGGCAAAGCAGAAGCTTGCTGAGGCAAACCTTCGTCTTGTTGTAAGTATTGCCAAGAGATATGTTGGCCGTGGAATGCTATTCCTTGATCTTATTCAGGAAGGTAATATGGGTCTTATTAAGGCTGTAGAGAAGTTTGATTATCGTAAGGGATATAAGTTCTCTACTTATGCAACCTGGTGGATCAGACAGGCAATAACAAGAGCTATAGCTGATCAGGCCAGAACTATCAGAATTCCAGTACATATGGTTGAAACTATCAACAAGCTGACAAGAGTTTCCAGACAACTGCTTCAGGAACTGGGACGTGAGCCAAGTCCAGAAGAAATAGCAGAAGAAATGGAAATACCAGTTGATAGAGTTAGAGAGATACAGAAGATATCACAGGAGCCGGTATCACTGGAGACACCTATCGGTGAAGAGGAAGACAGTCATTTAGGAGATTTTCTTCCGGATGAAGATATTCCTGCACCTCAGGATGCTGCAGCATCCACTATCCTTAAGGAACAGCTGGTAGAAGTACTTGGAACTCTTACAGAGAGAGAGCAGAAGGTTCTGAGACTTAGATTTGGTCTTGATGATGGTAGAGCCAGAACTCTTGAAGAGGTTGGTAGAGAGTTTAATGTTACTCGTGAGCGTATCAGACAGATAGAAGCAAAGGCTCTTAGAAAGCTTAGACATCCAAGCCGTTCACGTAAGCTTAAGGAATTCCTTGAGTAATAGTAAATGCGGGAGGCTCAAATAAATGATGCCAAAGCTCTCAAATAGAATGAAATGTATAGCTGATATGGTTACCCCTGGAAAGAGAGTAGCGGATATTGGCTGTGATCATGCATTTATATCGATATATCTTGCAAAGGAAGGTATATCTCTTGGAGGACTTGCTATGGATATAGCCGCAGGTCCTCTTGAAAATGCTAAAAATAATATAGAAATGTATGGCGTTGCGGATAAGGTTAAGACAAGAATATCTAATGGAATGGATGCCTTGGAACAGGGCGAATGTGACGCCGCTATTATTTCTGGTATGGGAGGACCATTAATAATAGATATACTGAATAGGGGCATTTCAAAGCTCTCAGAAGGTTATGAACTTATTTTGTCACCTCAGTCAGAGATAGAGGAGGTCAGACATTTTCTGAGAACCTCCGGTTTCCAAATCGTTGATGAGGAAATGATGATAGAGGATGGTAAATATTATAATATCATTAAAACTGTTTTTCTGGGGAATGCAACAGATGACCAGGAAGAGAACACTAATATATTGTATGACCGTTATGGAGAGCTGCTGATACAAAAAAAATCTCCTGTACTTCTAAAATATTCAAAAGAAAGAATAGAGAAGCTGGAAGGTATATATTGCAGGCTATCTAAAGAGAGTGGGGACTCTATTATAGACAGGATGGCAGAAATAAATGCAGAAGTAGAACAACTGGTTAAGGTTATAGAGCTTATTAAAAATTAAGTACATTATGATTGGTTGGTGGAGGGGCTACTATATGAATAATACAGAAATAAATATCAAAATCATTAATGGGGAAAATGTAATAGAAGGAAATGTGCCTGCTGGTACTTGTCTGACAGATATAATAGATAAGTTTATAAATGACGATGAGAAGTATGTAGCAGCCGTTGTGAATCGGAGACTATGTGAAGTGACTAGTAGCATATTCAAGGACGCAGAGATTAAGTTTTTGAAGCTTAACAGTCCTATAGGATATGATCTATACAAGCGGAGCATAGTCCTTCTTATGCTCAAATCAGCAAAGGACGTGCTTGGCAAAGCAGAGGGTGACTACCGAATAGAGATAATGTATTCTCTTGGAAAGGGTTTCTTCTGTAGACTTGAGGATGACGATACAGAAATGAATGAAGAACTACTCGGCAAGATCAAGGCCAGAATGAGAGAGCTTGTTGAGCAGGACCTGCCTTTGGAAAAGAAGGTATATACTACAAGAGAAATGAGAGAAAGATTTGCTCAAAGAGATCTTCCAGGCAAGGCTAAACTTCTGAGATATAGAAGATCCTCCAAAATTAATATATATGATTTGGATGGTTATGAGGATTACTTCTACGGATATATGGTTCCATCAACAGGCTACCTGACAGAGTTTGATCTTGTACCATACGATGATGGATTTGTGCTTGTTATTCCAGAGAAGAATACACTGAAGCTTCCTGAAAAATACGATGCACCACATGAACTCTATAATGTGCTTAGAAAATCAGAGGACTGGGGTCGCAAGCTTCAAATAACCTGTGTGGGAGAGCTAAATGATATCATTGTCAAAGGCGATATGAATAAACTCATGCTACTCCAGGAAGCTATGATGGAGAAACAGATAGCTGAAATAGCTCAGGAAATATATGAGGGAGATAGAAAGCTTGTTCTTATAGCTGGACCATCTTCTTCAGGCAAGACTACATTTTCCAATAGACTCAGCGTTCAGCTGGCGTCCTTTGGTATTGTTCCTCATCCGATTGCGATGGATAACTTCTTCAAGGAGAGGAAGGATACTCCACTTGATGAAAATGGAAAGTATGATTTTGAAACTATAGATGCATTGGATCTGGAGCTTCTTGAAAGTACAATGACAAGACTTTTGGACGGTGAAGAAGTAGATATGCCGACCTTTGATTTCACAGTTGGTTCAAAGGTATATGATGGCACGAAATTAAAGCTTGGTAAAAATGATGTAATAGTCATGGAGGGTATACATGCGCTGAATCCGGCGTCTACCAAGACTCTCCCTAAGGATAGCTGTTATAAGGTTTATATAAGTGCGCTTACACAGCTTAATATCGATGAGCATAACCGTATATCAACGACGGATACAAGACTTATTAGAAGAATAATAAGAGACGCAAGAACTAGGGGACATAGTGCAAGTAGAACTATAGAAATGTGGCCATCTGTAAGACGTGGAGAAGAGAAATATATCTTCCCATATCAGGAACATGCAGATGCAGTGTTCAATTCAGCGCTTATATATGAGCTTCCTGCTCTTAAGACATTTGTAGAACCTCTACTTTTCGGTGTCTCTGAAGAAAGCGAAATGTATTATGAGTCCAAGAGACTACTTAAATTCCTGGATTATTTCCTGGGAATAGATGTACAGAGCGTTCCACAGAATTCTATCATAAGAGAATTTATTGGTGGGGGATGCTTTAAGGTCTGAAGTGCCACAAAGATGAAGGGGAAAAGCAAAAATGGAGCAGGACTGTAAGCCGGGTTCTGTCGGGGATAATCATCTATCTAGATCCTGTATTACTACAGGATTCAAGCAACCTACCTGAAGCTCGGCGGGCCGCGTCAACGCTTCTGCTTGGTCTTGCATCGGATGGGGTTTACAATGCCCTGTCTGTCACCAGCCAGGCGGTGAGCTCTTACCTCGCCTTTTCACCCTTACTCATAAAGAGCGGTATATTTTCTGCTGCACTTTCCTGTGAGTCACCTCAACTGGACGTTATCCAGCATCCTGCCCTGTGATGCCCGGACTTTCCTCACGGACTATAAAAGTCCCCGCGATTATCTATCCTGCTCGCAGGTGCGAGTATAACATAAGAAATTATTCACTTCAAGAAGTAAATGGAGGACCCAAATGAAAAGGTTAATAGTATTTGTATTACTGACGACGATGATTCTTTTAGTCTCGAATATGAATATAGATGCTGCCGGTTCTGGATATGCACTGGCTTTAACATCGGAGATTGCCACTAGTGGTGATTATTATAAAGTCAATGTTGATATAGAGAGTAAAGAAAAGAATTTCTCCGGAACCGTCAGAGTTGTTGTTGAAAACAGTAACTCTTCTCTTGTTGGATATGAAACCATTGTTTCAGTCCCAAAAGGAAATACCAAAACATATACAGTTGATATCCCTGTAAGAAGCGTAAATACTAACAAAGAGATTACTATCTACTTATATGATACAAGTGGTAAAAAAGAGTATTCAGAAAAGTTTAGATCAGTATTTGGTAAAAATGCTAATTACATAAATATCGGAATGCTGGCAGATAATCCGGACAAAATATCGGCACTGGATATGGGTGGTGATTTTGTAGAATACTACGAAGAGAAATATCAGATAATGCTTGATGAGGTTGTTCTTGACGACATAACAGACCAGCTCGATAGATGTGACATTTTAGTAATTGATAATTATGACACTTCAACTATATCGGAAGAGATTATTTCCGAGATAGAAGAGTGGGTAAATGCTGGTGGAATTCTTTATATCGGTACAGGAGGGACTATGGATAGAACCGTTTCAGGCTTTGATGATGGTTTTCTTGGTATAGAGTCCAGAGGTACTTATCACGATGAAAAGTACTATACAGGAAATGATTATGCGGAACATGAACTGGTGGATATAGACTATTCACTTGCATATACAAATATTAGTAATGTTGATAATCATATAATGATGGGAAACGGAATGATTGTTCATTCAACATTTGATCTGGAGGATCTGACTGAGGAGGATAATTATAATCTGAATAATTTCTATACATTTATTTTATCTCATCTGGTAGGATCTGGTGGTAATAATTATAATAATAACTTTTCTATGTATGATCTGGAAGATTTCCAGGGATATATGGAAAAGC
>CAMKQB010000021.1 GCA_946414825.1 uncultured Lachnospiraceae bacterium
TTCTTGAAGCTTATCAGTTCATCCATTACATAGTCAGCTCTAGGACCTCTGTCGAATATATCTCCAATTATGTGGAGCGTATCAATCAGAAGTGACTGAATAAGTTCAGATAAAGCAACTATAAAATCCTTTGCCACCCCCGTCGCAATTATAGCTTTAATTATCTCCAAATAATAGAGCTTCTTATCCGGATCAGTTTCATCTGTATGTAGTAGTTCATCTATGGCGTAACCATATTCCTGAGGAAGCTTCTTCCTAACCTTGGATCTCGTATACTTCGAAGCAACTTCCCTACAAAGCGCAATAAGCTGACGAATGGTACTCTCGTACCACTCATCCGTCAGCTTATCTGCGTGTTTATAATCATTTAAAGTTTCGCTGGAATAATATATAAGATTTGCAAGTGCCTGCTTCTCTTCTTCCGACATAAGATTACCGAAGATTTCTTCAATCTTCGCTCTAATTACACCTGACGCACTACGCATAAGGTGAATGAAGCTTTCATACTCGCCATGTATATCCGAAAAGAAATATTCATTCCCCTTAGGCAGCGCCAGGATAGCCTTCAGATTGATCATCTCTGCAGCGCAGCTTCTTGCAGTTGGAAATTCATGACTCAACAGAGCCAGGTAATCCATATCTCTCATACACTAATCCTTCTTAGATATTTCGCTTAATCCAAATAACCACTTGGAATGTTATTTACAGGTTTGCCTCTAAGAACTCCTTAACAGCAGCGCACTCAGCTTCTTCATCTGGACCATCAAATGAGAACTTAACTGTATCGCCCTGTTTAGCCCCAAGAGACATGATTCCCATAACACCCTTAAATGGGACTTCCTTATCCCCCTTTGCAACCTTTACAACTGACTCATAATTCTTTGTCATCTTGAAAAGATCTGTTGCAGGTCTTGCATGAATTCCGTGAACATCCTTGATTGTATACTCAAAACTTACCATTTTTATATTCTCCTTATCTCTTTATATTTACTATTCCCCATAGGTCTGCTTTGCAGACACCTTTTACTGTTCTACATTCTTCTTTAAGAAACCAAGCATTACACATGTTACTGCTGAACCAACTAACCATGATACGATGTAAAGCAATGGATTACCTACTGTAGCGAATACGAAGAGTCCGCCGTGAGGTGCCATCAGTGTACACTTGAAGAGTGCTGCAAGGAAGCCTGCAACTCCTGCTCCAACCATTGTACATGGGATAACATGAAGTGGATCAGCTGCCGCAAATGGGATAGCACCCTCTGTGATGAAGGAAGCGCCCATTACTACATTTGAAACTGCTGAGCCTCTCTCTGCCTTTGTGAACTTCTTAGGGAAGATCCAGCATGCAAGTGCAATACCAACCGGTGGAACCATACCACCAACCATGATAGCTGCCATTGCTACGTAGCAAGCCTCAACCTTAGGATCTGATGCAGACATACCCTGCTCCAGATATCCAGCTGCTGTTGTAAGCATTCCAGTACCGAATACATAAGCAGCCTTGTTGATAGGACCACCCATATCTATAGCCATCATCGCACCCAGGATAAGTCCGAGTACTGTAAGCATTCCTGCATCAGAAATAGCTGTAAGCATATTTGAAAGTCCTGTATTTACAACTCCGATTACAGGATTCAGGATGAAGCACATGATAACACCTTCAAGGAAGATACCAACGAGTGGATAGATAAGTGTAGGCTTCAGTCCGTCCATAGCCTGTGGAAGCTTCTCGCAAGCCTTCTGGAGACCCAGTACAAGGAAACCAGCCAGGAAACCGGCTGCGATACCACCCAGGAATCCAGAAACTGTATTACCACCATTTGGCTGCTGGAAAGCAAACTTTGAAAGGAACTGGCTAAATGCACCAAGTGCCTTACCATCCATAAGTGTTCCTTCTGCAAATGTGAAACCAGACAGAGCGGCATTTCCGCTGGAAGCAAGCATACCACCAACAAAACCAACTGCAAGTCCAGGTCTGTCAGCTATAGCGTAAGCTATGTAACCTGCAAGCACCGGAACCATGAGCCCCATTGCCAGTCCACCGATATATTTCAGAAGTGCTGCAAGTGGAGTGATGCTACCGAAGTCACCACCTCCAGAAGCTCCATATCCTGCAATTGTATCAACAAGAAATGCTATAGCAACCAGGATACCACCACCGATAACGAATGGAAGCATGTGAGATACACCACTCATGAGCCAAGTATAAACCTTGTGTCCTGTACCTCCTGATTCCTCAGATTTTGCAGCCTCTCCCTCTTCAGAAGAATCACCGGAGAAAACAGGTGCATCTCCAGCTTTTGCAAGAGCCATTAGTTCGTCAGCCTTGTTGATACCATCAGCAACCTTACGCTGTACAACCTTCTTACCCTTAAAACGATCCATAGGAACCTTTGCGTCAGCAGTTACGATTACGAAATCCGCTGCAGCTATATCTTCATCTGTAAGTACATTTTTCGCACCAGAGGAACCTCTAGTCTCAATCTTGATCTTAACTCCTGCTTTCTCAGCTGCCTTCTCAAGTCCTTCAGCTGCCATATAAGTATGAGCTATACCTGTAGGACATGAAGTTACTGCAACAACCTTGAGACTATCACTATTATCATCTGCTATAGATGTCTCTGCCAGACTCTCATCAACATCGGCTCTTTCTTCGTCAGCCTTGTCGATGATTTCGATAAACTCATCTACATCCTTAGCATTTATCAGGTTATTTCTGAAGTCCTCGTCCATGAGCATCATGGAGAGTTTAGATAACACATCCAGATGGACATTGTCCTCTGTATCAGGTGCAGCTATAAGGAATAAAATGTTGACCGGTTCATCATCAAGGGATGCAAAATCAACTCCGTCCTTTATTACCATTGCTGCAAGTCCAGGGTTCTCTACACAGTCGCCCTTTCCATGAGGAATAGCTATTCCTTCACCTACACCAGTGGTGCTCTCTTCTTCACGAGCATACACCAGTTTCTTATATGCCTCTTTGTCTTTAATCTTGCCACTATCTGCCATTAAATCGACAGCCATGTCCAACGCTTCATTCTTGGACTTTGGAGCAGCATCAAGCTTAACACTCTTCTTATCTAGAAGTTCTGTTATTCTCATTTTTTTACCTCCTTTGATCCTTTCCTACTCAACAGTTGCATAAACCTTTAATACTTCGTCTTCAGTTGCCAGATACTCTGAAAATGCACTTGCTGACCCAGTACTTAGACCCATCTTAAATGCATGTAAGAGTTCTCCTTCTTTTAGGTAGCCTGCCACGAAGCCCGCCACCATGGAGTCGCCTGCGCCAACTCCATTTACAAGCTTCCCCTTAGGTGCCTCTCTCATGTAAACCTGTCCATCAGATGCCACGAAAACTGCCCCTTCTCCAGCCATGGAAACAATTACATTTTCCGCTCCCATTTCCAGAAGCTTCTTGGCATATGGCACTACACTTTCTCTCGTTTTGAGAGTTACTCCGAATATTTCTCCTAACTCATGATTATTTGGCTTAATCAGGAATGGCTTATATTTCAGAACATTCATAAGTAAATCCTTGGTAGCATCTACCACTATCCTGATTCCTCTTCCCTGAAGTCGGTCCATAATATCGCTGTAGATTGTTTCAGGCATTGTAGAAGGAATGCTTCCTGCCAGAACCAGGGTGTCACCTTCCTGAATCTTATCTAACTTCTCATAGAGTTTCTGGATATCCTCTTCGGAGATGTCTGGTCCCATTCCATTTATTTCGGTTCCATCAATTGATTTCAGCTTGAGATTGATTCTGGAACAGCCTTCGCTGAGTTTTATCTCCTCTGCGTTTATTCCACTCTCCTGTACTCTTCTAGTTATCTCCTCTCCGACAAAACCAGCGGAATAATAGATGGCTGAATTGTCGATACCAAGATTACTAAGTACGATGGATACATTGATTCCCTTGCCGCCCGGTAACATTAGCTCAGATGTTGTCCTATTGGTAAGGCCAAGCTTAAAATCATCAACGGTCACGATATAATCTAGAGATGGGTTGAAAGTTACGGTATAAACCATAGTTTCTACCTCCTTATTCACCGATAATTTGATTATATAATCAAAATCAATCAAATTCAATCAACATTGTGCATATAATTTTTTTAAATTCATTGTGCATCTTGCATAAGTTTTATGTTATGTAAGCCTATTTTATTGTAAGTTTTGCAAAATGGTCATATTTTGTTTGACCGATTTTCATAAACTCCGTCAGGGATCTCTTCAAATACAATCAAAAAAACCCGGGAGTTAAACTCCCGGGAAAATTAACGCCTTACGTTCTTCTGTGAGCACTGACTTGCCCTTTTTTATCTATTCGGACCAGGAACAGTTCTTCTTGCCTGCTTCTCCTGATTCTTCTTATTTGCAACCTCTTGTAACTTCTTATTTTTATGTTCAAATACCTTCTTAGTATTAGTCATCATTGAAACAACCTTTTCGGTAGTCAGGTCAGTTGCTATATCCTTAGGACTCATATTTTGCTTATAAATATTCTTGATATAATTCTTGAATTCAGAACTAACTGTTACCCTCTTCTTGTATTCATTAAATCCCATATCATTATAAAGCCTTCTATTCGCTTCATTTTCAGATGAAGCCAGCTTAAATACTACAATATCGGCTATCAGGTCGGTCATAGCAGCCTTTGTCTCTTTACCCTTAGGAAGACTTGACAGCTTAACAAGCTGATCATTGGCATCGAGTGCCTTCTGATGGACAGACCTAAGTCTGAAGTCATCCATGTTTTTACAATCCTCATAACCAGGAATCTTTCTAATTTCCTCAATAGCCTTATTAAGCTCATCCTTAGCAAAGCCCTCCAGCTTAGAAGCTCCGCGAAGACGGTCCTTACCAGCTTCCGTATCTGCATTTGACCTTTTCAGCTGATACCTTCTGGAATAATGTCTTACCTCATCCAGCTTATTTATATATTCATCCATATATCTTATATAATTGTCCTTATCCACCTCTGGGTTCGGCTTATTAGGAAGCATTCCCTTAAGCTCATTAACAGCCACTCTTACCCTGGCATGTCTATCACTTTCGCTACCAAAATAGAAGTCTGTTCTCTTGCTATTAAAGTCGATCATCATATTATCTATATGCTGCGCTGTGGTAAGCTTTTCCTTAATCTGAGCAGTGTGAAATGCCTTCTCATTACCCTTCTTTATCTGAGCATCTCTACGTCTGGAACTAGCAAGCACACCATCAAAATATGAAAGCAGTGTTTCATCCTGCGCAATGTATCCCTTTTTAACAGCTGTCTTTACCATGCTGTTCATGCTTGTCAGGTATTTATCACGGTCCTTTGCACTCTGCAACGGCGTGGTCTTAATTTCTTCAAAAAGAGCACTCATCTTATTCAGATAAGCCTTCTGCTCAGGACTCTTATACCTTGGTGGATCATATTTCTGGAACTGCTCTATCTTGTCAGTAGAGTTATGCTTATATGCGTTATGTGTCTCATTTACTAATATGTTGAATGTAGCAAGTACACCTATATCATCCAGATCCCAACCATTTTCGAGACCAGCCTTATATGCCTCCTGTGTATACTTTGCCTTACCAAGTCCTCGGTTAGCATAAGTACTCATATGGAATGGCTGATTAGATGAGGTTATTCCTGCCTCCTTATACTTAGCATTATCTGCAGGGTTATTAACCTTATTATCTATAGTGTTAATGTAATTCAGAACCTGAAGGGTCTGTGTATACATTTCCTTTCTGTATGCTTCTGTCTTTTCAGGAGTAAGCTTACCTTTTTCCTTTTCCTCCATGTACTCAACAAGAGTGTCCATCTGTTTATCTGACTCTATAGACATATCATAAACAGGAAAATCCTTATTGTGCTCCCGTATTTTATCCTCGACAGTAAAAAGATTCATTTCCAGACATGCAGCCGCCAGAGATCCTGCTGTAGTGTAAAGCGGTGATTTACTTGCCAGATATCCTGGTGTATATCCTTTAATAGCTCTTCTTAGCTGCTTAGTAACATTAGCCTTGAGGAATTCAGCCGTGGTTCGTCCCGCTTCATCAGCAGTAACATTATCATCTATATAATCATCCACCATATCGCAATATTCGGAGAGACTATCCTTATATTTCTTAAAGGCCGCCTCATTCTTAACCTTCTCCAGATACCTTCCGGCAGAGAATATATCTGGTGTAAGATCCTTGAAACCCAGCACTTCAAGACCCTCACCGGCAAGGGTTTCATCCTCATCAGATGAGCAAAGAACATTATTGTAAACCTGAGTAGACTGAGGGTCAAACTCATTCTCGGCATATTCCTTATTAAATATAGAACCAAGATTCGCAATATTCTGTCTTGCCCAATAAGATATTGAGGTTTTATATAGCTCATCCCTCTTCTTATACTCTGCCTCATGCGCTGCGTAATTCTCTTCTGGTACAAATTCATCTATGATTTCAAAACCGTCAAATTCTTTCATAGCTGAAACCTCCATTACTTTTATATCAGTCGTTTACATCTTTAATTGGGATTATACAATCCATGCAGCAACAAAAGCGCAACAACAAATTATTTCTTTAGATATTTTTTTAAATACTGCCCGGTGTAGGACTTTCTCTTCTTAGTTATTTCCTCCGGCGTTCCCTGTGCAACAACCGTTCCACCGCCATTTCCGCCTTCTGGTCCCATATCTATGATATAGTCTGCCTGCTTGATAACATCCATATTATGTTCGATTACGATTACTGTATTACCGCCATCAGCAAACTTCTGAAGAATCTGAAGCAGCTTCTTGACATCGTCAAAATGCAGTCCCGTGGTAGGCTCGTCGAGAATGTAGATAGTATTTCCGGTACTTCTCTTACTCAGCTCTGTAGCAAGCTTGATTCGCTGCGCCTCACCACCCGATAGAGTTGTCGAAGGCTGCCCTAGTTTGATATAGCCAAGACCTACATCCTGAAGTGTTTTGATCTTACGATATATAGGTGGCACAGCCTCGAAGAAGTCGCACGCCTCATCCACTGACATATCAAGCACTTCAAATATATTCTTGCCCTTGTATTTAACCTCCAGAGTTTCACGGTTATATCTCTTGCCATCACATACCTCGCATGGCACATAGATATCAGGAAGGAAATGCATCTCTATCTTATTTATTCCGTCCCCCTTACAAGCCTCACATCTACCACCAGGGACATTGAACGAGAAGCGTCCCTTGTTATAGCCCATGGTCTTGGCATCCTTGGTCTCTGCGAAGATTCCTCTTATCAGATCGAACACTCCGGTATAGGTTGCAGGGTTAGATCTAGGAGTTCTTCCAATAGGTGACTGGTCTATATCTATAACCTTATCAAGGACCTCGTATCCAATCAGGTCATCATGCTTACCCGGTTTAATCCTTGCACGGTTAAGGTCACGAAGAAGCTTCTTCTTAAGTACCTCATTTATGAGTGAGCTTTTTCCTGAGCCGGATACACCTGTTACAACAGTAAGGATTCCTAGTGGAATCTTCACATCTATATTCTTCAGGTTATTCTCACGGGCACCCTTTATTTCCATCCATCCCGTAGGAGTTCTTCTCTCCGACGGAACAGGGATTATTTCCTCTCCACTCAGATACTGACCGGTGATGGAATTCTTATTCTTTATAAGGTCCTCCACCTTACCGGCAGCCACAACCTCGCCGCCGTGAACTCCGGCTCTCGGTCCGATATCAACGATGTAGTCAGCTGCCCTCATAGTATCTTCGTCATGTTCAACTACTATAAGTGTATTACCCAGACTCTGAAGTTTCTTAAGTGATGCAATAAGCTTATCATTATCTCTCTGGTGAAGTCCGATAGATGGCTCGTCCAGTATATAGGTTACGCCGACAAGACCTGAGCCTATCTGCGTAGCAAGTCTGATACGCTGCGCCTCACCACCGGAAAGTGTGGCGGTAGCACGACTGAGAGATAGATAATTCAGACCTACATCCACCATGAAGTTAAGTCTTGCTCTTATCTCCTTCAGGATATCCTTACCTATCATTTCCTGACGCTTCGTAAGCTCGAGATTTTCAACATATTCTGCAAGCTCGTCTATAGGCATTTCTGTCATATCATATATGTTCTTATCACCGATAGTTACTGCCAGAGACGAAGGCTTCAGCCTCTTTCCACCGCAGACAGCACAAGGTGTATATGTCATATAGCTCTCATAATCAGAGCGCATTTCCTCGGAACCTGTATACTTATATCTCTCTTCCACATTAGCAATAAGACCTTCAAAGGGATGAGTAAATGTACTACGTCTGGTGCGCTGGCTGTGATAATGCATAGTTATACGGCGTCCTTTGGTACCATAAAGTATTACATCCTTCGCCTCATCAGACAGATCCTTATAAGGCGTATCCAGAGAAAAGCCGTAGGTCTCCGAAAGAGCCACCAGAATCGAGTGGGAGAAGGATTTTGCATCACCACTTGAGGCCCACCCAGAAACTGCGATAGCACCTTCATTAAGCGTTCTTGACTTGTCAGGAATCATCAGGTCCGGATCAAGCTTTCTCTCCCAACCAATACCTGTACATGCAGGGCAGGCACCGAACGGATTATTGAAGGAGAAAGAGCGAGGCTCTATCTCCTCTATGGAAATATTGCAATATGGACAGGAAAAGCTATCCGAAAATGTCAGCGTCTCACCATCTATTATCTCTATATTAACTATTCCCTCCGCCTGCTTTAGGGCTACCTCGATGGAGTCTGCCAGTCTCTTCTCTATTCCTTCCTTGATAACAAGACGGTCAACTACTATCTCAATATTATGCTTGATATTCTTCTCAAGCTTTATCTCTTCATCCAGGGTATACTGATTTCCATCAACTATTACTCTTACGAATCCGCTTTTCTTGGCACGCTGAAGCAGCTTCTCGTGCGTACCCTTTCTTCCTCTAACTACTGGAGCCAGCACCTGGAATTTCGTCCTCTCAGGAAGTTCCATTATCTGGTCCACCATCTGATCAACTGTCTGTCTCTCTATCACTCTTCCGCAATTAGGACAGTGAGGAGTGCCGATTCTGGCATAGAGCAGACGCAGATAATCATAGATTTCGGTAACCGTTCCAACAGTAGAACGAGGGTTCTTATTCGTAGACTTCTGATCGATAGAAATAGCTGGAGACAATCCCTCTATCTTCTCTACGTCAGGTTTCTCCGCCTGTCCCAGGAACTGTCTGGCATACGAAGATAGAGACTCCATATAGCGTCTCTGTCCCTCTGCATAGATTGTATCAAAAGCCAGAGAGGACTTACCCGATCCGGATAGCCCTGTAAAAACTATAAATTTATTTCTAGGGAGTTTCACATCTACATTCTTTAGATTGTGCTCACGCGCACCCTTAACTGTTATATACTTAATCTCACTCATCTCTACTCCTAAATACTATTTCTATTAAGATCCTTCGCTTCGCTCAGGATGACAAAACCCGTTATAAATTATTACGTGTCATAGTCGCGGAGGCGAACCTTGAGCTCTATCAGCTCGTCACGAAGTATAGCCGCAAGTTCGAAGTTAAGCTCGGCGGCAGCCATATTCATTTTCTTAGTTATTCTATCTATTTCCTTGCCAAGCTCCTTCTTGTTCATAAGGTCAGGATCCTTGCCGATTCTACTCTTACGCTCTTTCTCCTCTTCCTCAGCAGCCTTGAGACTCGTCGAAATAAGCTCACGAACTGCCTTGCGGATGGTCTGCGGAGTTATGCCATTTTCCTCATTATACTTCTGCTGAATCTCACGACGACGATTCGTTTCATCTATGGCCTTCCTCATGGAATCAGTAATGGTATCAGCATACATGATTACGTGGCCATCCACATTTCGGGCTGCACGTCCGATCGTCTGTATAAGAGAAGTCTCGGAACGAAGGAAGCCTTCCTTGTCTGCATCCAGAATTGCCACAAGAGTTATCTCCGGTATATCAAGACCCTCTCTCAGAAGGTTGATACCAACGAGAACATCGAAGACTCCCAGCCTAAGGTCGCGGACTATCTCCATTCTCTCGAGAGTATCTATATCGGAGTGCAGATACTTAACCTTAACGTTCAGTCCTCTCAGGTACTCTGTCAGTTCCTCGGCCATTCTCTTAGTAAGGGTTGTTACCAGAACCTTGTTACCCTTTTCAACCTCGCTACTTATCTCACTATATAAATCATCAACCTGACCGGCAATTGGTCTCACATCGATAGGCGGATCCAGTAGCCCCGTAGGTCTGATAATCTGCTCAGTTCTAGCTTCCTCATGCTCATCCTCATAAGGACCAGGAGTAGCAGAAACGTAGAGAATCTTATCGACTCTCTCTTCAAACTCTTCGAAGTTGAGAGGTCTGTTGTCCATAGCAGAAGGAAGTCTGAATCCATAGTCTATCAGAGTTTCCTTACGTTTTTTGTTACCACCAAACATTCCTCTTATCTGCGGAAGTGTCTGATGAGACTCGTCTATTATCAGGAGATAATCATCTCCGAAGAAATCCACAAGTGTATCCGGTGGATCTCCCGGCTTACCACCTGCAAGTATACGAGTATAATTCTCGATACCCGAACAAAAGCCTGCCTCGCGGAGCATTTCTATATCGAACTCCGTCCTCTCCTGTATACGCTGTGCCTCAAGAAGCTTATCATGTGACTTGAACCATGCGATCCTCTCACGAAGCTCGTCATCGATTTCCTTAAGTGCTTTCTCCATCTTGTTTGGAGCTATAACATAGTAGGACGCAGGGAAGATACAGGTAAATGTGATATCCCTCTTAATCTCTCCAGTCAGTGGATCAAACTCTGATAGTCTATCTATTTCATCCCCAAAGAACTCGATTCTAATTGCTTCGCCGTCTTTATTCGCAGGAATTATGTCAACCACATCACCCTTTACTCTAAAGGTGCTGCGCTTAAAATCCATTTCATTTCTGGTATACTGCATATCCACCAGTTCCCGGATAAGCACATCTCTATCCAGCGACATTCCCGGACGAAGACCAAGCATCATTGACTTGTAATCTTCCGGATTACCGATTCCATATAAACAGGAAACAGAGGACACAACAATAACATCATCTCTCTCAATAAGTGCTGATGTCGCGCTGTGTCGCAGCATATCTATCTCATCATTTACAGAGGAATCCTTTGCAATATATGTGTCCGATGAAGGCACATACGCCTCCGGCTGATAGTAGTCGTAGTAGGAAACGAAGTATTCCACCGCATTTTCCGGGAAGAAGGCCTTCATCTCACCATATAGCTGTGCCGCCAAAGTTTTATTGTGGGACATTATAAGAGTTTTCTTACCTAGAGCCTTGATAACATTTGCCATGGTAAATGTCTTACCAGAGCCTGTTACTCCCAGCAGCGTCTGATGCTTCTTGCCCTCTTTGAATCCCTTTACCAACGCCTCAATTGCCTCAGGCTGGTCACCTGTTGGTGCATATTCTGAATGTAGTATAAAATCCATTTATTATTCCTTTTGTTTATTCCTATAACTAATTCCTTAAACTAATTCTTTTCAACCACCTATAAAAACTGAGCCATGCATATAGCATGACCCATGGTTTATTATTGTTATTATATATCCGCCCTAATTATTAATAAAATCTACAGCTTGCACACAAATATTGATGCAGAACATTTAGGTGCCACAACTTTAAGCACATTGTTCTGTACCATAGCAGGATACTCGTTCAGAGTATATCCACCCTCGCCAGTAAGCATTACTCTTGTCATAGTTCTATTATTATTCACGCCCAGCTCCCTAACGTGAAGCTTCACTTCCTTATCAACGTAATCACTATTGATGATTATAGCCACTGCTTCCCTCTTGTTGAATCTGCCGTAAGCGAGCATCCTGTACTCCCCATGGAGGAACTTGAGAGAACCTGTTCTGAGAGATTTGTATCTGTTGTGAATTTTGATTATATCCTTGTGGAATCTGATAAGGTCATGATCCTCATGTCCCCAAGGATAGGTTCTTCTTGAATCCGGATCTGTCCAACCGCATACACCGGCCTCATCACCATAGTAAATAGTTGGGGCACCCGGCCAGGTCATCTGAAATGTGACCGCCATTCTCATTATATCTTTATTTACATTTTCATTTGCATTTTCTGCACCCAGAGTCTGAATACGACCTACCCTGTGATTCGTTCTTGTCAGGAATCTTGAGTGGTCATGATTCGAGAGCTCGTTCATAGAAACATAGAGCGAATTATACATGAAATAAGACATGTAATTTCTAATAGAACCCTTAAAGAATTCTGCATTTCCAAGGAAGTCACCGCGGAACTCATCGCTGTGCTTCTCAACACCTGTCAGAAACCAGGTAATAGGCTCCATAAATGCTCCGTAGTTCATAATTGTATCCCACTGATCTCCCTCCAGCCAGGACTTAGGATTGCCGTAATGCTCCGCCAGAATAATCGCATCAGGATTTGCATCCTTGACTGCAGCTCTAAAATCCTTCCAGAATCTGTGGTTATACTCTTCTGAATAACCAAGATCTGCTGCTACATCGAGACGCCAGCCATCTGCATTGTATGGAGGTGAAACCCATTTTCTACCAATCTCAAGTATATAATCGTGGAGCTTCATGGATTCCTCATAATTAAGCTTAGGTAATGTATCATGTCCCCACCAGCCATTGTACGAGCCATTAAATGGCCAGTCATTTTCATTCTGGAACTTAAAGAAGGATCTGTATGGACTGTCCGCATCTACATAGGCACCCTTCTCATAGTCAGGATTCTTATCATAAATACATTCCCTATCAAGCCACTTATTGAAGGAGCCGCAGTGATTAAATACTCCATCCAGAATAACTCTGATTCCTCTCTTATGCGCTTCCTCAACAAGCTCTGCGAAGAGCTGATTTGAAGCCTCGAGATTCTCGATGCTTGTGACGCGGCTTATATACTTTGTCGCCTCAGTATTATCTGAAGAACCCTCTGGAAGAAGCTCCCCCTCATCCTTAACGATTCGTCCAAAATGCGGATCTATATAATCATAGTCCTGAATGTCATACTTATGATTGGAGGGTGATACAAATATAGGGTTAAGGTAAATAGCTTCAACTCCAAGACCCTTCAGATAATCCAGCTTATCCATAACACCCTGAAGATCTCCACCGTAGAAATTACCAACATCCATAGTATCAGGAATCTTATCCCAATCCTCTACCCGTCTAACATTTTGACCTATATAATAATACTCATTGGTGAGTACATCATTACTCTTATCACCATTACAGAATCTATCAACATATATCTGATAAAAGACTGCACCCTTCGCCCAGTCCGGAGTCTTGAATCCAGGAACTATCTTAAAATCATAATCATGATTAACATCACGAAGAACACCCAGTCTGTTATATACAACTGTAAGCCTGTGAGAATATATTTCAAAGTAATAGCTTATAGTGCCTTGAACCTTTGGAATCTTAACTGAATAGAAATCAAAGATAGCATTATTCTCTGTAACCTTCATAGGATAGTGCACATCCCCCATTACGAGATGCACCCCATCAGCATTATTACGAGCAGTCCTGAATCTAATGGTTATATCATCTCCAATATCAGGTTCTGCTGGCTTCACAAAATTAGGAGTAACATCTGTAAAGAGCGCTCCAAAATTCAGAATCGTAGTCGTGTTAAATATTCTGTTGATCATACTAAGCACATCTGCATGTGACATAGTATCACCTCCCATGACGCATGAGGTTTTGACCTCAAAAAAAGTATCGGCCGGAAAACACCAAACCGATACTCATTTTACCATAAATATGTAGTTTTTTAAACCATATTTGAGTAAATAGGGACGGTTCTCTTTTACTCATTCAAATAGTCAAATAGGGACGGTTCTCTTTTGCATAGTCTCTATTTAACTATATAAATCCTCCCAAACAGCATATAATGTGATATTTCCCACTATTTGTGCGGAAAAATCGAATTCTACCAACTCTCCAGTCTCTCCATCCACGTAGAACCATCCTATAAAGGCTCTTTCGCTGTCTTCAGGTTCCTCAGGCTCTTCAATACATTCACCCTCAGCAACCTCATAATCCTCGTAAATATCCTCGTCCTCATCATACATAAATCTCACTGTGTATACTGAAATCTGATCCGATACGCCTGTTTCTGGATTATCTGCATATTCCGCATCTTCTACTGACTCTTCTGTAGAATCTTCAACCGTTCCATCTACGGTTTCGCCTGCACTTTCCTCTGTGTTGCTCCCTTCTTCTGTAGCTTCTACTGATTTCTCTGTAGCACTTTCGGCCGTCTCATTTCCTTCTGTCTCACTGCTTGCAACCTCTACAGACTCAGCAGTTTCCGCCTCACTTACAGTATCCTCATCTCCAGCTTCATCTGATGTTTCCGAAGAATCACTTGTTTCACTTTCAACTGTTGTAGCATCTGACTTTTTTGTACTCGATTTCTTATTTTTTTTACTAGACTTAGTTGTACTATCACTTTCTGTATCAGACTCTGTTGACTCAGTTTCGCTTGTAGCAGCATCTTCTGTTTCAGGCCCGCTCACTTCAGACTCAGAAGTAGACGCATCACTCGACTTCTTACTCGACTTCTTTTTCTTAGACTTATTAGACTTAGCTGAAGATTTTGCTGAAGAACTACTCTTTTCATCCGAAGCCTCGGTAGCTTCATTTATAGAGCTTTTGGATTTCCCTTTAGAACTTCCTTTCTTCATCTTCCCAGATTTATTAACAGAGGCCGTCTCAGTGGCATTTCCCACCGACGCATCTTCTGTTTCTTTATCCGTAGTTTCTTTCGTTTCATCATCTGCCGTCTCAAGACTACCCTTTGAAGCCTTAACTCTGTCGTAGTCTTTCTCAATATTTTCTTTTTCCTCTACTCTAGTCTCTGACGAATTCCTTTCAATTCCTCTATTAACCGCAAATGCCGTACCTCCCGAAGCCAGCATTGCCACACTTAAAATAATTGCTATTTTCTTATTAAATCGTCTCATCTGACCACCTCCTTGAAAAGAAGTATAGTCAGCCTACCTTAAATGAAAATTAAAAAACAAAAAAATATTCAGTCGTTAAATTCATACAAAGACTTAGTTACAATCTTCTGTACAGTCTTCGCAGTCGGAGCCTGCGGTTGCACCGCTGATAGGTTCTAATCCGAGAGCATCATGAGCAACCTGAATCATTATTGCACATTCCATTCTCTTACGGAATAGTTCGCAACCATACTCATATATACCCTTAACATCTCCCGTCGCATGATATGCGTTAGCCGCACAACCGCCAGAGCAGTAATGCATAGCCCAGCAATCACGGCAATCTGGTCGAGCATAAGCGTTACAGACACGGAACTCCTCCTGTCTATCCTTGTTTGTTACTCCCTTCCATATATCCCCCAGCTTGTAAGACTCATCGCCAACAAACTGATGGCATGGATAAAGATCTCCCCAAGGAGTAACTGCCATATATTCTGTACCAGAACCACATCCGGATATCCTCTTATAGATACAAGGTCCTGACTTCAGATCTACCATGTAATGATAAAATGTGAAACCATCTCCCTCTATATCTCGTCTCAGCATCTCCTTAGCAAGTATCTCATACTGCTCCTTAAGAACCGGAAGATCCTCCTCAGTAAGAGCAAGCGGGTCCCCTGGTCTACTAACAACCGGCTCCATTGAGAGCTCCTTAAAACCTAGCTCCGCCATCTTGAATATATCTTCAGTAAAATCAGTATTAAGATGAGTATATGTACCACGCATGTAATAATTCTTGCCACCACGTGCTTCAACCAGCTTCTGGAACTTAGGAATAATCTTCTCCCAGCTTCCATTACCGGCATAATCCTTACGAGTCCTGTCATGAACTTCCTTACGTCCATCCAAACTCAGCACCACATTACTCATTTCTTTATTGCAGTATTCAATCACTTCATCATCAATCAGAACACCATTCGTAGTAAGGGTAAATCTGAAATTCTTATCATACTTCTTTTCTATGGAACGAGCATACTCAACTATTTGTTTGCATACATCCCAGTTCATCAGAGGCTCGCCACCGAAGAAGTCCACCTCCAGATTATGACGAGAACCACTATTAGCAATCAGGAAATCAATAGCCTGCTTACCAACCTCAAAGGACATAAGAGCCCTCTCGCCGTTATACTTACCCTGTGCAGCGAAGCAGTATTCACAGTTCAGATTACAAGTATGAGACACATGAAGACACAGAGCCTTGATTACATCTCCACTTCTTTTCTTGAACTCCCCTGCCAGCGGTTCAAATGTATCCGGCGTATATAGCTTGTGAGCATCCACCAGAGAACGCACATCCTCTATACAAAGACGCACCTCCTCCTCTGTGACATCCTCCCGGTCACCATACTTAGCCATAATAACATCAATTATCTCCTGCTCACTCTTCTCAGGAAACAGCTCGATGATATCATACGCCACGTCATCCACGCTATGCACGCTTCCCGAGCACGTATCTAACACGATATTATATCCATTTAATTTATACTGATGTACCATATATTTTTCCTATTCATCACTATATTTTTCCTGCAAATTGGTTCCAGACTATTCTCTGAAACCACGCTAAAAATGCCCCAACTGGCACTTACTTTTTTTATAAACAGTACGATGACTCATTTCATATACTCTGTAATCGATAGCTCTATTTTCGTCAAATTAGAAGAGAAAACTTCCTAAAATATCTGCGAGCGATGCTGTCCGAGCGCAGCGAGTTAAAGCGAGCAGATACATTTTAGTGAAGGTTTCTCGAATAATTTAGAAAATAGCTAGCGTGATTACATAGTATATGAAATGAGACATCGTACGTCCGTTCATGAAAGAAATACGCCACCAAATTATGGTGGCGTATCTGAATAATTAAATCTGTAAAAATTTACTTCTGTGAAGCTGCATTCTCACACTTCTGATTTGCTACACCACAGCTGGTTTTGCATGCGCTCTGGCATGATGTCTGGCACTCGCCACATCCACCTGTCTTAGCACTTTCACAGAGATCTCTAGTCTCAAGAGTCTTAATTCTTTCCATGATAATTCTCCTATCTATTTTAGTTTTAAGCCATCCCTCCAGGGACATGCCTAACTATTTACATTTATGACATAATAATAGTTTTCCTAAGAGTTTGTCAAGGTTTTATGCATCGACGCAGGTATTCTTACGCCTCAAGATTAACCTCAACCTTCTTAAGCTTCCAAATATCCTTTACATACTGCTCAATAGTTCTATCTGATGAGAACTTACCTGAGCAAGCTGTATTCATCATAGCCATACGAGCCCATGCGTCCTTATCTCTGTAAGCCGCATCAACTCTAGCCTGAGCCTCAGCATAAGAATCGAAGTCCTTAAGGATGAAGTAAATATCTTCCTTAGTAAGAGCATCATACAAATCTCTGAAGAGCTCAGTATCATCATTATATGTACCATTGATGAGCTGTGTAAGAACTCTACGAACAATCTGATTGCTGTTGTAGATATCCCATGGATTGTAGCCACCCTCACGCTCGTACTTCATAACTTCATCAGCTGAAAGACCGAAGATAAATGCATTCTCAGCACCAACCTCTTCAACTATCTCAACGTTAGCACCGTCCATAGTACCGATTGTTGGAGCACCATTAATCATGAACTTCATGTTACCGGTACCAGATGCCTCACGAGATGCTGTAGATATCTGCTCAGATACATCCGCAGCTGCGAAAATGATCTCGCCGTTAGATACTCTGTAGTCCTCAATGAATACAACCTTGATCTTATCCTTGATAGACGCATCATTATTTATAACATCAGCAACTGAAGTGATAAGCTTGATTGTAAGCTTAGCTCTCTTGTAACCAGCAGCAGCCTTAGCACCAAAGATAAATGTTCTTGGATACATATCGAAATTAGGATTCTCCTTAAGCTCGCTGTAAAGATGCATAACATGGAGAATGTTGAGCAGCTGTCTCTTGTACTCATGAAGTCTCTTAACCTGAACATCGAAGATAGAATTAGGATCTACATCAATTCCATTATGCTCCTTGATATACTTGGCAAGACGAAGCTTGTTCTGATACTTAATATTCATGAACTCCTGCTGATACTTCTTGTCATCAACAAAAGTCTTAAGCTTGCTCATCTGTGAGAAGTCTGTTATCCACTCCTCACCAATCTTCTCATTAAGCCACTGTGCCAGAAGAGGATTTCCATGTGCAAGGAATCTTCTCTGTGTAACACCATTTGTCTTATTATTGAACTGCTTAGGATTCATTTCATAGAAATCCTTCAGTTCTCTCTTCTTAAGAATCTCAGTATGAAGTCTTGCAACACCATTTACTGAATAAGAACCAGCGATTGCAAGGTGAGCCATCTTAACCTGTCCGTCATAGAGGATAGCCATGCTTCGAACCTTATCCTGATCTCCAGGATAAAGCTCCTGAATCTTGATAACGAATCTGCGGTTAATCTCCTCAACGATCTGATATATACGTGGAAGCAGTCTGGAGAAAAGCTCGATTGGCCATTTCTCAAGAGCCTCTGACATGATTGTATGGTTTGTATATGCACAAGTCTTAGTTGTGATCTCCCATGCCTCATCCCACTCAAGGCCTTCCTCATCCATGAGGATACGCATAAGCTCTGCAACTGTCAGAGTTGGATGTGTATCATTCATCTGGAAGGTAACCTTCTTAGGAAGATCCTGAATCTTCTTGTTGTTCTCCTTGAACTTCTTGATAGCGGTCTGAAGAGAAGCTGATACGAAGAAATATTGCTGCTTCAGACGAAGCTCTTTACCTGAATAATGATTATCATTTGGATAAAGCACCTCGCTGATAGTCTTAGCAAGATTCTGTTCCTCAACAGCCTTCTCATACTCACCTCTATCGAATGAGTTAAGGTTGAACTCCTGTGTTGCCTCAGCATCCCACATACGAAGTGTATTAACTACATTGTTGCCATAACCAACGATAGGCATATCATATGGTACGGCACGAACCGATGTATAACCTTCCTGAATAAAATGATTACGTCCATTTCTATTTTCTACACGAACATATCCACCGAACTTAACCTCAGTAGCATATTCATTTCTCTTTATTTCGAATGGGAATCCATTTCTCAACCAATCATCTGGCTCTTCAAGCTGATATCCATCAACAATCGCCTGCTTGAACATACCATAGTGATAACGGATACCGCATCCATAAGCAGGATATCCCAATGTTGAAAGCGAATCGAGGAAACATGCTGCAAGTCTTCCCAGACCACCATTTCCAAGCGCAGGATCTCTCTCCTGATCTTCAATAAAGTTGATATCAAATCCCATCTCATCAAGAGCTTCTTTGATATCTTCATAATATCCAAGATTCAGCAGGTTATTTCCAAGTGCACGTCCTACAAGGAACTCCATCGAAAGATAGTAAACCTTCTTGACATTCTTCTCCTTATAAACCTTATGAGTAGCTATCCATCTGTCGATGATATCATCCTTAACAGCATAACTAACTGCCTGATATATCTCCTGTGGAGTTGCCTCATCGAGAGTCTTACGATATAGCATCTTCACATTGGAAGCTATCTCCTTCTTGAAACTCTCTTTGTCAAACTTTGCTATTTTTTTCATAGGGTTATCCTCCTTTTACTACAACCTCACCCTTTTGCTGTAGTTAGTTATTTAGACACACCAAGTATTACTGTCTCTCCATTGATATTCCATTCTTTGGTGAATCCAGACATCTTACCAATCATTATATGATCAGCAAGAACTGCCGATTTCAGTTTCTCATCATTCTTAACAATGATCTCTGAAATCTTCTCATTCTTGTCCAGATAAAGAGTAATTCTGTCTGTAACCTCGAAGCCTGCCTCCTTACGCATAGTCTGAACCTTAGAAATGATTTCTCTTACAAAGCCTTCCTCAATAAGCTCAGGTGTAAGCTTTGTATCTATAACAACGGTAACATTATTGTCACCGAATGTAACATAGTCGCCACTCTCTGCAACATCAATGAGCAGATCCTCTTCTGTCAGCTCAACTTCCTGTCCGTCTATATCAAACTTAAGTGATCCGTTGGACTTAAGCTCAGCATATGCGGCATTTCCGTCCTCGATATCAGCAAGATACTGTCTGATGCCACCTACGATCTTTCCATACTTTGGACCAACAGTTCTGAGCTGTGGCTTAAATGTATATGTAGAGAAGTCTGACATATCATCCTTAAATTCAACATTCTTGATATTCAGTTCATCCTTAACTATATCGATATAGAAATCATCCAGCTTGCTGGCAGCCTTTACGTACATATTTGCAATAGGCTGACGATTCTTGATATTTGCCTGATTACGAGCTGCACTACCGAAGGTCTTAATAGCAAGAACCTCCTGCATGGACTTCTCAAGATCTGTGTCGATGAGTGACTCATCTACCTCAGGGAAGTCGCACAGATGTATACTTATAGGAGCATCCTTATCTACACTTCTAACCAGATTCTGGTAAATGCTCTCTGTCAGGAATGGGATCATAGGTGCTGCAGTCTTGCATATAGTTACAAGCGCTGTATGGAGTGTCATATAAGCATTGATCTTATCCTGCTCCATGCCCTTAGCCCAATATCTCTCACGGCAGCGTCTTACGTACCAGTTACTCATATCATCTACAAATGTAGCAAGTACATTTGCAGCTTCAGGTATCTTATATGCACCTAAGTTCTCATCGAAGGTCTTAACTGCTGTATTCAGACGGCTGAGAAGCCATTTATCCATAACAGACAGCGAAGCCTTATCTAATGTATACTTAGTAGGATCAAACTGATCAATCTCAGCATAAAGGGTATAGAATGCATAAGTATTCCAAAGTGTACCCATGAACTTATGCTGTCCCTCAAGTACCGCATCCTCGTGGAAACGATTTGGAAGCCATGGCTGAGAGTTAGTATAGAAGTACCATCTGATAGCATCTGCACCATACTTACCGAGAGCCTCCATAGGGTCAACTGCATTACCCTTGGACTTACTCATCTTCTGACCATCCTTATCCTGAACATGTCCCAGAACGATAACATTCTTATATGGAGCCTTATCAAACAGCAGTGTTGATATAGCCATCAGTGAATAGAACCATCCACGGGTCTGGTCAACAGCCTCGGAAATGAAGTCTGCAGGGAAGTTATCATTAAAGATATCCTCGTTCTCAAATGGATAGTGCCACTGTGCAAATGGCATAGCACCTGAGTCGAACCAGCAGTCGATAACCTCTGGAACTCTGTGCATAGGCAGTCCGCTTTCAGGATCATCTATAACAACCTCATCCACGAATGGACGGTGAAGCTCTATATCCTCTGGTACAGGACACTTCTCGCCATCCTTAAGGATGTATCCCTTCTCACGAAGCTCGGCGATGGAACCGATAGCTATTCTGTTACCATTTTCTTCGCACTCCCAAACATTAAGTGGAGTACCCCAGTAACGGTCACGGCTAAGTCCCCAGTCCTGAACATTCTTAAGCCATTCTCCGAAACGTCCCTTACCGATACCCTCAGGTATCCAGTTAACTGTATTGTTATTAGCAACCATGCGGTCACTAACCTCTGTCATCTTAATGAACCATGACTCTCTAGCATAGTAGATAAGTGGAGTATCACATCTCCAGCAGAATGGATAGTCATGTTCGAACTTAGGAGCTGAGAAGAGAAGTCCTCTCTCATCCAGATCCACAAGAACCTTAGGATCAGCATCCTTAACAAAGAGTCCCGCAAATGGAGTCTCCTCTGACATATTTCCTTCTGCAGTAACAAACTGCACGAATGGCAAGTCATACTTACGTCCTACACGTCCGTCGTCCTCACCGAAGGCAGGAGCTATATGAACGATACCGGTACCATCGGACATTGTTACATAGTCATCAGCCACGATGTAATGTGCCTTCTTGTGCTGCTTGGCAGCCTTATCTGCAGCCGCCTCATAGAGAGCCTCATACTCTCTTCCCTCAAGCTCGATACCCTTATATGACTCAAGCTTTATATAAGCCTTACCGTCTGTTGCTGAAGTGTCATACTTCTTTACATTCTCGCCTGACTCGTCCTTTACAGTTTCCTCTGCAAGAGGTCCAAGTACAGTATCAAGAAGTGCATCTGCAAGAATATATGTATAACCATCGCAAGCCTTTACCTTGCTATAGCTTTCCTCTGGGTTAACACAAAGTGCAAGGTTTGAAGGAAGTGTCCATGGAGTAGTTGTCCATGCAAGGAAGTAATACTGCTCCTCGCCCTCAGCAACCTTAGCCTTGAAACGAACAACTGCAGATCTTTCCTTAACACTCTTATATCCCTGAGCCACCTCGTGAGATGAAAGTGGAGTTCCACAACGAGGACAATAAGGAACAACCTTGAAGCCCTTGTAGAGAAGACCCATATCCCAGATCTTCTTAAGTGCCCACCACTCTGACTCTATATAATCATTATGATAAGTAACATATGGATCATCCATATCAGCCCAGAAACCAACCTTGCCTGAGAACTGCTCCCACATGCCCTTATACTTCCATACGGATTCTTTACATTTTCCGATAAATGGTTCGATACCGTATTCTTCAATCTGTTCCTTGCCGTCGATTCCGATTTCCTTCTCAACTTCAAGCTCAACAGGAAGACCATGAGTATCCCATCCAGCCTTACGAATGATCTTGTGTCCCTTCATAGTCTGGTAACGTGGAATCATATCCTTGATAACTCTTGTAAGCACGTGTCCGATGTGTGGCTTACCATTGGCCGTTGGAGGGCCATCATAAAATGTATAGGTAGGAAGATCCTTCTTCTCATCTATACTCTTTTCAAAGATTTTCTCTTCATTCCAGAATTTTAGTACTTTGTCTTCATTCTCGGCAAAGTTTAACTTTGGGGATACCTTGTCGTACATAATTAAATGTCCTTTCAGTGTTTTCTATTTATTCTTCCTCTTTTTTACTAAGTGTCTGTGTCAGATAATCATTTACAACCTTAGCAACATCATCAACATATAATCCATGAACGGCACAAGCCTGCTCAAGAGATTCATACTGTGACACTCCACATGTAATGCAGTGCATACCACATTTCATGAGTACCAGTGATGCATCAGGATACCATGAAATGATATCTCCAATAATCATATCCGGAGTAACATACTCTCTTATTCCATCCTCGTCGACCCTAAGAGTACTCTCATCAGGCTTTTCCTTAGGACCACCATATACGGCATCTACATTTCCGGCATTTACTACTTCTTCCAACTCTAGCTACCTCTTTTCTATAAAATATCAATAATTTTTCCTACTACGTTAAATTTTTCTCTTATTTTTTTAAGTTCATTTTCCAGCGAGTTTTTCTTAGTAAACTCTTCAGCATAGGTTGATTCCTCTGTTGTAAAGTACATATAGGTTTTTCCGTTCTGGAAACCAATCTTAACTATTCTTCCAAGCTGCAGTCCAACCAGCTGTCTCAGCTTGTAAACCATGTTATCTGTCAGCAGAGCATTTACCTCATTTTCATCAAATGCATATACACGGAACATTCTGTCAATAACATCATTATGAGGCTTCACCAACTTAACCTGCGGATTTTGGCACTCAAGAATCGGCGCTGTTGATGTTGTGAAAATGACAGGATTGATATTTGGAGTTTTAATATCAAATTCAAAAAATCTTCCATGAACATGATATTCGCTTGGATAACAATCCTCAAAAACATCCGAATTTGAAAACTTCACTGACTTATGCTTACCCTTCAGCTCATTACAGGAAGAGTATTCGTAATCCTTAGCGCTGGAGAACATATTTGTCGCAATTATCTCACGCTCTGTCAAACTTCCTATTTTAGAGAAATAGCCATCTTCAAAATACTCTCTGGCAAAAGGAGTAACTATTCTCTCTCTATAGTCCAGCTTCATATTGCTGAGACGAACCTTAAGCTTTATTCTGTAGGACATAAATAAAGCCAGAACTATCATCGATACAGCAGCTATAATAATACCATATGACAGCCATATTCCATTATGGTTCATATATATTGCAAATGCCGCTCCAATAACCAGGAAAACAAAGAGCAAACTAATGGCTCTTATCTGATTACGAATCTTCGTCATCCCCAGATTCTTATCAAGTTTTTTAATGAACTTTCTCTTATCCATGAATAGCTCCAACGTCCCAAAATTCAACAACAGTATCTTAGCATTTATGGGGCAAAAATACAACTAAGCTTCGCTGGCATTGCGTCTTGCATAATTCTTACCATTACATCCTCATTTATGGACTTATTATCATCAATCCACAAGGCTATAATATTGAGCAGAGCACATACATATCCGTGTATCAGATACTCCGTATCTATATCCAATATATCCTCGCCCTTTATCCTTAGCGCCGCCGCTTCCATTTTTTCCTTTAGATACAAAGCCGATTTAGCCAGATAAGAATCTGCACCATGAGTGTTTTTAAATGCATTCATTATAAATCTGGAGTTTTTATCATATCCTTCAATAAACCCCTTCAATAATTCAGCCCAGTCAATAGAGCCTTCTTTATATTCAACAAAAAGCTCATCTACTTTGCATTTATAGGCCCAAAGTGCCAGTTCAAATTTATCAGGAAAATGATTATAAAATGTCTGTGATGTGAGCCCGCAATTCTTAGATATCTGTTTTACCGTAATTTTATCTATAGGATTATTCTTTGCAAGCTCATATAAAGAACTAACAAATTTAGCCTTTGTAGCGTCACCCTTCATCAAAACATCTCCTTGTCAATAAGTCAATTTATCTCTTCAACCTTTATAAGATTGGTATTTCCACTTGCTCCATTTACAAGTCCGCCAGTGATAACAACATTATCACCCTTCTCAAGTCCAAGAGTACTCTTAGCCTCTATTACAGAATTAGTGAACATTTCCTCCATGCTGTCATATACTCCGCACATTACAGGAGTCAGACCCCAGGAAAGATTCAGCTTACGCCAAACCTTTGCAGATGTTGTCATACCAATTATATCTACCGGACAACGGAATCTGCTAACCATTCGAGCTGTCATTCCGCTGAGGGAGTTAACTATTATACACTTAGCACCGACATCAATAGCCATTGTACAAACTGTATGTGATATAGCATCGAGATTATTACGAACCTCGAAATCAGCATTTCTGAATCTCTTCTTGTAATGAATCTTGCTTTCAGTGAACTCAATTGTCTCAACCATAGTCTTAAGCGCCTGAACCGGATACTTACCAGAAGCCGTCTCTCCCGAAAGCATAACTGCTGATGTACCGTCATAAACTGCATTTGCTACGTCAGATATCTCCGCTCTTGTTGGGCGTGGATTCTTGATCATAGACTCAAGCATCTCAGTGGCTGTGATAACTCTGACACCCATCATACGACATTTGGAAATGAGATACTTCTGAACGGATGGCACCTCCACTCCAGGAATCTCAACTCCAAGGTCACCTCTGGCAATCATGATACCGTCGGCAATCCTACAGATTTCCTCTGCATGTTCAACTCCTGAACGGTTCTCTATCTTAGCAATTATCTCTACGTCTTCACCGCCATTCTCATCCAGAAACTGACGCATATCCATTACGTCCTGTTCTGTAGAAACAAAAGAAGCCGCCACATAATCGGCACCATTCTGGATACCGAAGATAAGATCCTGCTTATCCTGCTCGCTGAGGAAAGGCTGATCAAGAACCTTATTTGGGAAATTCATTGACTTCCTATCTGACATAACACCACCTGCAAGGCATTTGCAGACAGCGTCATTTCCCTTAAGTTCTATTACTTCAAATATAACCAGTCCATTGTTAACAAGTATTCTGTCACCCACCTCAAGATTATCTATCAGATTCTTGTAGCTTACAGACACCCTCTCCTGATTACCTATTATTTCATCTGTAGTAAATGTAAATATATCTCCATCATTCAGAGTTATACTTCCATGTTCAAAGGTTTTAATTCTATATTCAGGGCCTTTTGTATCAAGCATAATTGCGATTGGCTGTCTAAGCTCAGCTCTAACACGCTTTACCAGGTCGAACTTCTTCTTATGTTCTTCATGTGTACCATGAGAGAAGTTGAATCTGGCAACTGCCATTCCTTCCTCTATCAATTGACGAAGTGTTTCTTCATTATCACTTGCAGGTCCAATAGTACAAATAACTTTAGTTTTTCTCATTTTTCTCTCCTAACCTACTTATGGCATAATTCCCCCAAGGCCATAGATAGCTAAATTTTACCATCAACTTACCAGTCTTATCAAGTAAAAAAAGTACCAATAATTAAAAAGAAAAAGGTCACTATCAAGTGACCTTTCACTATTAAATGCTTTAGAAACCGTGGCTGGCGCCTCCGCCGCCACCGCCTCCTCCGCCTCCTCCTCCACCGCCGGAGGATGAAGAAGATGAGCTAGGCGGATCATAACGTCTAGTCTGATGTGTAAAGACTTTGCTATAATCCAGCAATTCCTGCTTTGTCTGAATAGCTGCCAGAAGCTCCTTCTCGGAAGGCTTTGGAACTATTGAAAAGGCTTTTACTATCCAATAAGCTATCAGGAGTCCAAGCATAATAGCCAGAAGTATATTCGAAGCAAGCTTCATAGGCTCTGCTATCCTGGAACCATTTAATGTGGCGCTTATTTCTTTAAAGGCCTTGCTGGCGCATTCATAATACTTCTCAGCTGTAGCTAGTCGATAAACATTTGAAACTATACTTGAGGACTTAGATCTTGTGACTGACCTGTATATCTCTCCATCACTGTAAACAGATAGCTCTCTATTGGCCATATCTATTATGAATACAGTTCCATTTGGAGAAGGACCGAACAGCTCTTCGAGCTTATCTCTTCCAACATATATAGTTGTACCCTTATTCTTATCTATCGAATAGAAAAGAGCATTTCCATAATCCGTAACAGGAGTCATATCTTCGAGAAGGCTCTTCTTTTCACCCTCTGTCAGAAGTCCCGCTTCATCTATTATAACCGCCTGATATCCGGTTTCTGAATTCGTATATGTAGTCTGTTCATCAGAACCTTTGTCATCCCAGGCCCATACGGAGCCAAATGGAGCAATAAATGCAACTATAAGGATAATGCTTACCACAGCAGCTATTAGTCTATAGCTCACCAGGCTTCTTAACTTATTCTCTCTAAGCACGGTCATCACCTCCCTGATATATATCAAACTGAGGCAATGGTCTCATAGCCAGATAATTATATCCTCTTATGATTCCTAAAATATTCAGAATAACTCCCACCATGGCAATAATAGCGATTATGTAATAGAGAGTATCATTTATTGAGTTACTAAATACAATAATTGTTATCAGCGCGAGACTGACGGTTGAACATATGGATGCAGGAAGTCCCATCCTGGTACGCATCCGAGATATACTCTGTCCCGCTTTTATCGTACTTATTAGAGCTATTACCAAAAGTACAAGCATAGCTATACCGAAGCCAATACCTAGATTACCTGTATCAAGAATCTCTGCAAGTCCGCCAGAAAATATGGTTCCACCGATAACGAACACAAAAACTGCAACCATTATCCCGGTTATCATTCCACCGGACTTCTTCTCAGCCTTCTTCTTACGAGCTGTATCCTTCTTCGCGCGCTTCATATCATTCTTCGTTATAACATAGCTATTTCCTGTAACGCCCTGCGCATCTTCAAAGGACGCACCCTTCTGGGCTTCGGCTCTCGCTCTTTTCTTTTCTTCTATTTTTCTCTCACGTTCCAGCATTCCCAGATCATCTTCATAGTTTTCAAGCGAAACTATTTTCTTCATCTCCGATCCATATGAAAGAACGCTTATCAATGCAATAACTCCAACCAGAAGAACAAGTACCTTCGGTGTTATAGTAAAGAACAACTGGAATATTCCAAACAGAATAATCGCTATAGCAAGCGCACACATAAGATACTTAGGAACACTCATAGGAACATCCGCAGACACCTTTCCAGTTTGTCCATTTACAGTTGCATACGCAACTCTGTCTCTATTCCTATAGGACATAAACCATACAGGGAACATTGCAGAACGAGTTACGTTTATATTTGTACGTATTCCACTTTTTACCGTTTCTTTTGGCGAATCGAAACCCTGACCAGCCATAGGACTGCTCTTTCTCAGATAGTTATAAGTACTTTCCTGAGCAAGATCAATTGCTGTTTCTTTATATACACCTGAATCAACATCTGCCAAATCAGCATAGAAGCCCGACAGAAAAGAAGGGCTAAACTGAGTTATATCCTTAACACTATAAGGAGCTATATCACTACTTATATCATCCGCAAATGTAGACGAAGCATCATAGGAAACACCATTATAATAGCTATCCAGTTTTCCCCTCATCAAATAATGATCAGTGATTATATAATCTCCACTTCTATGAGATGTCGAGGTAGGAATATTAATATCCCCTCTCTGAGACATATCATATAACCAATAAGGCATGTAGATTCCTCTGAAGGAATCCGCTCTTCCCGCCTCTCTATAAGCCTTCGGAGCAAATATTGCTTTCTTAATAAAGTGTTCGAAAGCCGCCGTACAATCCTGTTTTGTTTTTTTGAACGGTATAATTAGTTCCGGTCTTTTTTCTTTTGATATTCTGCTCTCAAGCACATTCGAAGAACCGCAGTAACTACAAAAACCCGCAGCAGTTTCATCCGTAGATGTTATCTCACCACCACACTGCGGGCATTTAAATATGGTCACATCGTATTCTTTAGTCTCTTCTGCCCCCTGTGCATCAAATGCATAAGGATTAAAAAGAGACGAACACGAATCGCATTTCATTTTTTGAGAAGCGATATCAAACTTCAGAAGACCTCCACAATTAGGACACTGAACCATCTCTTCCTCCCCGTGATTAATATAGTACCTTCAACTATTAATAGGTTGAATTATTTCTTCTTATTGATTAAGTCCTTAGCTATATCAACAGCCTTGTCCTTAGCCTTCTCAACATCCTTCTCTGTAACTCCAGCCTTCTTAGCTGCATCCTCTGCCTTCTTGGCAACGTCTCCAGCCTTGTCTACTACATTCTTAAGATCATCTAATCCTGCCATTTCAAAATCCTCCTTATTATTCAATCTATACTAACGGTTTATTCTCCCGTCTTATCTAACATTTTATCTGCTTCTTCAGCCTGTTCTTCCTGCTGACCAGTAACATCACGCGCCTTATCCTCCAGCTGAACTCCAAGCTGAGCATCCTCAACAACCGGATTCGTAGCCTTCTTCTTACCACAGGATGTAAGTGATGCGAGACACATAATCAGAAGAACGCCCATAACCAATATCTTCTTCATAACTGTACTCCTTATAAATGAACCTCTAAAACTAAAAAGTAATTAATGATAAGGATCCTCATCGAATTCGTCATGATCGTGATCAACCATATATTCACGACCGGTGATTCTCTTACGCTGACGTTCCTCCTCAACAAGCTGTGACAGTTGCTCCTTAACCTCTCTTGAATTCTTGATATTCTTCAACTGGAAGCATTTCAATGTCTTATCAGAACTGTCTATTGTAATAGTGCCCATCTTGAATATTCTCTGAATAAAGGATCTGGTAAGGGATATATCCAGGACTCTATAGAGTCTTACCTCATCCTCCTTCTTGGAAAACACTCCACTTTCTATAAATATTCTCTCATCATCAAAACTGTAGATAGTAAATGACCAAGGAAGTCCACACCAGTTTCTCTTTCTATCTCTAAATACCAATTCTCCCATTTATATAACCCTCCAAAAACTGATTACTGACGCTTTTTAGCGCATAAAACTGACATCTATTATAACATTTTAATACACAGATTAAAAGATTACATATTCTTATAATAAAAAATCGCCAGATTTGTTCTATCTCTCAGATCCAGCTTAGATAAAATGTTACTGATATAGTTTCTGACTGTTCCTTCGGATAGATATAGCTGGTCCGCTATCTCCTTATTTGACAGTCCCTCTGCCACACGTTTTACTATTTCCGCCTCCTGATCTGTGAGGTCAAAGGCTGCAAAATCGACACTTGCTTCGGTGGTTTCTTTCGGTTTAAGTATGTTCGGAAGCTTCTCGGTGATTTCATTTCCGAAAACAGACTGTCCACTATTTACAGCCTTTAGAGAAGGTATAATAGAATCAAAGTCCTGCTTGATTATATATCCCTTTGCGCCAATCGATAAGGCTTTAACTATATATTCATCATCATTAAAGGTTGTGAGATACAGAAGCTTCGCATCCGGGTGTTCACCAAGAATTGTCTCTCCAGCTTCAAGCCCCGTCATTCCCTCCATACGAATGTCTGAAAGAAGGACATCCGGAGTGTACCTGTCATACAGTTCAATCGCCTCCCTGCCCGATGTTCCTGTAGCTAAAACCTCGATATCCGGATCAGATTCAACTATTGTTTTTAAGGAAGCAGCCACCAGCTTATCATCATCAATTATAACGACTTTCATCTCATTCTCTCTTTCTTATTTTGGGATAGATACAAATATACGGAAACCATTATCAGTCGAAATGGTAAGCGTTCCCTTTACCGATTCAACACGGCTTCTGATGTTCTCGAGCCCCATTCCAACCTCATCTGTGAAGCTCTCACCGGAGGACTCTTCCAGTAAGCTTTCCGAAGCATCCTTAGCACTATCATAGTCATGAATTACCAGTTGATACATAGAAGGATGCTCATTTAATGATATGATAACATTTTTATTCTTACTATGCTTAGTGATATTCGAGATAGCCTCTTTAGTAATTCCTATAACGGCATATTTAACCGGGCGAGGCATATTATCTCCGATATCTATATCGAGACTAAGATTATAATCTGCCTTCAGCAGCTCCGTCATCTGACCGATACTCGCCTTCACGTCTATGGAATCATCATGCAGGTCGTGTACACTTGACCTGATATTATTCATGGCACTATCAAGAGTTTGTCTGACCTCCTCCAGCTGACCATGTACCGGTTCTTCCTTGTGAATGGCAAGAAGCGCTCCCATCTGAAGTATGGCACGCGACAGTGTGTGACCTACATTGTCATGAATCTCTCTTGCGATTCGGTTACGTTCTGAGAGCTGAGCATTATATATCTCTGTGTCTCTAGCATTTATCAGCTCCATATTCTGAGATTGGAGCCTGGTATTCTTCTCAGCACTGTCATCTCTGATTCTTCTGTAATCCTTTGATAGGATACTTAGTCTCTCCGACTTAATTGATAGAATTATAGCCAAGACTGAAATAAGTATAATAAATAAAGTTCTGTATAGCCCATATTCAAGAAAGGAATTTATAACAGCTATCACAGATAAAACACCCGCTATATAGTTTCTGCTTCTGGTACTATCGTAAATCACAATCGGAACCAGCGATACAGCAGGAGCATAGAAAACAGCTATTACTGCCACAATTATTTCAAGGAAAAAAGCGCACCATTCACCACCCGACTCTGGTTTCATCGAATTGTCCGATTTTTCTCCGCGAATCAGATAATAATTAAGTGCGCTAAAAATAATTGCTGCATATATGCATATCATAAATGCCGTCCCACCGAGCATAGAGCTCACAGCATAAAGTGATATAGCAAGTATTATTATTTTATCAATTATCCTGTTCATGCAATCAGTATATCAGTTTTCCTTTTTGCCGACAACATTATACAGTAGTCGTATCCTTCTCTAAGCGTTCGCCTTATTGCCGTAATATCTTGTGACTGCAAGCCCCACTGTTAAACAAGCAACTCCAAAGAGCAGCTGCAGACCATAGCATCCAATAAGGTCGGTAAATCCTGCCCCATCATACCATATCTTCTTACATGCAACACTGTACCAATAATTTGGAATGAACCTTCCAACCTTCGCAACTCCCTCGCCAAGAATATCCAGATCAACGAAGGTTCCGCCCAGGAAAGCAAAGGACAGACCGATTATCACTGTAATGAAGGAAGCCGCATTTGTTGATCCCTTCGAAATCAGAATAGGGAAACTGGTAAGCATTGATAGCAGTAGCGTTGCTGTAATAGTATAGATATAAGTATTAAGCACCGATAACCACCAGGAGGAGGTAAAAGCAACCCCGGCTCCATTTTTCAATGTGATTACAATTATGAATACCGTTGCTACCGCAAATGCAACTGTTGCCGCGCCAAAAATAAGTGATATATTTCTCGAAGTAAGCTTTATAGAAGAAACGTTTGTTCTGTTCTTCTTTTCTTTTTCATTAAATGCAATGATTACAGGTATTACTCCGGAGAAGATTATAGAAAGAATACCGTATGGAAGCACAAGAAACGATGTGTATTTAACTGCATTTGTATCCACCTCCTCTTCCTGGAAGGTTGTAAATTCTGATATGTCTAAAGCTGAATCAGCTCTTTTTGAAGCGTCCGCCAGTTCTTCACCCGAAGCCATGTAATCGGTTACAGCATTTAGATATTGATTTATCTGCATATTGATAAAGATTCCTCTTGGCATGCCTTCATCATAGGTTGCCTGAAGCATATTCGCCAAATCCTCTTCGTTTATGCTCTTACCATTTTTCTTTGCTTCTACTACAGAAGATATGTTATCTCCGAAACCCTTGGGAATCACGATGTACTCGCTTATATTTTCGTAAAAGAGTAAGTCCTTTATCTGGTCATCTGTATACTTTCCATCATCCAGATTATGCCTCTTTCCCAGGTAGTTCACAAACTCTTTAGAAATTGCAGAGTTGTCTTCATCTACCACAAGAATGGAGTACTTCTTCTGCACTATCTCATCTGCTCCTGAGCTGCTCTCAGAGGCAAATATCCAGATCATAAATATCATAATCGCACTATACATGATCAGGCTCATTTTATATTTTCTAAGCACTTTGAAAAACGTCTTATATACTTGCATATTGCCTCCTATAAGCTCTTATAGCTATTCTTTCTAGACAGAAAGAGTCCGATAATTATCATTACAAAACTAAGACCAAAT